>NZ_JCALCX010000064.1:0-14322 GCF_059812565.1 Mycobacterium sp. NGS49 | reverse complement strand
CAGCGTGTCGCGTCGCAGAATTCACAGTCGGCAGGCGAGGTCAGTTGGCGCGCAAGTAGCTGTAAACGCCGGCGAAGTTGCGGTTCACTTCCTCGGGAACCGCAACGGGACCGCCGAGTGCCTTTGCACCCCAGACGATTTGGGCGGTGCGTTCGACAAGCGCGGTGATATGCAGCACTTTGTCGGGTCGTGGTCCCACGGCCACCAGGCCGTGGTTGGCGATCAGTGCGGCGCCGCGCCCCTCCAGGGCCTTGACCGCGTTGGCGCCGACATCGGGTGTCCCCGAAGCGGCGTACTCCGCGCAGCGCACGTCCCCGCCGCAATACACGGCGAACTCGTCGATGCACGCCGGGATCGGCTGGTGGGCCACGGCAAACATGGTGGCCCACACCGGATGGCTGTGGATGACGCTGCCGATGTCGTCGAACGCCTGGTAGCACGCCAGGTGCAGCTGCATCTCGGTCGAGGGCATCCGGCCCTGCCCGGCCTGCAGCACCGCGCCGTCCGGGCCGACCAGCACCAGGTCCTCGATCATCATGTCCGCATAGTCGACAGACGACGGTGTGATCACCAGATTGCCGTCGGAGCGCCGGGCCGAGATGTTGCCGGCGGTGCCCTCCACGAGGCCGCGGCGCAGCATCTCCTTGGCGGCCGCCAGTACCGCTTCCTCGGGTTCCTCGACGAATTTCATGAGCCCAGCACCTCCGGGTTGACGATATGCACGGGCATGGCGCCGGACAGCAGCGCCTCCAAGTCGTCGGCGACCAGCTGTGCCTGCCGGGCCTCAGTGTTCCACGTGGCGCCGCCGATGTGCGGGGTCAGCACGACATTGGGCATCGCGGTCAGCGGATGATCGGTCGGCAGCCATTCGCCGGCGAAGTGGTCCAGGCCGGCGGCCGAAACCTTGCCGGTCCGCAGCGCTTCGACGAGCGCATCGGTGTCGTGCAGTTGGGCCCGCGCGGAATTGAGGAAGACGACGCCATCACGCATCGCGGCGAATTGTTCGGACCCGACCATCCCGACGGTGTCGTCGGTGACCGGTGCGTGCAGGGAGACGATGTCGGATTCCGCCAGCAACTGTTCCATGGTGTGCCGGGCGTCGTCGCAGTAGGGGTCGTGCGCGATGACCCGCAGGCCCAACCCGCGCAGTCGCCACGCGGTGGCCCGGCCGACCGCACCCAGGCCCACCAGCCCGGCGGTGAGTCCGGCGATCTCCCAGCCGCGGAACCGTTGGTAGGGAATGGTGCCGTCGCGAAAGATGTTGCCGCTGCGGACGTCCGAGTCGGCGCCGACCAGTTGGCGGGTGGCGGCGAGCAGCAGCGCGACCGTCAGTTCGGCCACCGCGTCGGCATTGCGGGCCGGGGTGTTGAGCACCGGGATGCCGGCCGCCGTGGCGGCGGCGATGTCGACGTTGTTGGGATCCCCTCGGGTGGCTGCCACCGCTCGCAACCCCAGTTCGAATACCGGACCTTTGACCGAATCGCTTTCCACCACAACGATATCGGCCGACTCGGCGGTGATCCGAGCGGCCAGTTGTTCGGAGTTGTAGATGCGCAACGGGGTCTGCTCGATCCAGGGGTCGTACACCACATCGGCCAGCTGCGCCAGCTTGTCGAACCCGGGGCCGCGCAGCGGCGCCGTCACCAGGGCGCGTGGACGAGGTGTCACGAATGCCAATGCTGGCGTACCGTGGCGCCCGTGTCACGCGAAGACGTCACAATCGGCATCGACGTCGGCACGACGGCGGCCAAGGCGGTCGCGGTCGACGAGCACGGCCGGGTGCACGCGCGGGCGCGAATTCCGCATCAGCTGTTGGTCCCGGCGTCCGACCGGCTGGAGCACAACGCCGAAGAGGCGTGGCGCGAGGGACCGGTGACAGCCCTGAATCGGCTGAACCGATCCGATGCCAAGGCGGTGGCCGTCTCGTCGATGGTGCCGTCGATGACCGCAGTCGATGCCGAGGGCCGGCCCTTCACGCCGGGATTGCTCTACGGCGACAGCCGCGGACGTGTTCCCGATGCCGTCGAGCAACCGGTGCCCGCGGTGGGCGAGGCCGCCGAGTTCCTGCGATGGACGGTCGCCGAGGCGCCCGACGCGGCCGGGTACTGGCCGGCCCCGGCCGTCGCCAACCACGCGCTGTCCGGCGAGGCGGTGATCGACTTCGCCACCGCGATCACCTCGCTGCCGCTGTTCGACGGAACGGGCTGGAACACGGCGGCCCTCGCCGACTGCGGTGCCACCGTCGATCAGATGCCCCGGGTCGAGACGTTCGGGAAACCGGTGGGCCGGGTGCGCGGAAGCACGGCGGTCCTGGGGGTCGGCGCCGTGGACGCCTTATGCGAGCAGATCGTCGCAGGCGCCGATCACGACGGCGACGTGCTTGTTTTATGCGGTACCACGCTGATCGTGTGGATAACCGTCTCCGAAGCCCGCCACGTGCCCGGGCTGTGGACCATTCCGCACACGGCAGCCGGCAAGAGCCAGATCGGCGGTGCCAGTAATGCCGGCGGTCTGTTCCTCGGCTGGGTGGATCGCGTTGTGGCCCCGGCTGATTCGTTGACAGCGGACCCGCGGCGGGTGCCGGTGTGGTTGCCCTACATCCGCGGTGAACGCACGCCGTTCCACGATCCGGACCGCCGCGCGGCCCTCGAGGGAGTGGATCTGACGCAGGACGCCGCATCGGTGCGGCGGGCGGCCTACGAAGCGTCGGGCTTTGTCGTCCGGCAGATCCTGGAGCTGAGCGGTGCGCCGGTGCGCCGCATCATCGCCTCGGGCGGCGGCACCCGCGTCCAGCCGTGGATGCAGGCCATCGCTGATGCGACCGGGCGGCCGGTCGAGGTGTCGGCGGTGGCTGAAGGGGCGGCCCTGGGAGCCGCCTTCCTCGGCCGGATGGCGGTAGGACTGGAATCGGTGATCACCGACGCCGCCCGGTGGGCCGCGGTCGAGCGGGTGGTCGAGCCGCGTCCCGACTGGGTCAGGCCGACCAGGGATCGGTACCGCCGCTTCCTGGAACTCAGCGGGTCACGACTGATCTAGTGGCGCGTTCCGCAGTCGCTCGTTCTACGCTTATGCAATGACTGACCACGACCAGACCGCAGCCCGTCGAGAGATCGCAGATGCATTGCTCGCCGCGTTGGAACGTCGGCACGAGGTCGCCGACGCCATCGTGGACGCCAAGAACAAGTCTGCGGCGGTCGAGGCGATCGTCACGTTGCTCGGTACCTCGCACCTGGCGGCCGAAGCCGTTATGAGTATGTCGTTCGAGCAACTCACCCAAGACGCCCGCGCGAAGATCCTGGCCGAACTCGACGACCTGAACAAGCAACTCAGCTTCACGCTCAACGAGCGTCCGGCAAGCTCGGGGGAGACCCTCGAGCTGCGCTCCTTCTCGCCCGCCCACGACCGCGACATCTTCACCGCCCGCACCGACGAGATCAAGTTTGCCGGTGACGGATCCGGCGCACCCGCCGGCAGCATCGACGACGAGATCGGTAAGGCGATCAAGCGCCTGCACGACGAAGAGGCCGCGTGGTTCGTGGCCGAAGATTCCGGGGAGAAGGTCGGCATGGTCTTCGGCGAACTCCTCAACGGTGAGGTGAACGTGCGGATCTGGATCCACCCCGAGCACCGGAAGAAGGGTTACGGCACCGCGGCGCTGCGCAAGTCTCGTTCGGAGATGGCCTGGGCGTTCCCGGCGGTGCCGATGGTGGTTCGGGCGCCGGCCGCCAACCCCGAATAGGGAGACAACCCGGCTTCAGCGTCTCGCGATCACGGTGACGATGTTGCGCAGGGTCGCGGAAGCGGGGTCGTCGGGAAAGGTGCGGCCGTAGTCGGCGTAGAAATCCCGTCGCGGCCGGGTGCCCACCGTCCAACCCGCAGCGGTCAGATAGTCGACGACATTGTTGCGCTCGCCGTCGTAGAACAGGTTGGACAAGTTGATGTCGCAACCCAGATTGGCCCAGCGCCGGTTGAACTGCTGCGCGCGTTGACTCATGGGCACGCCCGAGTCGGGATGGTATTCGGTGGCGATTCTGCTGCCGGGTCCGCTGAGCGCGGTGATGTTGTCGAACAGCAGGTCCTGCGCCTCCGGCGGAAGGTACATCAGCAGGCCTTCGGCGCTCCAGGCCGTCGCCCTGGTGGGGTCGAACCCGCTGTGGCGCAACGCTTTCGGCCAGTCGTCGCGAAGGTCGATGCTGACCGCCTTGCGGTGCGCGGAGGGAGTGGCGCCCAGCGCCGACATGGCCGCATTCTTGAACTCGATCACCTGGGGTTGGTCGACTTCATAGATCACCGTGCCGCGGGGCCAGGACAGCCGGTAACCGCGGGCGTCCAGCCCGGCGGCCAGAATCACCGCCTGGCTTATTCCGTCTCGGGCGGCGTCGAGGAAGAAGTCGTCGAAGAAGCGGGTGCGCACCGCGATCGAATCGGTCTCGAATTGCAGGTCGCGTCCGTCGGCCGCGTCAGGCAGCGCCTGGTCGATCGGCAGGTCGCCGTCGACCAGACGGGTGAAGAAATCGAGCCCGACCGCCCGCACCAGGGGCGCCGCGAAGGGGTCGTTGATAATCGGATCGTCCTGTGCGGAGGCCACCGCACGCGCGGCGGCGACCATGGTCGCGGTTGCTCCCACGCTCGAGGCCAGGTCCCAACTGTCCCCGGCGGATCGCTCGGTAGTCGCCATGGTTAACGGCGCTCCGCACTCAGGTACACCACCTCGCCGAACGGGGCATCATCCCCGGTCGCCGGAACCAGTCCGTGCTCGGCAAACAGTTCGGAGTTGCGCCGACTGGTGGTCTGCCAGCCCCGCGCGGCCAGGTAGGTTCCGGCGTCGCTGCGATCGTCGAAATACACCAGTGCGGCCATGTCGAAGTCCAGGCCATGGCGGCTCCACCGCTCGTTCTGGCGCTTCATCCGGTTGCGCAGTTCTTCTTGGTTGAGCTCGTTGATGTCGAGCAGCCCTTCGGTCGCGAACCGGCTTCCCGGCACGCTTTGCGCAGTGATCTGATCGAGCAGCCGGTCCTGGGCTTCGGCCGGCAGGTAACCCAACAATCCCTCGGCGATCCACGCGGTGCGCCGGGTGGGGTCGAAACCGGCTGCAGCGAGGGCCGTCGGCCAATCCTCGCGAAGGTCGACCGCCACGGTTCGCCGTTCGGCGGTCGGCTGGGCGCCCAAACCGGACAACGTCTCTGTCTTGAAAGCGATCACCTGCGGCTGGTCGACCTCGAACACGGTGGTGCCGGCCGGCCAGGGCAGCCGGTACGCGCGGGAGTCCAGTCCCGCGGCCAGGATGACCGCCTGACGGATGCCGGCGTTAGTCGCGGAGCTGAAGAAGTCGTCGAAGAACCGGGTGCGGACGGCCATCGCGTTGGCGAAGTGCACGGTGCCGGTAGCCGTTTCTTCGTCCAGTTCGGCAAGTTCCAGCTCGCCGCTGGCCAGCCGCGAGAAGAAGTCGACGCCCACCGCGCGGACCAGCGGCTCGGCAAACGAATCCGTGGCCACCGCACCGGCGCCGTGCGGGTCACGCGCGGCCACGGCACGCGCCGCCGCGACCATGGTGGCCGTCAACCCGACGCTGGACGCCAGGTCCCAGGTGTCGCCCTCGTATCGTGCGCTGCCCATTTGCGTCATTGACGTGCTCCCCGAGAGTGCGATCTGTTACTTAGCAAATATAACGAACCACCCGAACTGTACCGCGTCGAACTGGCACGCTCCGGGGAGCGGAGGCCACCCTGGACGGAGCAGTGCGCGCCAGCTGTTAGTCTCGTACACGGTTTGACGCGCTTGGATCTTGACAGGCCGTACGTCCTGGCCTGCTGGTGTTGGGCGCGTGACGCGGGATGAACCCCGGAACTACTAGACATTGGAACCAGCCGGCCAGTCCCGGTTGGCATGCCGCGACAGAGTTCGGCTGCGCAGGAGGAAGAGTGCTTTCGGCTTTCATCTCATCGCTGCGGACAGCTGACCTGAGACGGAAGATCCTCTTCACGCTGAGCATCGTCCTGCTGTACCGCGTCGGCGCCGCCCTACCGTCGCCCGGCGTCAACTTCCCCAACGTGCAGCAGTGCATCAAAGAAGCCAGCGGCGGCCAGGCCGGTCAGATCTACTCGCTGATCAATCTCTTCTCCGGCGGCGCGCTGCTCAAGCTGACCGTGTTCGCGGTGGGCGTGATGCCCTACATCACCGCCAGCATCATCGTGCAGCTGCTCACCGTGGTGATCCCGCGCTTCGAAGAGCTCAGGAAAGAGGGCCAGGCCGGGCAGGCCAAGATGACCCAGTACACGCGTTATCTGGCGATCGCACTGGCCATCCTGCAGGCCACCAGCATCGTGGCGCTCGCGGCCAACGGCGGGTTGCTGCAGGGCTGCTCGCTGGACATCCTGGCCAACCAGACCATCTTCTCCGAGATCGTCATCGTGATGGTGATGACCGCCGGCGCCGCCCTGGTGATGTGGATGGGCGAGCTGATCACCGAGCGCGGCATCGGCAACGGCATGTCGTTGCTGATCTTCGTCGGCATCGCCGCCCGCATTCCCGCTGAAGGCAACCAGATCCTGCAGAGCCGCGGCGGGATGATCTTCGCGGCAGTGTGTGCGGCGGCGCTGATCATCATCGTCGGCGTGGTGTTCGTCGAGCAGGGCCAGCGACGAATTCCGGTGCAGTACGCCAAGCGCATGGTGGGCCGGCGGATGTACGGCGGAACTTCGACCTACCTGCCGCTGAAGGTCAACCAGGCCGGCGTCATCCCGGTCATTTTCGCGTCCTCATTGATCTACATTCCGAATTTGATCACCCAGCTGGTCCGTAGCGGCAGCGGCGGTGGCGGCCACAGCTGGTGGGACAAATTCGTCGGCAGCTACCTTTCGGATCCGAGCAGCCCGGTATACGTCGCCATCTATTTCGGGCTGATCATCTTCTTCACGTACTTCTACGTCTCGATCACGTTCAACCCCGACGAACGTGCCGACGAAATGAAGAAGTTCGGCGGCTTCATTCCCGGTATTCGGCCCGGGCGTCCAACCGCCGATTATCTGCGCTTTGTGCTGAGTCGGATTACCCTGCCCGGCTCGATCTACCTCGGTGTGATTTCGGTGTTGCCGAACGTGTTCTTACAGATGGGCAACAGCGGCGGGATTCAGAATCTACCTTTCGGGGGTACCGCGGTTTTGATCATGATCGGCGTCGGGTTGGATACGGTCAAACAGATCGAAAGTCAGCTCATGCAGCGCAACTATGAAGGGTTCCTCAAGTGAGAGTGGTATTGCTGGGGCCGCCCGGGGCGGGCAAAGGAACGCAAGCCGAGAAGCTGGCCGAAAAGCTGGAGATCCCGCATATCTCCACCGGCGAACTGTTCCGCAGCAATATCCAACAAGGAACCAAGCTCGGCGTGGAGGCCAAGCGATACCTGGACGCCGGTGATCTGGTGCCATCGACCCTCACCAACGAACTCGTCGATGATCGGCTGGATCACCCCGACGCCGCGAACGGCTTCATCCTGGACGGCTATCCGCGATCGGTGGAGCAGGCCAAAGCGCTCCACGAAATGCTGGAACGCCGCGGCACCGATATCGACGCGGTGGTGGAATTCCGGGTGTCCGAGGACGAGCTGCTGACCCGGCTGACGGGCCGTGGCCGGGCCGACGACACCGAAGAGGTCATCCGCAACCGGATGAAGGTCTACCGAGACGAGACCGCGCCGCTGTTGGACTACTACCGCGACGAGCTGAAGACCGTCGACGCCGTCGGTACCCTGGACGAGGTGTTCGCTCGCGCGTTGCAGGCCCTGGGCAAGTAGCCATGGGTGCCCTGGCACGGCTGCGGGGCCGCAGAGTAGTACCTCAGCGCACTGCCGGTGAACTCGATGCGATGGCTGCCGCCGGCGCAGTCGTCGCCGCCGCGCTCAAGGCGGTCCAAGCGGCCGCGGTCGCCGGCGTGTCCACGCTGAGTCTCGACGAGATCGCCGAGTCGGTGATCCGCGAAGCGGGCGCCGTCCCGTCCTTCCTCGGCTACCACGGCTACCCGGCCACGATCTGCTCGTCCGTCAATGACCGCGTCGTGCACGGCATCCCGTCCGCCGCCGAAGTGCTGGTCCACGGCGACCTGGTGTCCATCGACTGCGGCGCGGTCCTGGACGGCTGGCACGGCGACGCGGCCGTCACCTTCGGTGTCGGCAACCTGATCCCCGCCGACGCAGCGCTTTCGCAGGCGACCAGGGAGTCACTGGAGGCCGGCATCGCGGCGATGGTGCCCGGTAATCGCCTGACCGACGTCGCGCATGCCATCGAAACGGGGACTCGGACCGCCGCCGCCCGCTACAACCGCGCGTTCGGCATCGTCGAGGGCTACGGCGGCCACGGCATCGGCCGCCAGATGCACCTGGACCCGTTCCTGCCCAATGAAGGCTCGCCTGGGCGGGGTCCGTTGCTGGCGCCCGGCTCGGTGCTGGCCATCGAACCGATGCTGACGCTGGGAACCGGAAAGACGGTCGTCCTCGACGACCAGTGGACGGTGACCACCGTCGACGGGTCGCGCGCAGCGCACTGGGAGCACACGGTGGCGGCGACCGAGGACGGGCCGCGCATCCTGACGCTGTGACCGGGCAGCGCTCGCCACGGCGAAGCCTGCGGCGTCATTGAACCAAGCACCTGCTCGACTCGTAAGAGTAGGCGGGAGGTGATCGAGTGGCTCGGATGGCCGGCATTCGAGGCGCGTCCGGGGCTGCTGAAGCCGCTCTGATGAAGGCGCTGTACGACGAGCACGCCGCTGTGCTGTGGCGGTACGCATTGCGATTGACCGGTGATGCCAGTCAGTCCGAGGATGTCGTTCAGGAGACGCTGCTGCGGGCTTGGCAGCATCCAGAAGTCATCGGCGACACGGAGCGATCAGCTCGGGCATGGCTGTTCACAGTGGCTCGCAACATGATCATCGACGATCGCCGCAGTGCCCGTTTCCGCAACGTCGTCGGGTCAACCGACGAGGATGGCGCGCCGGAACAGTCGACACCGGACGAGGTGAACGCGGCGCTGGACAGGCTGCTTATCGCCGAGGCGATGGCCCAACTGTCCGCGGAACACCGAGCCGTGATCGAGCGGTCGTATTACCGCGGCTGGACCACCGCTCAAATTGCCAACGATCTGAATATTGCAGAGGGAACCGTGAAGTCGCGCCTGCACTACGCCGTGCGCGCACTGCGACTCACTCTGCAGGAACTGGGAGTCACGCGATGACGGGATTCCAGAAGCTCGAGTGTGACAGGAGGTGGATGACATGACGGGGTCGGTGCGACAGGATCCGCCCGGCGACACGCACCGCTACGCGACGTGGGACGCCGCGTATGTGTTGGGGTCGCTGTCGGGCGCCGAGCGGCGCGAATTCGAAACTCATCTGGCGGACTGTGCGTCCTGCCGGGAAGCCGTCGCAGAACTCAGCGGCATACCGGCGCTGCTTTCACAGCTCAGCCGCGAAGACGTGGCAGCGATCAACGCGGCGGGGCCTGCGCCCGTTACGCCGGAGCTGTTGCCGTCGTTGCTGCAGATGGTGCGCTGGCGGCGCCGCCGCACCCGGCTGACTTGGCTGGCTTCGGCCGCCGCGGCCGTGGTGCTGGGAGTCGGTGTGCTGGTGGGCGTCAACGGTTACGTCGGCTCCTACACGCAGCCGGCCACCTCGTCGCAGCCGATGGCCCAGGTAGGCACCAAGCTGTTGACGTCCACGATTTCGCTGTCCAGCGAACGCTGGGGAACCTTCATCAACCTGCAGTGTTACTGCCTGGCTCCACCGGACGCCCACCACGACACGCTTGCCATGGTGGTGGTGGGCCGTGACGGCAGCCAGACTCGGCTGGCGACCTGGGTGGCTGAACCCGGTCACACCGCGAACCCGGCCGGCAGCATCTCGACTCCGCTGGAGCAGATCGCGTCGGTACAGGTGGTCGCCGCCGAGAACGGCCAGGTTCTGCTCGAGCGTTCGATGTAGTTCGCGCCGATGCGGTAAGAAAGGGCGTGGCCGACTCGCACCAGCGCGATCCGATCGCCGCCGCGCGGTCCAACTGGGAACGCGCCGGCTGGGGTGAGGTGTCGCAGGGGATGGTCGCGGTGACCTCGGTGATGCGTGCACACCAGATCCTGTTGGCCCGCGTGGAAACGGCGCTGCGCCCTTATGATCTGAGCTTCTCGCGCTACGAGCTGTTGCGTCTGCTGGCGTTCAGTCGTACCGGAGCCCTGCCGATCACCAAAGCGTCGAACCGACTGCAGGTGCACGTCACCAGCGTCACCCACGCGATCCGGCGGCTGGAGGCCGACGGGCTGGTACAGCGGGTGCCGCACCCCACCGACGGACGGACGACGCTGGTGCAGATCACCGAGCTGGGCCGTTCGACGGTCGAGGACGCCACCGTCACGCTCAACGAGCAGGTCTTCGCTGATATCGGGATGAATGCCGCGGAGTCGCAAGCCCTGGTGTCGTCCATCGAGACGTTGCGACGCAACGCCGGCGACTTCTGATGCTGCCACCTCGGAACGGACAGAACCAGGGTTTCGGCGGGCGGGGCGGGAGCGGTGTGGTGCCGGGCGTAGGGCTGACCTAGTCCCCGGAGACTCACCCGCCGCGCAGCGTCTCGATCACCGCGCTGAAGTCTTTGTCGCCATGGGAGGCGGCGAATTCAGCGTAGATCTGTGCGGCGTGGGTGCCCAGCGGCGCGGCCGAACCGGTGGAGGTCACCGCGTCCATCGCCAGGCCCAGGTCCTTGTTCATCAATGCCGCCGCGAAACCAGGTTTGAAGTCGTTGTTGGCCGGCGATGTCGGAACCGGTCCTGGCACGGGGCAGTTGGTGTGCACCGCCCAGCAGTTGCCGGTCGCGCCGGTGATCACATCGAACAGCGACTGGGCGGACAGGCCGAGCTTCTCGGCCAGCACGAACGCTTCGCCTATCGCGATCTGCTGCACGGCCAGCACCATGTTGTTGCACACCTTGGCGGCCTGTCCGGAGCCGGCCGCACCGCAGTGAATGATCTTGCCCGCCATGGGTTCCAATACCGGACGGGCGCGTTCCAGAGCGTCGGTCTCGCCGCCAACCATGAACGCCAATGTCCCGGCCGTCGCACCCTTGACGCCACCGGACACGGGTGCGTCCAGTTGCCGCATGCCGTGGGCCAGAGCCATCTCGTGGGCCTCGCGAGCGTCGTTGACCGAGATGGTGGAGCTGTCGATGAACAATGCTCCCGTCGGCGCCGCCGGCAGCACCTCGGCGTAGCAGCGTTTCACCACCTCGCCGCTGGGCAGCATGGTGATGACGACATCGGCCCCGTCTACCGCTTCGCCGGCGGTACCGAACATCGTCGCGCCCTTGTCGGCCGCGGCCGATGCCGCCGCGGGCACCGGATCGTAGCCGCGCACCAGATGGCCCGCGCCGATGAGATTCGCCGACATGGGCGCTCCCATGTTGCCCAGCCCCAGGAACGCGATCGCGAGACGTGTTGTCATGGTGCCCTTCTAGGCGCTGGCCCGAAAGCGGGCTGCCTCGGCTCGGCCGACGACCACCCGCATGATTTCGTTGGTCCCTTCCAGGATCCGATGCACCCGCAGGTCGCGGACGATCTTTTCCAGACCGTACTCGCGCAGGTAGCCGTAGCCGCCGTGCAGCTGTAACGCCGTGTCGGCCACCTCGTAGCAGGTGTCGGTGACGTAGCGCTTGGCCATCGCGCACAACTCGACCTTGTCGGCGGCGTCCTCGTCCAACGCAGCCGCAGCCCGCCACAGCATCAGTCGCGACGTCTCCAGTCCGGTCGCCATATCGGCCAGGGTGAACCGGATGGTGGGTTCGTCGAGCAGGGCAGAGCCGAACGCCTGACGTTCGCGGACATAGGCGCCGGCCTTGTCGAAGGCGGACTGCGCGCCGCCCAGGGAGCAGGCGGCGATGTTGAGCCGGCCGCCGTTGAGGCCGTTCATCGCGATGCCGAACCCGGTGCCCTCGCCGTCGGCGCCGCCCAGCATCGCGTCCGCCGGCACCCGTACCCCGTCGAGGACCACCTGCGCGGTGGGTTGTGCATGCCAGCCCATCTTCTCCTCGAGTGCGCCGAAACTCATTCCCGCAGCGCCCTTTTCGATGACGAAGGCCGAGATGCCACGCGGGCCCTCGTTGCCCGTCCTGGCCATGACCACGTACACGTCGGAAGCCCCGGCGCCGGAGATGAACTGCTTGACGCCGTCGAGCACGTAATCTGCGTTCTTTTCCGGGCCCTGCTTGACCGCGCGGGTGCTCAGCGCGCCGGCGTCGGAGCCCGCACCGGGCTCGGTCAGGCAGTAGCTGGCGATGACGTCCATCGACGCCAGTCGCGGCACCCAGGACTTGCGCTGCTCGTCGGTGCCGAAGCGGTCGATCATCCAGGCGCACATGTTGTGGATGGACAGGAACGCGGCGGTGACCGGGTCGGCGATGGCCAACTGCTCGAAGATGCGCACTCCGTCCAGGCGGCGCAACCCGCTGCCGCCCACATCCTCGCGGCAATAGATGGCTGCCATCCCGAGTTCGGCGGCTTCGCGCAGCACATCGGTGGGAAAATGCTTGGCGGCATCCCATTCCAGCGCGTGCGGGGCCATCCGTTTCTCGGCGAAGGCCGCCGCCGTCTCGGTGATCACCCGTTCTTCGTCGTTGAGGGTAAACATGGCGCTAATTCATTGTCGGGATGACGAATTCGGCACCATCTTTGATGCCCGACGGCCAGCGCGAGGTCACGGTCTTGGTCTTGGTGTAGAACTGGATCGACGCCGGCCCGTGTTGGTTGAGATCGCCGAAGCCCGAGCGCTTCCAGCCGCCGAAGGTGTGGTAGGCCACCGGAACCGGGATCGGGACATTCACGCCGACCATGCCGACCTGCACCCGGGAGACGAAGTCGCGTGCGGTGTCGCCATCGCGGGTGAATACGGCCACGCCGTTGCCGTATTCGTGTTCGGAGGGCAGCCGCAAGGCTTCTTCGTAGTCATGGGCGCGGACGATGCACAGCACCGGCCCGAAGATCTCGTCGGTGTAGATCGACATCTGCGGCGTCACGTGATCGAACAGGGTGGGGCCGATGAAGAAGCCGTTTTCAAGGTTGGCATCGCCGAAAGTCAGGTCGTCGCTGGCACGTTCGCGCCCGTCGATGACCAGTTCCGCTCCCGCGTCCACGCCTTGGGCGATGTAGTCACGCACCCGGGTGAGTGCGGCCTCGGTGACCAGGGGGCCATAGTCGGCTTTGGGGTCCAGGCTGTGCCCGACGCGCAGGCCGTTGACTCGCTCAATCAACCTGGCCCGCAACCGTTCCGCGGTCTTCTCCCCGACCGGCACGGCGACACTGATTGCCATACAACGCTCGCCGGCGCTACCGTAGCCGGCGCCGATCAGCGCGTCGACGGCCTGGTCGAGATCGGCGTCGGGCATGACGATCATGTGGTTCTTGGCACCGCCGAAGCACTGTGCACGTTTGCCGGTGGCCGCGGCACCCGAATAGATGTATTGCGCGATGTCCGAACTGCCGACGAAACCCACCGCCTGGATGTCGGGATGCGCCAGGATGGCGTCGACGGCCTCCTTGTCGCCGTGTACGACCTGAAACACCCCGGGTGGCAGACCCGCTTCGAGGAAGATCTCGGCCAGACGCACCGGAACCGAGGGATCGCGTTCACTCGGCTTGAGCACGAACGCGTTCCCGCACGCCAGCGCCGGACCGGCCTTCCACAGCGGAATCATCGCGGGGAAATTGAACGGCGTGATGCCGGCGACCACGCCCAGCGGCTGGCGCAACGAGTAGACGTCGATGCCTGGCCCCGCGCCCTCGGTGTAGTCGCCCTTGAGCAGGTGCGGGATGCCGATGCAGAACTCGATCACCTCGATGCCGCGCTGGATGTCGCCTTTCGCGTCCGGCAGTGTCTTGCCGTGTTCGAGCGACAATAGTTCGGCGAGCTCGTCGATGTTGCTGTTGACCAGGTCGACGAATTTCATCAGAACCCGCGCCCGGCGCTGGGGATTCCAAGCGGCCCAGCCCTTTTGGGCCTCGACCGCGGAAGCAACCACGGCGTCGACGTCCGCCTTGGATGCCATGGGCACGGTGGCCTGCACCTCCCCGGTGCTCGGGTTGAGGACGTCGGCGGTGCGGGCGGACTGACCGGCGCTGCGCCGCCCGTCGATGAAATGCGAAATCTGCGTGGTCATGGTGGTCCCAAAGTCCGGAAGTGAAGTCATCAGGTGGATACTTGCATATCCTAGTAATTTAGCCTGCCGGTTGGCAAGCCGCGGTGGTGAGCTGGGAGTCCGCGCGGCGGTTTTCTGGTAGCATCGAACATGTGTTCGAGTTG
>NZ_JCALCX010000063.1:0-14679 GCF_059812565.1 Mycobacterium sp. NGS49 | reverse complement strand
CAGCTGGTGACCCGCTGCGTCCCGCTGCGCGGGACTTGCGATCACCAGGCGGGCAGCCAGTAGCGTGGCGACATGTCCTGCGTGTTCTGTGCGATCGCAGCCGGTGAAGCCCCGGCCGTCCGAATCTACGAAGACGACAGTTACCTGGCGATCCTCGACATCCGGCCCTTCACCCGCGGCCACACCCTGGTGATCCCGAAGAAACACACCGTCGACCTCGATGACACGCCGGCGGATACGTTGGCCGGGATGATCGCCCTCGGCCAGCGAATCGCCCAGGCCGCCAAGGCGACCGACCTGGCCGATGCGACCAACGTCGGCATCAACGACGGCCGCGCCGCCTTCCAGACGGTTTTCCACATCCACCTGCACGTGCTGCCGCGCCGCAACGGCGACAAGCTGTCGGTCGCTAAGGGAATGCTGGTGCGCCGGGATCCCGACCGGGAAGACACCGCAAAGATCTTGCGGGACGCATTGGCGCGCATCGACGCGAAGGGATAGCGCCCGGCCGCACTCCGCATTGCAGCCGGGTACTGAACCCGCGCCAGTAGTCAGGGCAGTCCGAGGAGCAGCGGTTTATTCTGTGAGAGCGTGCGGTGAAGCGCCCGGTTAACTTCGCCCGCTTAGACGCATGTGCGAGCTGGAGCAAACGATGAAACGCTGGACGGGAATGCAGTGCCCGTTCACCGGGCTGACCGTAGCGGTAACCTGCGCCGTCGTCGGCGGCTACGGTGTGGCGGCGACCCTGGTCATCGCGTCATCGGTCTTGGGGTGGCAGGGCCCCTACGCCACCCGCCCCGCCGTGCAGGGCGTGACCGTGCTCTGCCTCATCTTCTCGGGCACGTGCGCCTTTCGGGCGGCGCGGCACGCGGCGGGACGCCGCAGGTTCGGCTGGCTGGCCATGGTGGTGGCGCTCGCGGGCTGGGCTGTCGGCGAAATCATCTGGTCGGTCTATGACGTGCGGTCCGAGTTCGAGCACGCCAGCCATCCCGCGGCCGCTGAGGTCGTGCTGCTCTTGTACCCACTCGGGGTTTTCACGGCGTTTCTGCTGCTGCCCGATGCCGACGGTCACAACTTGTGGCGGCTGGTTCTGGACGGCGTCATCGTGTCCACCTCGCTGTGGGTGGCCTCCTGGGTATTCGTTCTCGACAAGCTCCTGAAGACGAACAGCAGCTCGCGGCCCGCCACGGTGGTGCACGTTTTCGCCGACGTGGTGCTGATGACGAGTGCGATTCTGCTGTTGTCGCGCGGGCGGCCCGGAGGGCGACGCAGCTTGAACCTGCTGGCGGGCGGGGTGGCGACCATCATGCTCGCCGACATGCTGGTGCTTTTCCAGACCGGAATCGGCAGCTATCACACGGGCGACCTGGTCGATGTCAGCCGGGTGGCCGGCTTGGGGATGGTCGCGTTGGCGGGGCTGGTCAGCATCACCGAGCCGGACGTGGTGACGACCCGACCCGAGATCACCTCGCGTACCCGGCTGTGGCTGCCGTACCTGCCGCTGTTGCTGGCCGCCGCTGTCGGGTTAGGGCACGCACTGCGACTGATGCGTCATGGACCGCTGGTGGTCGGGCTGGGCATTCTGGTGGCCGCCGTGCTGGCACGGCAGTTCGTGGTGCTGGTCGAGAACCAGGGTCTATTGACCGAGGTAGCGCAGGAAGCCTTCCGGGACAGCCTGACCGGCCTGGCCAACCGCGCCGCATTCCTGCACAAGCTCGAGCAGGCGGTCGCGGGTCGCCGCAAGGACTCCCCGCCGATTGCGGTCATGTGCCTGGACCTCGACAACTTCAAGTCGGTCAACGACGCACTCGGGCACCCCGCCGGCGATGAACTTCTGGTTCGAGTGGCCGACCGCCTCACCGTCGCACTAACCGATCAGGGTACCGTCGCGCGGCTCGGCGGTGACG
Source organism: Mycobacterium sp. NGS49 (assembly GCF_059812565.1). NCBI lineage: Bacteria > Bacillati > Actinomycetota > Actinomycetes > Mycobacteriales > Mycobacteriaceae > Mycobacterium > Mycobacterium sp. NGS49. Next base: position 12,772 of record NZ_JCALCX010000063.1, on the reverse strand, counting down.
AATTCGCGGTACTCATCGAAGGCCCGGTCGAGGATTCGCACGCGGCAGCCCAGCGCGTTCTGGAGTCCTTCAACGCCGCGATTGTGGTCGATGGAGTTCCGTTAGCGGTGCGGCCCAGCATCGGCTTCACCGTGGCCGCCGCTGAATCCAACTACACCGTCGATGAGCTGCTGCGCCATTCCGACCTCGCCATGTACGCCGCCAAACGCGCAGGCGGCCAATGCATCCGAAGCTTCGTACCGGATCTGCCGCTACGCTACGCACTACCGGAACTCAATGACGAGTCGATGTCGGCCCTGAAGAGCAGCCTGACGACCGTACCCGGAGGCGGTCGACTGTATCGAGGCGGTGCCGGCACTTCAGCCAATGCCACGGCGTTGGCACGTGTGATCAAACCGGTTGCTGCACCGGCGAATTCGACGCTCGACTATGCCCGTGGTGCATCCCACCAGGTCCGGTGGCCCCCGACGGCCGTCCGAATCGCCCTGTCGGCTCTGACAATTGGCGTTCTGGTCTTCGCATCATCCTGCCTGCCGGACCCGCGTGCCAATCATTCCCCCTTCTTCGCCAACGTGTTCTATCCGATATTGAACTTCTCCGCCGCCGCGCTGATCGGGCTTCGCGCATACCGGGTCAGGACCGACCGCACGGCATGGGGTCTGCTCGCGCTCGGCACGGCCGTGTCCGCGCTGGGTGACGTCATCTACGCCAAATGGGTGCCGAACGGCCAGTCGCCGTCGCTGGCCGACCCGGCGTATCTGGCCTTCTACCCGCTCGCCTGTGCAGGTCTGCTGCTGCTGATGCGGACCCGCCTCAAGCGGGTGCCCGTCCCGGTCCGGCTCGATTCGCTGGTGTGCGGACTGGCCATGGCCTCGGTGGCCGCCGCGCTGACCACCGGGCCCATCCACGCCGCCGCGGCCCGGGCACCGGCCACCGTGCTGGTGGGCCTGATCTACCCGTGGTTCGATCTGCTCCTGTTGGCGCTGGCCGCCGGGATGCTGCCGATCCTGGGCTGGCGTCACGAATTCCGTTGGGGCCTGCTGGTGGTCGCGTTCATCATGTGCACCGCCGCAGACACCGCCTACCTGTTCGAGACTTCGGCCGGCTCATACCGGGTCGGCACCATGCTCGACGCCTTCTGGCCCGCGTCGTACCTGCTGATCGCGGTTTCCGCCTGGACGGCGTGGTCGTCGGCGCCGCCGCTGCCCAGACGCGGGCTCGGCTCTTACGCCGCTCCGGTGGCATGCACCATCGTGGCGCTCGGGGTCACCGCCGTCAGCCATGGGTCACGGGTCGCGCCGATACTGGCCGCGCTGAGCCTGATCGCCGTCGCGGCACGATTCTCGGTGACCTTCCGCGAAGTCACCATCGTGGCCGAAACCCACCGGCAGGCCATGACCGACGAGCTGACCGCGCTGCCCAACCGACGCTCCCTGGCGACGGCCCTGACCGCGGTGCCGGTGACCCCGCCGAGCCGGGCGGCACTGGGCACCACAGGGCCGGCTCGTCGGGCACTGTTATTGCTGCAGATCTACGAGTTCGACGAGATCGCCCACTCGGTGGGACACCAATTCTCCGATGACCTGCTGTTCCACGTTGCCCATCGGCTGGCCCGACACGTGCGTAGCGACGACATGCTGGCCCGCGCCGGCGACCACGAATTCGCCATCCTGCTGGCCGAGGGTGCCGATCTCATCGCCGCGCGCGCGCAGGCGGGCCGGCTCCTGGAGGCGCTCGATAAACCGTTCGTGCTGGATCCGATGACGGTGCAAGTCGACGTACGCATCGCCATCGCCCTGTTCCCCGACCACTGTGACCATCCCCAAGAGCTGCTGCACCGCGCCGAAACTGCGCTGCCGCACGCCAGGGCCACCAAGAGCAAGATCTCGGTGTACGACGCGGCGTACGAGCTGTATCGGGAGAACGACCCGAACCTGATCGAGGAACTGCGCGCCGCGCTGGCCGACGACACCGAGCAGCTGACCTGCCATTACCAGCCCAAGATCAATGCCGGCGACGGCAGCGTGCACAGCGTGGAAGCGTTGCTGCGCTGGCACCACCCCACCCGGGGGCTGCTGCTGCCCGAAGAATTCCTGCCGGCCGCCGAACGGGCCGGTCTGATGCGCAAGGTGGCCAACCGCACCGTCAACGTCGCGCTGGAGCAGGCACGGTGCTGGCGCGAGCAGGGTGTGCCGCTGACCGTGGCGGTCAATCTCTCGACCACCAACCTGCTCGACCTCGACCTCGTCGGCACCATCGAGCATGTGCTGCAGGCGAACAGTCTGCCGGCCGACGAACTCATCATCGAGATCACCGAAAGCACACTCGTCGACTCCGCGCGGTCCCGTAACACCGTCGCCGCGCTGCAGCGGCTCGGTGTTCGAATCTCACTCGACGACTACGGCACCGGCTGGTCGTCGCTGGCCCGCCTGCAGGACGTATCCGTGGACGAACTCAAACTCGACCGGGTCTTCGTGGCGCGCCTGGCAAAGGACCCGCGCTCGGTGGCTATCGTGCGCTCCACTGTGGCGCTGGCCGCAAGCCTGGGTGCGGACCTAGTCGCCGAGGGCGTCGAAGACGAGCTGACGCTGCGGGCGCTGCGGCAGTACGGTTGCACCATCACCCAGGGCTTCGTGCACAGTCCTCCGCTGCCGGCCGGGGACCTGCTGCTCTGGATCGCCGCGCACGCCCCCGATCCCGCGTCGAACAAACCGGAACAGGCCGCCGTCACCGACTAGAACAGCTCTTTGGCCAGCAATTCCAGCGTGGCCACCCGTGCCGGTGCAGTCGCGGGATCGGTGCCACGCCGAGCCGAGGCCACCGGGTGCACCATCACCTCGTCGACGTCGAACCGCTCGGCAAGCGCCCGCACCTGCTCGGCGGCCTCGGCGGGCGAGCCGAGGACGGCCCGCGCCATCCCGCTGTCGACGATGCGCTGCTGTTGCGGCGTGAGTACGGTCTGGTGCGCTTCTTCGACCAGCTGCACCGGCCCCAGCGGCTGCCCGGTGCGCAACCGGGCCATCATCTGTAGGTTTGGCCGCATCAATTCCGTTGCCTCGCGCCGTGTTTCGGCGACAACGGCGTTAACCGTCAGGAAGGTGACGGGCTCGGGGGCGAGGTCGCCGGGCCGAAAATGCTTGCGGTAGTAGGCAAGCGCCTCCTCGGTGCCCTGCCCCGAGAAGTGGTGCGCGAACACGTACGGCAGTCCCTTGGCCGCGGCCAGCTGCGCCGAGTACATCGAGGACCCGAGCAACCACAGTCGCGGTTCGCTGGCGGCGGCCGGTGTGGCCTTGAGGGTGTACTCGCCCGAGCGCAACGGCACCCGCACGCCGCGTGCACTCATCAGGGCGACAACGTCATCGAGATAGTCGGGGAAATTCTCGATGTCACGGTCGTCGCGGCCGCCCCGCAGTGCGTACGACGTGACGGGGTCGGACCCGGGCGCGCGGCCGATACCGAGGTCGATGCGACCCGGCGCGGCCGCCTCCAACAGCGCGAACTGCTCGGCCACCGCCAACGGCGCGTGGTTGGGCAGCATGACGCCGCCGGAGCCGAGGCGAAGTTGGTCGGTCTGTGCGGCGAGGTAGGCGATCAGGACCGGCGGGCTGGTGGCGCCCACCGAGGGCATGTTGTGGTGTTCGGCCACCCAGTAGCGCGTGAAGCCCAACCGGTCGGCGGTTTGCGCCAGCGCAACCGTGGCCGCGAGCGCGTCGCTGGTGGACTGGTCACTGCGCACCGGGACCAGATCGAGGACGGATAGACGCACGGTCGGCACAACGCGTGCAGCCTGGGAGATGTTCCCCCGGGTTCAGTAGTTGTCGTCAGTAATTCATCGTCGTCAGTAATTCATCAGCGTGAACGAGTTGACGATGAGGTCGAACTGCTCCTGGGAGATGGGTGCACCGCCGGGAATGCTGTCGCTGGCCAGGAATTGGGTGCGCTGGGTGTAAGCGTGAAAACGCTTGAAATAGTTGGCGAATCCGAGCCCATGGTCGGTGCGGGCCAACTTGAGTTCGCCGGCCAGCACCGTCGCACCCAACAGTGCCAGGCTCGTGCCCTGGCCGGACAGCGGCGAGGCGCAGTACGCGGCGTCACCGACCAGTGCCACCCGGCCGATCGACCAGTGATCCATCACGATCTGCGACATCTCGTCGAAGTAGAAGTCCGGCGCCGAGCGCATCAGCTCCAGCAGCTTGGGCCGGACCCAGCCGTCGTCGGCCATTCGCCGCTCCAGCTCCGTGAACTGAGCTTCGGTGTCGCGGTAGTCGATTCGCAGCTCCGGATCCATGAAGCCGAGCATGGCCCGCGCCTCGGAGTTGCCGCGCGCACTGTAGATCCCGGCCATGCTGGAGTCGCCGTAATGCCATTGCTGCCAGTAGTCCAGGTCCAGGAAATTGGGCACGGTGAAGATCGCGGCAAATGTCCCCAGTCGCTTGATGAATCGCTCCTCGGGACCGAAAACCAGCCGGCGCACGTTGGAATGCAGGCCGTCAGCGCCGATCACCAGGTCGAAGCCGCGCGGATCGGAGTTCTCGAAAGTGACGTTGACGGCGGGACCCAGATTCTCCAACGTGTCGATAGTGTCGTCGAACAAGAACTCGGTGTTCAATTTCGTTTCGTCGTAGAGCAATCCGACCAAGTCGTCGCGCAGTAGCTCGATGTCGGGATTGTTGATCGGCCCACCCGTGGGCGTCGACTCGGTGTCCTCGGACAGCGCGTTGCCATCCCGGTCTACCACCGAGGATCCCCGAATGCGGGTCTTGCAGTCCTCGGCGGCGGCCCGCAGGCCCATCCGGTCCAGCACCTCCAGCGCCGGGCCGCGCACGTCGATCGCCTGACCGCCCGGTCGGAGGCCGGGGTAGCGTTCCACCACGGTGACCGCATAACCATTCCGCTGCAGCCAGTAGGCCGCGGTGAGCCCCGCCACACTGGCGCCGGAAACCAGAACCGATTCCACCATTTAAGTGATTCCTGCCAACCTCTTCGCGTCTCGGAAGACCTCATCGAGCATTGCCGGAGTCAACCTACCCGTGAACATGTTCTGCTGGCTCGGGTGGTAGCAGCCCAGCAACCGCACGCCCGACGGAAGTTCGGCGAGGACGCCGTGGCCGAACTTGGGCTTCCGCGCCGCGGACGTGCCGATCAGCCGCAATGCGATCTGCCAGGCAAACCCGCCCAGTGCCACCAGCACCCGGACATGAGCGGCCACCAACCGCCAGTCGGCGTCCAGCCAGGGTGCGCACGTGTCCCGTTCGGCCGGCGTCGGGGCGTTGGCCGGCGGCGCGCACCGGACCGGTGCCACGATCCGAATTTGCTTGGCTTGCAAGCCATCCGCGGCATCGACGCTGGTAGGTTGGTTCACCAGTCCGGCGCGGTGCAGGGCGGCGTACAGCTGGTCACCGGAGCGGTCACCGGTGAACATCCGTCCGGTCCGGTTGGCGCCGTGCGCGGCGGGAGCCAGTCCGACGATGAGCAGTCGCGGCTGCTCCGACCCCCAGCCGGGCACCGGACGGCCCCAATACGGCTGGTCGGCGAAGGCCCGCCGCTTGGTGAGGGCGACCTCTTCGCGCCAGGTGACCAACCGGGGGCAGGCCCGGCATACGCTGACCGCGGCGTCGAGTTCGGCGATCGATGCGGCCGCGTTCGCCAGCGCGCCGACCTGAGCGGGATCGGCGGCCACCGGCGTGCGCGGCGTCGCCGGGTCACCCGGCCACCCGGTGCCGGGTGGCACCGGCGAAGCGAAGCTCCGGGCGGTAGTGGGATGCATGAGCACACGACCATCCTGCACGGCGGAGAAATTCAGTGGTTTCGGCTACGGCTTTGGCGCTAGATTCAGCCGCGATTCCCATGAACGAGAAAAACCGCGGCCCGGCATTTCTGCTCCTCTTCGCCACGTTGATGGCGTGCGCGGGTGATGGCATCTCGATAGTCGCGTTTCCGTGGTTGGTCCTGCAGCGCCAGGGCAGCGCGGGTGAGGCGTCGATCGTGGCCGGCGCGACGACGCTGCCGCTGTTGTTCTCCACGCTGGTGGCGGGTACCGCAGTCGATTACTTCGGTCGGCGGCCAGTGTCCATGGTTGCCGACGCCATGTCGGGGGCGGCGGTGGCCGCGGTCCCGGTGATCGCCTGGGCATACGGCGCCGAGGCGGTCAACGTGGCGGTGCTGGCGGCGTTGGGTGCGTCTGCGGCCATGTTCGACCCGGCCGGCATCACCGCCCGTCAGTCGATGCTGCCCGAGGCGGCCGCCCGGGCAGGCTGGTCGCTGGACCGGGTCAACAGCGCATACGAGGCGATTCTGAACCTGGCATTCATGGTGGGTCCGGGTATCGGCGGCCTGATGATCGCGACGGTCGGCGGCATCAACACGATGTGGATCACCGCGGCGGCCTTCGCGCTGTCCATCACGGCGATCGCCCTGCTGCGGCTGGACGGCGCGGGAAAGCCGCATCATGCCTCCCGGCCCGACGGTTTGCTGTCGGGAATCTCCGAGGGGCTGCGGTTTGTGTGGAGCCTGCGGGTGCTGCGCACGCTGGCGCTGATCGACCTCACGGTCACGGCGCTGTACCTGCCGATGGAAAGTGTCTTGTTCCCCAAATACTTCAGCGACCGCCACCAGCCGGGCCAGCTGGGATCGGTGCTGATGGCGCTGTCGCTGGGGGGTCTGGTCGGCGCGCTGGGTTACGTAGCGCTGGTGAAGCGGTTGCCGCGCCGGACCATCATGCTCACTGCGGTGCTCACTTTGGGTGTGGCGGCGGCCGTCATAGCGCTGCTCCCGCCGCTACCGGTGATCTTGGCGCTGGTCGGGCTGGTCGGGCTGGTCTATGGACCGATTCAGCCGATCTACGCCTTTTTGGTGCAGACCCGGGCGCCGGCACATCTGCGGGGTCGGGCGGTGGGCGTGATGACCTCGCTGGCCTATGCGGCGGGACCGCTGGGGCTGGTGTTGGCGGGCCCGTTGACCGACGCCGCGGGGCTACAGGTGGCGTTCTTCGCGCTGGCGCTGCCGATCCTGGTCACCGGGGTGATCTGCATCCGGCTGCCCTCGCTGCGTGAGTTGGACCGCGTGCCCGAGCTGGCTGCCGACGTTACGTAGGATCGACCCGGTGGACGTGCTGGCAGGCCTGATCGCCGAACTGCCCGACGGAATGGTGGTCACCGACCCGGCCGTCACCGACGGCTACCGGCAGGACCGAGCGCTGGACCCGTCGGCGGGCAAGCCGCTGGCCGTGGTCCGGCCGCGGCACACCGAAGAGGTGCAGACCGTCATGCGGTGGGCCGCGGCACACCGAGTGCCCGTGGTGACCCGTGGCGCGGGCAGCGGGCTGTCAGGCGGCGCGACCGCGCTGGACAACGGCATCGTGCTGTCGACGGAGAAGATGCGTGACATCACCGTCGACCCGGTGACCCGCACCGCGGTGTGCCAGCCGGGCCTGTTCAACGCCGAGGTGAAGAAGGCGGCCGCCGAACACGGGTTGTGGTATCCCCCGGACCCGTCGTCTTATGAGATCTGCAGCATCGGCGGCAACATCGCCACCAACGCCGGCGGCCTGTGCTGCGTCAAGTACGGCGTCACCACCGATTACGTGCTGGGCATGCAGGTGGTGCTGGCCGACGGAACGGCCGTCCGGCTGGGCGGTCCCCGGCTCAAAGATGTTGCGGGCCTTTCGCTGACCAAGCTGTTCGTCGGCAGCGAGGGCACGCTGGGCATCGTCACCGAGGTGACGCTGCGGCTGTTGCCGGCGCAGAACGCGTCCAGCATCGTGGTGGCCAGCTTCGCCTCTGTCGAGTCGGCGGTGGCGGCGGTGCTCGGGGTCAGCGCGCGGCTGCGCCCCTCGATGCTGGAGTTCATGGACCAGGTGGCGATCAACGCCGTCGAGGACACCCTGCGCATGGACCTCGACCGTTCGGCGGCCGCGATGCTGGTGGCCGGCTCGGACGAACGAGGTCGCGCGGGCACCGAGGACGCCGAGCTGATGGCCGCGGTATTCGCCGAAAATGGAGCGACAGAAGTCTTTTCGACCGATGACCCGGACGAGGGAGAGGCGTTTGTGGCCGCCCGCCGGTTCTGCATCCCGGCGGTGGAGGCCAAGGGCTCACTGTTGCTCGAAGACGTCGGGGTGCCGTTGCCGGCCCTGGGCGCGTTGGTCACCGGCATCGCCCGGATCGCCACCGACCGGGACCTGATGATCTCGGTGATCGCCCACGCCGGCGACGGGAACACCCACCCACTGCTGGTGTTCGACCCGGCCGATGCCGCGATGGCCGAGCGCGCCCAGTTGGCCTACGGCGAGATCATGGACCTGGCTGTCGGGCTCGGCGGCACCATCACCGGCGAGCACGGCGTCGGCCGATTGAAGCGGCCCTGGCTGGCCGACTACCTCGGGCCCGAGGTGATGGATCTGAATCGGCGCATCAAGGCGGCCCTCGACCCCGACGGCATCCTGAACCCCGGCGCCGGCATCTAGGGCGACATCGTCACCGAACTCTTCAAGCCGTTGCCGTCAATGGTCGTCGCGCACTATCTCGGTGTCCCCGAAGAGGACTGGGACCAATTCGACGGCTGGACCCAGGCTATCGTCGCGGCCAACACGGCCGAGGGCGGCATTGCCGGCGCGCTGGAAACGGTCGGCGACGCGGTGGGGACGATGATGGCGTACTTCACCGCACTGATCGAGCGACGCCGCACCGAACCCGCGGACGACACGATTTCGCACCTGGTGGCGGCCGGGCTGGGCGCCGACGGTGATATCTCCGGCATCCTGTCCATCCTGGGGTTCACCTTCACCATGGTCACCGGAGGCAACGACACGGTGACCGGAATGCTGGGCGGCTCAATGCCGTTGCTGCACCAGCGACCCGATCAGCGTCAGCTGCTGATAGCTGATCCCGGCCTCATCCCGGACGCGGTCGAAGAACTGCTGCGACTCACCTCGCCGGTGCAGGGACTGGCCCGCACGGTGACCCACGACGTGACGATCGAGAACACCACCATCCCGGCCGGTCGCCGGGTGCTGCTGCTCTACGGGTCCGCCAACCGCGACGAGCGCCAATACGGCCGCGGGGGATGTCGCGTCCGCGATTCGACGAGCGGGCAGACACACCCGGCTCCATACGGTGCGGAGCAGGGTCAAGGGCGAGTCGCTGGATACGTTGCTACCGCCGGACCTGTTCAATCGTGTTGTCCGCGAGTCGTTATGGCGCGACCCGGATCGAATCCCGCTGGATCGCATGAGGTAGTGCTCGCAAGCCGGTGAAGCTACGGGTTGTTAGTGCCGGCCGAGCCGGTGGACCCAGGTGTACCGGTGGGTCCGCCATCGCCACCGGTACCGCCATTGCCACCGGTACCGCCACCGACGTTGAGCTTGCCGCCGGTTCCCCCGACACCGCCCTTGCCGCCGTTGCCGAAGCCGCCGGCGCCCGGGGCACTGCCAATGCCGCCGGTGCCGCCGTTGCCGCCGATCGAGGTCTGGTTGGTGAAGTTGCTGCCGTCACTGACGCTGACCAGGCCGAGGCCGCCGTTGCCACCGGCCCCGCCTATTGCTCCGCCGGTGCCGTTGTTGCCGCCGGTACCGCCGGTGCCGCCAGTGGCGCTGCTACCGGTGATGGAGCTGCTCCCGGTCGCTGACACGGTGGCGGCACCGCCAAAGCCGCCGGCGCCGGTCCCCGGCACGCCGGTGCCGCCGCCACCACCGGTCGCAGAGCTGTTGCTCACAGTGCCGACGCTGCTCGCGCTGCCGGCAGTGATGGTGGCCGCGCCGCCGTTCGCGCCGCCCCCGCCGTTACCACCTGTGGCGCTGCCGGCGCTGATGGAGCTGCCGGTGTTGGTGGCCGTCAGGGTGGCACTACCGCCGGCACCGGTGTCGGAGGCGTTCCCGCCGGTCGCGGAGCTGCCCGAGATTTGACCACCGGTGCTGGCGGTCGCGGTCGCGCCGCCGCCCGCCTTGCCGGCCCCGGCGTTACCGCCGGTGAGATGGGTATCGGCGACAGTACTACCCCCGGTGACGTTGATGCTGGCGCCTCCACCGGCTGCGCCGGCGGTGCTGCTGCCTGATGCCACGGAGCTGTCGGTGACCGTGCCGCCGTTGGTGACGATCTGGCTGGTGTTGCCCTGGCCGCCGGTGAAGCCGTTGCCACCGATCGCGCTGCTGCCGGTGATGGAATCGCCGACGCCCTTGGCCGAGAGGGTGCCCGAACCGGCATTCCCACCGTTGATGCCGTTCTGGCCCGCGCCGCCGTTCCCGCCGGTCGCGGTGCCCTCCGCAATGCTGTCTACACCCCCGGCGCTGACCACGCCGGGCCTGCCCAGTCCACCCGTGACGCCGGTGCCGGTGCCACTGCCACCGTCGCCGCCGGTGCCGGTGCCGGTGGCGTGAGATCCGGCTCCCAGTGTGACCACCTGCCCGAGGGAGCCCGCGCCGCCGGTTCCGCCGTTGGAGCCGGCACCCCCGGTGCCGCCGTAGGTGTTGCCGGTGGCCACCGAGTTGTCCCCGGTGGCCAACACGACGGACAGCCCTCCCAAACCACCGCGGCCGCCAGTGGTCGCGCCGCCGCCGGCACCGCCGCGAGCGTAGCCGCTGGCAGTGCTGTTGGCGCCACCCGCGTAATAGCCGGTCTGGATCCAGCCGCCGCTGCCATTACCACCGGTGCTGCCGGCCCCGTCGGCCGACCCGCCGGCGCCCCCGACACCGGTGCCCGTCGCCTCGCTACCCGTGCGCTGGGCAAAGACCCCGCCCTGAGCACCGGCCCCGCCGGTCGCGCCGTTGCTGCCGGCACCACCCTCACCACCGGTGCCCGTGCCACTGGCGGTGCTACCGGTGGCCGTCGCCGACACTTTGCCCTCACCCCCGACACCACCCGTACCGCCGTCGCTGCCGGCGCCACCTTCACCGCCGTGGGCGGTGGCGTCGGTGACTGTGCCACCGCCGCTCGCATTGAGAGTCCCGTTACCGCCGGTACCACCGATGCCACCGTTGGTGTCACCGGCCCCGGCGTTGCCACCGGTCGCACTACTGGCGCTGATGGAACTGCCGGTGCCGGTCGCCGTCACGGTGGCGTTCCCGCCGACGGCGGTGTCGGAGCCGGTCCCGCCGGTCACGGTGACGCCGGAGATGGTGGCGCCACCGCCGTCGGTCACCGACGCGGTTCCGCCGGCCTTGCCGGAACCGGCGTCGCCGCCGGTGACATGGGTGGCGCTGACGGCGCTGCCCGAACCCCCGGTGACGCTGATGTTCGCACCGCCACCCACGGCGCCGGCGGTGTTGCCGCCGGCGATCGCCGAACTGTCGGTGATCGTGCCTCCGCTGGTGTAGAGCTGCGCGTTGTTGCCGCTGGCACCGGTGATGCCGTCACCACCGGTCACAAGGCCACCGGTGATCGAGTCACCGGCTCCCTTCACCGAGATGGTGCCCGAACCCGCATTGCCACCATTGACGCCGTTCTGGCCCACCCCGCCGTCGCCGCCGGTCGCGGTGCCCTCGGCGATGCCATTGGCTCCAGCGCCCGACGACTGTCCCGCACTGACTATGCCGCGCCCGCCATTGCCGCCCGTGATGCCGGTGCCGGTGCCGCTGCCACCGTCACCGCCGGTAGCGGTGCCGCTGGCTTGGGTCCCGGCGCCCATGGCCACCACCTGCCCGAGCGAGCCGGCGCCACCGGTTCCCCCGTTCGAGCCGGCGCCGCCGGTACCACCGTAGGTGTTGCCGGCGGCCAGCGAGTCGTCGCCGGTGGCCAGCACGACGGACTGACCGCCCAGACCACCGTGGCCGCCGGTCGTCGCACCGCCGCCGGCACCGCCGAGGGCATAGCCGCTGGCTGTACTGTTCGCGCCCCCGGCATAGAAACCGGTCTGGATCCAGCCGCCGCCGCCGTTACCGCCGGTACTACCCGCCCCGTCGGCCGACCCGCCGGCACCACCGATACCGATGCCCGTCGCCTCGCTACCCGTGCGCTGGGCGAAGACCCCACCCTGAGCACCGGCCCCACCGAGACCGCCGTTGCTACCGGCACCACCCTCGCCGCCGGTGCCCGTACCACTGGCGGTGCTGCCCGCGGCGGTCGCGGAAATCTCGCCCTCACCCCCGACACCACCGGTACCGCCGTTGCTGCCCGCCCCACCTTTACCGCCGGTGGCGGTGGCGGCGGTGACGGTGCCGCCATTGCTCGCATTGAGGGTGGCAGCACCACCGCCGCCGCCGATCCCGCCGTCGGTGTCACCGGCCGCGCCGAGGCCGCCCTCGGCGGTACTCCCGGTGACCGTGCTTCCTGCACCGTCGGCGAGGATGCTGGCGCCACCACCGGTGCCGCCGTGACCGCCGGCCGCGGTAAGGGTGCCCGCGCCGCCGGCACCGCCCTGACCCCCGGTGGCGGTGCCGGTGGCGATGCCACCGTTGATGCCTGCGACGTCGGCGCCACCGCCGCCGCCCCCTCCGCCGCCGCCGTAGCCGGACGCGCTCGCAGTACCCGCCGCGCCGCTGCCGCCGGCACCGCCGGCACCCGCGGTGGCACCCGTGCCGCTGGCAGCGCCGATGCCGCCGGCACCACCTTCGCCGCCGCCGCCGTGGACGACGCCCGATCCGCCGTCGCCGCCGGTACCTCCACGACCACCGGCACCGTTGCTGACGGGCGAGGTGAAGTCGCCGGCCGCGCCGGCACCGCCGGTGCCGCCCTGCCCGCCGTTGCCGAGCGCTCCGCCGTTGCCGCCGGTGCCGCCGGCGCCGCCGTTGCCATTGCTGACGAGGGAGGCGAAGTCTCCGGTGGCGCCGGTACCACCGCGA
>NZ_JCALCX010000062.1:0-15980 GCF_059812565.1 Mycobacterium sp. NGS49 | reverse complement strand
GGGGCTGGCTCGATTGCCCGGCTCCTCCTCGGGCCTTTCTGGCCCGCATCGTCGCCGGGCTAGATCCGTTCGGTGGGGGGCGATTCGGTCGACCCGGACTCCGGCGGATCCTTGGGCGGATCCTTGGGGGGATCCTGCAGCGGATCAGCGCCGGCCGGATTCGGATCATCCTCCTGCAAGTCGGGCCGCTGCGCGGGGATCTTCTCCGTCTCCGCCTCGGCCCCGGGCACCGGTGGCTCCAGCCCACTGCGACGCAGGAAGTCGGTGTCGTCGCGGTCCAGCCCGGGATCGGTCAGCGCGCTTTCGGTGCGCAGGCTGAACGAGGCCAGTACGCCACCGCCGATCAGCGCGATCAAACCGATGGCGGTGAACGTGATCGGCAGCACCCGCGACCACAAAGCCACCCGGTCGCGTTCGTCACGCGCCGAATTGACCTGCGATTCCACCGTCTCCTGCGTGGAGGTGAGCTTGTAATCGACCAGCGTCACCTCGGGCTTGAGCGCGTCGCGGGCGTAGTAGTGGTGGGCCTGCTCGATCTCCTTGACGATGGTGCCCGACACCGGATCCACCCAGAAGGTGCGCTTGGCGGTGTAGTAGCGGGTCATGGTGATCTGCTCGTTCGGCTCCCCGGGCACGCCCCACATCGCCGCGCTCGTGGTGATCTTGCCGTCCTCGTTGCCGCCGTACAGCGACGGATAGGTGATCGGGGCCACCAGCTTGCCCTCGCTGTTGACGCCCACGTTCTGGGTGAACCGGTAGGTGGACATCCCGTTGACGTCCTCTTCACCCTCGTAGTTGGCGTCGAAAGGCTTCTGCGCGATCGGGTCGAAATAGGGGTACGTCTTGCGCTCGGTGTCGAACGGGAAGCGGTAGGCCAGGCCCTCGTGGCGCAACGGCATCGCGGTGGGCGGGTTCTCGTCGCCGACACTGCGCGGCTTCTGCACGTAGCCACCGGGGTGCGATTCGTCCGACACGGCCAGCGCGGACTTGCGGTTGATGGTGACCGTGTCGACGATGGCCAGCAGCAATCCGCCGTCCTTCTGCTTGTCGCTGCGCCGAACCGAGGATCCCACCTGAAGGGTGACGACGTCGGCATTGGCCGGCGCTTCGACGCTGATCTGCTGTTGGGATACCAATGGCACGTTCTGATTGACGACGACCCGGTCACTGGACAGCGACGCCGCGTCCAGCGCGGTGCCGTTGCCCTCACTGATCAGCGTCGCATCCAGATTGAGCGGGATCTTGGCGATCCTGCTGCTGGTATAGGTCGATAACAACAACGCGGCGATCAGCAGTGCGGCTCCGAGGCCGATAGTTCCGCATGCGGCGATGCGCAACATGACTGCTCGGTTCACGTTGCCGTGACCTCCTTCTGGTCCATGAGTTCGTCCGGGGCACACCGGTCGCGACCCGCTTCGACCTGACCAGGCAGCGAGGCAAACCCGTTCGACCCTAACAGCAGGATGCATTGCCCCGGTGGACGAACCTAGGCCCAATGTACGGACCGGGCCCGGCCCGAGGTGTACCCGCGGACGCGACGAACCCGTCCAGGCAGACTGGGATCGTGATCGACGCCGAGCCGGTGGGCGGCACCCGCAGCTTCCTGCCTGCCGTCGAGGGCATGCGTGCCTGCGCGGCCGTTGGTGTGGTGGTCACCCACGTGGCGTTCCAGACGGGGCACTCCAGTGGTGTCGACGGCCGTCTGCTCGGCCGGTTCGACCTGGCCGTCGCCGTGTTCTTCGCGTTGTCGGGATTCCTGTTGTGGCGCGGGCACGCAGCGGCGGAACGAGGCCTCAAGCCCCGCCCCCGCACCGGTCACTATCTGCGGTCCCGGGTGGTACGCATCATGCCCGCGTACGTGGTCGCGGTGGTGGTGATCCTGACTCTGTTACCCGACTCCAACCACGCCAGCCTGACCGTCTGGCTGGCGAACCTGACCCTGACTCAGATCTATGTGCCGTTGACCCTGACCGGCGGGCTCACCCAGATGTGGAGTCTGTCGGTCGAGGTGGCTTTCTACCTGGCGCTGCCGATCCTGGCCTTCGCCGCGCGCCGGCTTCCGGTGCGCGTCCGGCTACCGGTGATCGCCGCGCTGGGGATGCTGAGCTGGGCCTGGGGCTGGTTGCCGCTGGCTGTGCTGGGCGGCGGACCAGGCGCCAATCCGCTGAACTGGCCCCCGGCCTACTTCTCCTGGTTCGCCGCGGGAATGGTGCTCGCCGAGTTGGTGTACAGCCCACCCGGCTGGGCGCGCCGGCCGGCCACCACGAAGGTCGGCCGCGTCGTACTGGCGGCCATCGCGGTGGCTGCCTATCTGGTGGCGGCCTCGCCGCTGGCCGGGCCGGCCGGCCTGGTCCCGAGCAGCGCCGCGCAGTTCTCCGTGAAGACCGCGATGGGTTCGGTGGTGGCGTTCGCGTTGCTGGCGCCGCTGGTGCTGGACCGGCCGGACACTCCGCACCGACTGCTGGGCAGCACGTTCATGGTGACCCTGGGCCGCTGGTCCTACGGTCTGTTCATCTGGCACCTGGCCGCGCTCGACATGGCGTTTCCGGTGCTCGGCATCTTCGCATTCAACGGCCACATGCCTGCCGTGCTGGCCTTGACGCTGTTGTTCGGCATCGCGATCGCCGCGGTGAGCTATGCGCTGGTCGAATCGCCGTGCCGGGAGGCGTTGCGCCGGTGGGAGAAACGGGAAAACAAGGCCGGCCCCCAAGATCGCGAGGCCGACGCCGTCGCGCCGTGAGGGCCCACCCCGCCGCTGGCCCGTGCAACGTCACCCCAACCGACCCCGCCACGGAATTCCGGCGCGCACGTATGCTACTGACCAGCAGACGGGCTGCAGCGCGGTCTCTTGCGGAAAGGTTTGCTGGATGACGGTCGAGTTTCGGGTGCTCGGCGACATCGAGGTTCGAGTCAACGGGCACCGGCTCGACATCGGACACTCCCGGCAGCGCTGTGTCTTGGTCGCGTTTCTCCTCGACGTCAACCGCCCCATCCCCTCGGACCAACTGGTCGACCGGGTGTGGTCCGACCACCCTCCGCGTCATTCCCGAAATGCCTTGGCAGGCTACGTCTCTCGCCTGCGCAACCTACTCGCCGACACGCCGGACGCTGCGGTCTCCCGCGAACCGGGCGGTTACGTGCTCACCGCGGATCCGTTATCCATCGACCTCTACCGTTTCCGCGCGGAGGTGGCCAAGGGGCGGGCCGAATCCGACCCCGTCCAGGCCGCAGCCCTGCTGGAGCGCGCCTTGGACATGTGGCCCGGGGAGCCATTCGTGTCTCTGGACACCCCGTGGGTGAACGATGCCCGCAACGCCTTGCAGGCCGAGCGCTTCTCGGTCGAACTGGACCGCAACGACGCCGCGCTCCGGGCGGGCCGACACGCCGAATTGCTGGTGAAGATCGCCGCGGCGCACGCGGCGCATCCGCTGGACGAACGGTTGGCCGGGCAGTTGATGCTCGCGCAGTACCGCAACGGGAGGCAGGCCGAGGCACTCGAGACCTACCACCGGATACGAGAGCGACTCGTCGAGGAGCTCGGCGTCGATCCCGGTTCGCCACTGCGTGAGGTGTACCAGCAGATCGTGACCGGAGAATCCGGCGAGGTGACGACCAGGCCGGCGGCCCGACCGGCGAACACAGCACCGGTGACCTTCGACTGGCCGCACCCCGCGCTGCTGCGGCCACCCACCAGCTTCGTCGGCCACGAGTACGAACGGGAGCGGGTCAGCCGCGCGCTGCGGGCCGGCCCGCTGGTGACGCTGACCGGAGTCGGCGGCGTCGGCAAGACGAGGTTGGCGCTTGAGCTCGCGCGCCATGAAGCGCAGCGCTTCGCCGACGGGGTGTGGATCTGTGGCCTGGGACCGCTGGAACACGGCGACACCGTCGTACACACGGTTGCGGCCAGTGTGTGGCTGCGCCAACAGCAGGGCATGGACATCGAGAAAAGCGTCATCGAATATCTGCGGGAGCGCGAGGTCCTGCTGGTATTCGACAACTGTGAGCACGTGCTGGAGTCGGCGGCCAATCTGATAGACCAGATCGTTCGGCATTGCCCCCGCGTGTCGGTGCTCGCCACCAGCAGGCAGCCGCTGGGCGTCGCGGGTGAACGGATCGTCGGAGTGGAGCCGCTTCGCCTCGAGGATGCCATCGAACTGTTCGCCGACCGCGCCGCGGCCAGCCAGCCCGCATTCAGCCTGGACAACCAGCCGGGCGGCGCGGTGGCCGAGATATGCCGACGGGTCGACTGCCTGCCGCTGGGAGTCGAACTGGCCGCGGCGCGCATGCGGATGATGAGCCCCGTTGACGTCGCGCGACGTCCGGACTATCTCAGCCTGCTGCGGGGCGGAGCCCGTCGCGCGCTGCCGCGCCAGCAGAGCCTCGTCGAGACGATCGCGTGGTCGTACCGCTTGCTCACAGCTGCCGAGCAGGATCTTTTCGACCAACTCTGCGTTTTCGCAGGCTATTTCGACGTGGAAGCGGCACACGGAGTTTGTGCCTCCCAGGACGCGGACGAGTCGGACACCCTCGAGCTGTTGAACTGTCTGGTCGACAAGTCGATGGTGGTCGTGTGCACCACCGAGGAACGGACCCGTTACTCGCTGCTGGAAACCTTGCGCGCGTACGGGCGGGAGCGCCTGGTGGAGCGCAACCTCGACAAGCTCGTCCAACTGCGACACGCCAGGTACTTCACCGAGCTCGCGGAGCAGGCCGGGGTGGGTATGCAGGGCACCCGGGAACGCCAGTGGGTCGAGCGGATGCTGCCGCACTACGACAACCTGCGCTCAGCGTTCGACCATGCGATGGACGAGCACGACACCGACCTCGCATTACGCCTCGTCGCGGCGGTGCCTGAGTTGATCGGCTGGCGCATCGGCTATGAAGTGGCCGACTGGGCCGAGCGGGTGATCGCCATCGCCGATCCCGATCACCCGCTGTTCGTCGCCGCGGTCGGGACGTCGGTCCGAGTTGCCTGGAACCACGCCGACTTCGGGCGGGCGAAGTCCTTGGCGGCGCTGGCCCGAGGTCGGGTTCCGCTGCGCGGCAGCGCGCGTGTCGTGTACCCCGCCGATGTGATGGCCGACGTCGCCCTTTTCGAGGGTGAACCGATGAAGGCCCTGGCGTACTGGGAGTCCGAGGCGGCGTGCGCGCGCCGCGAAGATGACCCCATCAGACTCTGCTGGTCACTGTTCGTCCTCGCCATCTGCCAGGGCGTGCTGCGCAATGACGACCTCGCCGTGCCGGCCGCTAGGGAGGCGATAGTCGTCGCCGAGCAGACGGGGAACCCGACCGCACAGGCGATGGCCTACTTCGCGCTCGGCTACCTCCTTCGGAAGTCCGAACCCGAACGGGCGCTGGCGCTCTTCGACGACGCCGCCAGGCTGGCCGCCGAGGTGCAGAACTTCTGGGTGTACGGAAGCGCGCTGCTGGAAGCCGCAGCCACCCGCGCCCTGTACGGCGACCCGCGTGCTGCGGCTCAGATGTTCGTTGCGGTGCTTGAACATTGGGACCGCTTCGGCGACACGACGCAGCAGTGGCTCACCCTGCGCCATGTCGTGCGTTTACTCATCCGGCTCGGCGCCTACGAGGACGCGGCCTTCCTCTACTGGGCCTTCATGAACGCGGGCAAGCCGTCTCCGCTCACCGCCGAACAAACCGACCTGTTGCTCGACTGGTTGGGCCCGGCCCGCCTGGACGCGCTCCGGGAACCGCCGGTCACCAATGCCGCCGTGGTCGCGCGGGCCCGTGCGAGCCTATTGCGGCACAACGACTTACGGCTGCCGGCCACCGTCGCCGCCGCCGGCGGCCCGGCGATCGCGGCCGAAGAAGGCGGATGACTTGGATTTCACCACACCGTGGTGCCGCCGTCGACACGAATGTCGGCCCCGATGATGTACGAGGCGAGGTCGGTGGCAAGAAAGGCCACTATTCCGGTGATCTCGTCGAGTACCCCGAATCGGCCTATCGGAACGGAAAACGGCGCATGCCCTGCGGCGGCGTCGAACTGCTCGTAGCACAACCCCATCCGCTCGATGAACTTGTCGTGGATTCCCGAGAGAATGACACCCGGGCTGACTGAATTGACCCGCACGCCGTAGGGCGCGAAGTCCACCGCCATGGCCTTGGTGAGGTGTTTGACCGCTGCTTTGGTGGAGGTGTAGGCGACCGAGTGCCGGGTACCTTCGGGTGCCTGGTTGACGATGCTGGCCGACATCGACGCCGTGTTGATAATGGACCCGCCGTGGCCGGCGTCGCGCATCAATACCGCCGCAGCTCGGTCGACCAGGAACATACCGGTCAGGTTGACCCGCAGCATCTCATCCCACTCGTCGACCGACATCTCTGCATTGTCGGTAAGGGAGATTATCCCGGCATTGCTGTGGACGACGTCGAGGCGGCCGAAGGCCTCCAACGCCGCTGCGAACATCCCATCCACCTCGGCGGGATCGCCCACATCGGCGGCGATGGCGACGGTTCGCCTCCCGTAGCGCGCCTCGATCTGACGTGCGACCGCCCTCGCATCATCCAGACGCGCGTGCACTTCCGCGACCGCGACGTCGGCCCCGAGATCCGCGAACGCCGCCGCCGTGCTCCGGCCGATGCCGCCCGCCGCGCCGGTCACCAGCGCGGCCTTGCCCGTCAGGGCGAAGCGGTCTTTCACCGGAGCAAGGTCGGCAACGGTAACGGCGTGCGTCATCAGCTGTCCTCTCAAGGAGGACGCCGGGGCGTTCGTCGTTGCAAAGGGTCTGCAGGCTACCAATCGCTCGGAACCCGATGACACCGATCATCTGGATAGGCGTCGGCGTGGGCTACGCTGATCGATGTCATGCACAGCCACGCATAGTCAGTAGACATCTGTCGATCTTGCGGGAGGCGGACGTGCCCACAGCCGCGCAACGGCGCCAGTCGGCACGGGAACCGAGAAAACAGGACACGCGCGACAAGATCGTCGAGGCCGGCGTGCAGGTGTTCAGGAAGCGCGGATACCAGCAGACGACGGTCGACGAAATCGTGCGGATCGCCGGGGTCAGCCGGGCAACCTTCTATCTGCATTTCAACGGGAAGCCGGAGGTCGCGATCGCGATCGGCACGGCCGGGTTACCCGACCTGATCGGGTTGCTCAGCACGTTGGCCACCATGGACAGGCCCACGCTTTCCGAGGTGCGCTCGTGGATGGACAGACTCGAGCGCCTGTGGCGGCGCTACCAGGCCTCTTGGAATATCGGATTTGCCGCCAGCGTGACCAACCGGGCCTTCGCCAAGCTGGACCGCGAATTGTGGGAGACCCTGCTGGTCGCGCTCGGCCCACTGTGGATGGAGCGGAAAGAGCCCGATCGCGGCATGAGACGAGCCCGCCTGATGGTGTTGCTGCTCCAGCTGGTCATGGTTATGTTGCAGATATCCGAAAAGCGTCTGCCCATCACCAGGGGCGACCTGCTCGACGCCCTCGCGGGACTGTGGCACTACGAGCTGACGCTTTCGTCATAACCCCGCCGCCGGATCAGATCACTCCGCTGACATTTCGACCCGCTTGCACCGCTTCCAGGACGGTGCGCAGCGCGTCGGCGCTCTGCTGCCAGGAGAATTCGGCGCTGCGCACCTGAGCCTTGGTGCCCAGCTGCTCGCGGAACACGTCGTCGGACAGCAGCTGTTCGAGCCGGTCCACCAGCTCGGCACGGCTGTCGACCAGCACTCCGGTGACGCCGTCGATGATCGAGTCGGACAGACCACCCGACGACCGGTAGCCGATGGTGGGCACACCGTGCTGGCCGGCCTCGACGACCGCCAGGCCCCAGCCCTCCTTGCGCGACGGCAGCAGCTGCACCCAGGAACTCTGCAGCACCTGATGTTTGGTCAGGTCGTCAACATGGCCGTGGAAGGTTACCGCTCCGGAGATGCCGAGTTGACGCACATGCTCGACGAGCCGCTCGCGCCACCACCCGCCACCGACGACGTCGAGGTGCAGGCCCGGGATGCGCGACCGTAGTTCGGCCACCGCGTCCAGCGCGTCCTCGATCTGCTTGTGCGGCACCAGCCGGGACAGCACCACCACTCGCGGGGCGGCCGAGCGCGGGCCGGACAAAGTCTGCGGCGGCGCCTGGTCAAGACCGTTGCGTACCACGGCGATGCGCTCGTTGTCCACCCCGAGCGCGACCAGATCACGCGCTGACGGCAGCGATACCGTCACGTACTGGTTGGTCCGGTGCAGCCGCGGAGACAACGCCGATTCCACGCACCAGCCCACCCGGGACAGCACCGGGCCGGCGACCGGCCACTGCTCGCGGTGGCAGTGGTGGACCAGCACCACCGCCCGTCGGCCGTACAGCAGCCGGGCCAGGAACGGGAGTCCGTTCTGGGTGTCCACGACCACGTCGGGCCGGGCACGGCGGAGCGGACCCAGCCCGATTCTGGCCGCACCCATGGCCAGCATCGCCCAGATGTAGACCGTGTAGCGCCCGCCGGCCCGGGTGATGCGGACGCCGTCGACCATTTCGTGACGGGATGCCCCCGGATAGCGGGCGGTCCTGAGCGTCACGTCGATGCCCGAAGCGGCCAGCTGCGCGCCGATGCGCTGCAGATAGGTCTCGCTGCCGCCGCCCTGCGGGTGCCCGGTATCGCGCCAGCACAGCAGCAGGACGGAACGGAGGTCAGACATTGGAGACCAGCGTAACGGGCTTTCATGCGGCGAGACGTGCGAGCCCTGCGGGCCCGGTTGTCCCCCAATTGGGGGACAGCGGTGTCCCCCGCGAAAGGAACCGATCGGTGGACCCTATGGAAATGATTTTCATATTCAAATATCCAAGACGTCGGCTCAAGAGCGGAGGACCAGCTGTGGCCATGACTAGCGGCGGTGCCGGGATAGGTGCGTCATGACGACGCCGGTGTGGATGGCGGTTCCTCCGGAGGTCCATTCAGCCATGCTGAGCAGCGGGGCGGGGCCCGCGTCGCTACTGGCGGCGGCGACCCAATGGTCGTCGCTGAGTGCCGAATACGCTGCGGTGGCAGCGGAATTCGCCGGTTTACTGGCGACGGTCGAAGCCGGCGCATGGCAAGGCCCTACCGCCGACGCCTTCGCGGCCGCCTGTCAGCCGTACCTGGTGTGGCTGGCACAGGCGAGCGCCGCCAGTGCAACAACCGCCGCCCGGCACGAAACCGCGGCCGCAGCCTACGACGCCGCGCTTGCCGCCATGCCGACCCTGGCGGAGTTGGCCGCCAACCATGCGGTCCACGGAGTCTTGGTGGCAACCAATTTCTTCGGGCTGAACACCATTCCGATCGCGCTCAATGAGGCCGACTATGCGCGGATGTGGGTGCAGGCGGCTACCACGATGGCGAGCTATCAAGCGGTTGCCGAGACGGCGGTGGCGTCGACTCCGCACGTCCCACCCGCTCCGCCGATCCTGAAATCCCCGGACTCCGGAGACGGCGATTCTGGTGGGGCCACCCCGATCGACAATGCCATCGCGGAGTTACTGAAGATCATCAGCGGCGGTCGTATCATCTGGGATCCTGCCGCCGGAACCCTCAACGGGCTGCCCTATGACTCCTACACCAACCCCGGCCAGGCGATCTGGTGGCTGGCGCGCGCCCTGGAGTTCTTTCAGGACGGCGAACAATTCTGGGAACTGCTGTTCACCAATCCGGAAGCCGCCATCGAGTTCCTGCTCAACATCCTGGTGTTCGATCTGCCGACTCACATCCTGCAGATCGCCACCTGGCTGGCTCAGTCTCCGCAGCTCTTGGCCGTGGCGCTCGGACCAGCGGTGGCCGCCGCGGGCGCAGCGACGGGCTTAGCCGGTTTGGCCGGCCTGGCCGCCGGACACGTCGTCACGGTCCCCGTCGGCGCATTCGACGGCGCTCCGCCGGTGCCGACGATGGCGACGGTCGGCGGCACCGCGCCGACCGTCGCCACGGTTTCCGCAGCCGGACCTGCCCCCACGACGCCGGCGACCGCACCTGCTGGGGCCACGACCGTCGCCGCGCATCCGTCTCCTCCCCCGCCCGCCGCCGTCGACTTTCCGCCTTTCGCCGGTCCTGGCGTTGGTTACGACAGCGGGGCGTCGGCCCGCGCGCGGACCAAAGAGCCGGCTTCCGATTCAGCGGCAGCATCGGCAGCTGCGGCCGCACAGGCTTCGGCCCGAAACGAAGCGCGGAACCGTCGGCGACGACGGACGGCAGTCAAAGAGCGTGGACACCATGACGAATTCGCGACTCTGGAAATGGGTTTCGAGCCGCCTATATCGGAATCCGACCAGCAGGTGGCAAGCGCATCGGAGCGGGGAGCCGGGCCGCAAGGTTTCGCCGGAACGGCAACAGCGCGCAGCCAGACGGTCCCGGCGGCCACCGGCCTGGTCACACTGGAGGGCGATCAGCTCGGCGAGGGTCCTACATTGCCGATGCTGCCCGGCACCTGGACCAGCGGCTGAACGCAGTCGTCGCGCGCTCAGTCGCTCTGACGGGCCGCAACCCGATGTAGGTCGGCAGTGGGGTGGCGGGCGGCCGCCTTGGGCTTCCGGGTTGTCGACCTCGAGGTCGTAGGGTGTCCCCCGTGGCGGTGACCGACCTGTTCGCGCGACGGGCAACGCTGCGCCGGTCGCTGCGGCTGCTGTCGGAATTCCGGTACGAGCAGTCCTATCCGGCCAGGTTCTACGGTGCCCTGGCCGCCGATACCGCGGCCATGGTGGACGCCCTCTGGCTGGCCCTGCGCGGTGAATCGCCGGCCGGCCGCATCCTGCTCGACGTCGGCGGCGGACCCGGATACTTCGCGTCCCGGTTCAGCGATGCCGGTGTCCGCTACATCGGCGTCGAGCCGGACTCCGGCGAGCTGCACGCCGCCGGCCACGTCCGCTCCGAGGCTCCGGGCGGCACTTTCGTCCGGGCATCGGGCATGGCCCTGCCGTTCGCCGACGACTCCGTCGACATCTGCCTGTCGTCCAACGTCGCCGAGCACGTGCCACGGCCCTGGCAACTGGGCAACGAAATGTTGCGGGTGACCAAACCGGGCGGACTGGTGGTGCTGTCCTACACCGTCTGGCTGGGCCCGTTCGGCGGTCATGAGATGGGCCTGACGCATTACCTCGGCGGTGCCCGCGCCGCCGCGATGTACGAGCGCAGACACGGCCGTCCGGCGAAAAACAACTACGGATCGTCGTTGTTCGCGGTGTCCGCCGCAGACGGCTTGGACTGGGCCCGCGCTACGGGGTGCGCCGCCGCGACTTTCCCTCGCTACCACCCGCGATGGGCGTGGTGGGTGACCTTTGTACCGGTGCTGCGCGAGTTCGCGGTGAGCAATCTGGTGCTGGTCCTCTCGCCCCGATAATGGAACATGTTCTAATCTCGCGCCGGCTTGGGTAGGGTGGCGCCCATGAGCCTGCTCGCGACGGTGCGGGGCGGAGCCAAGAGGAGGAGCGGCCAACAATGACGACGATTAAGAACGACCCGACGACCAAGAGCGACACGACCGAGTACGACAAGCTTTTCATCGGGGGCAAGTGGACGGAACCGGCGACCTCCGAGGTGATCGAGGTGCACTGTCCGGCCACCGGCGAGTACGTCGGCAAGGTGCCGCTGGCGACCGCGGCCGACGTCGACGCCGCGGTCGCCGCGGCCCGCGCCGCGTTCGACAGCGGCCCGTGGCCCACGACGCCGCCCAGGGAGCGCGCGGCCGTCATCGCCAAGGCGCAGCAACTGCTCGAAGAGCGCAAGGAGCTGTTCGCCAAACTGCTCGCCGACGAGACCGGCCAGCCGCCGATGACCATCGAGACCATGCACTGGATGGGCACGATGGGAGCGATGAGCTTCTTCGCCGGCCCGGCCGTCGACCAGGTCAAGTGGCGCGAGGTCCGCAACGGCTCCTACGGGCAGACCATCGTCCACCGCGAGCCGATCGGCGTGGTCGGGGCGATCGTGGCCTGGAATGTGCCGCTGTTCCTGGCGATCAACAAGCTGGGTCCTGCGTTGCTCGCGGGCTGCACGGTGGTGCTCAAGCCCGCGGCCGAAACACCTTTGACCGCAAATGCTCTGGCCGAGGTGTTCGCTGATGCCGGGTTGCCCGAGGGCGTGCTGTCGGTGGTGCCCGGCGGTATCGAGACCGGACAGGCGCTGACCTCCAATCCGGGCGTCGACCTGTTCACCTTCACCGGCAGCTCCGCGGTGGGCAAGGAGATCGGCAAGCGCGCCGCGGACATGCTCAAGCCGTGCACCCTGGAGCTGGGCGGCAAGTCGGCGGCGATCGTGCTCGAGGATGTCGACCTGGCCTCCGCGGTCCCGATGATGGTGTTCTCCGGGATCATGAACACCGGGCAGGCGTGTGTCGGCCAGACCCGCATCCTGGCGCCGCGCTCGCGCTACGACGAGATCGTGGAGGCGGTAAGCGCTTTCGTGCAGGCGCTGCCGGTGGGGCCGCCGTCGGACCCGAACGCGCAGATCGGTTCGCTGATCTCGGAGAAGCAGCGCGCACGGGTCGAGGGCTACATTGCCAAGGGCATCGAGGAGGGCGCCCGGCTGGTATGTGGTGGCGGTCGCCCCGAGGGGCTGGACAACGGCTTCTTCGTGCAACCGACGGTGTTCGCCGACGTCGACAACAAGATGACGATCGCGCAGGAGGAGATATTCGGGCCGGTGCTGAGCATCATCGGTTACGACACCGAAGAGGATGCCATCAAGATCGCCAACGACTCGGTGTACGGGTTGGCCGGCAGCGTGTGGACGACCAACGTGCCCAAGGGAATTGAGATTTCGGAGAAGATCCGCACCGGGACCTACGCGATCAACTGGTACGCGTTCGACCCGTGCTGCCCGTTCGGTGGCTACAAGAACTCCGGCATCGGCCGCGAGAACGGCCCCGAGGGCGTCGAGCACTTCACCCAGCAGAAGAGCGTGCTGATGCCGATGGGCTACACGCTCGAGAGCTAGCCCCCTACCCGCGAGCGTGAAGCTGGCCTCACGCTCCGCGGTCCTAGGGTCCTAGCGGCCCGAGAACCGGGCCTGCCGGCGCTCGATGAACGACTGCACGCCCTCGGCGGCGTCCTCACTGGCGAACAACGCGGAAACGTCGGGGCGCAGCCGTTCGATCGCGGCGGCCTCGCCCTGGCTGCGGGCCAGGTGGGCGGAGGCGAGGGTGGCCTGCACGCCCAGCGGCGCGGCGCGCTCGGCAATGGTCTGAGCAATCTGCCGCGCAAGCGTTAGTCCCGCCGCGGCGTCGTCGGCGACCTCCTGAACCAGTCCGATGCGGTGTGCCTCCGCGGCGCCGAATTCGTCGCCGGTGAGCAGCCAGCGCATGGCATTGCCCCAGCCGGCCTCGCGGGGCAGGCGGATGGTAGCGCCACCGAACGGGTAGATGCCGCGCTGCACTTCGAGCTGGGTGAACCGGGTCCCCGCGGCAGCGATGCGGATATCCGCGGCGAGCAGCAGTTCGATGCCCAGCGTCATGCACCAGCCATGAGCGACAGCGACCAGCGGCGTGGTCCAGGCGCCGTCCAGACGCCAGGGGTCGCGGCCATCCTCGGGCACCGGCGATTCGCCGGCGGCGATACCGGGCCCCACGTCGACCAGGTCCAGCCCGGCGGTGAAATGGTCACCGTGGGCGAACAGCACCCCGGCCCGCACATCCGGGTCTGATTCCAGCAGCGCGTAGGCACGCGACAGCTCGGTCAGCATTTCGCGGTCGAACGCGTTGCGCTTGTGGGGGCGGTTGAGGCCGATCAGCAGGACGTGGCCGTCGCGCTCCAGGGACACCGTGTTGGTCATGGCAAGAGTGAACCGCACTGCTATGGATTATGCAATAGTGCATAGCCTTCTTCCGCTCTTCATAACAGGTTGATAGCGAGCAGTTGCTTACTAAGAAGCCACATTATATGGTTGCTAGCATATTCCCGGGCCGTGCCCCGGCTCAGGAGCGCAACACACCTGCGGGAGCAGCCATGTGGATCATCGAGCTCAACATCGCCGGCCTTACCTTCACCCGAGAGATGCCTGACCTGCGTCGCCGGCCGATTCGGTTCAGCCCGCGCCACCTGCACTGGCCCGCAATCCGCCACACACACCAGCCCCCACACGCCGCATGACAGCAAAGACGACAAAACGGGTCAGCACCCGGGACAAGATGCTGGTCAGCGCCGTCCGGGTGATGCGGGAACGCGGCGCAGCGGGCGTGACCATCGACTCGGTGCTCGCCCGCAGCGGCGCCCCGCGCGGTTCGGTGTACCACCACTTTCCTGACGGGCGTAACCAGATCCTGATCGAGGCGCTGCGCTACGGGGGCGACTCCATCACCGCCACCATCGACGAGGCGGTCGACCGGGGCGCCAAGGCGTTGCTGCGCGAATTCATCGAGTTCTGGGAACACTTGCTGACCGAGTGCGATTTCGCCGCCGGATGTCCGGTGGTCGCGGCCGCGATAAGTTCGGCCGACGAAGAACTCGAACTATCCACCGAAGCGGGCTTGATACTGGGCCGCTGGTGCACCGCATTGGGTCGGGCATTCGTCACCGACGGATTCGACGATGCCGACGCCGCCTCGCTGGCGGTGATGTCGATTTCCGCACTGGAGGGCGCAATCGTGCTGTGCCGCTCCACGCGCAGCGTCGTGCCACTGCGGCAAGTCGGCGACCAGCTCGAATTCCTGATCAAAGCAAGGGAATTCGTTCGTCGAAATGGGCTGGACAAGAAGCGCGACGGCTGAGGGCATTCTCCGGCCTCCTTTTTCTCCGAAACCCGCTATGCGCTGTGTCGATCGCGTTAGGCTCGCGCCTGAAGTCAAGGGCGCCTGTCGGGAGGTAGTCGGATGTCGTATGTGTTCGCGTCAACAGAGTTCCTGAATGCGGCGGCAGCCGATCTGGCGAATTTGGGTTCGTCGATAAGCCAGGCGAATGCGGCAGCGGTAATGCCGACTACGGAAGTATTGGCAGCGGGCGCCGATGAAATCTCAGCGGCGATCGCCGCCGTATTCGGCAGCCATGCTCAGCGTTATCAGGCGCTGGGCGCGCAGGCGGCGAGCTTCCATCAGCAATTCGTAAAGGCAATGGCCGCAGGGGCCAACGCCTACGCGACTGCCGAGGTGGCGAATCTCGGGCCACTCCAACCGTTACTCGACGTCATCAACGCGCCGACCCAGGCATTGCTGGGCCGCCCACTGATCGGTAATGGCGCCGACGGAACGGCGCTCAGCCCGAACGGCGGTGCCGGCGGCCTGCTCTTCGGCAACGGCGGCAACGGATTCAACGGCGGCGGCGGCAGGGGCGGGGACGCCGGGCTGATCGGTCACGGCGGCAACGGCGGCTCCGGCAACGCCGCTTCACCGCTGGCACCCGCCGGGGCGGGCGGAGCCGGCGGCGCCGGCGGTTGGCTGTACGGCAACGGCGGGGCAGGTGGGGCGGGCGGATCCATCGTTCAAGGAAACGCCGCAGTCGGCGGAAATGGCGGTCGCGCCTGGCTGCTGGGCAGCGGCGGGTCCGGCGGTGCCGGCGGCGCCGTCACGGGGCTACTCGGAAGTGCCGGGGGCGGCGGCACCGGCGCGGCCGGCGGTTTCCTGTGGGGCAACGGCGGCGCCGGCGGCGCCGGCGGTAGCGCGCTCACGGCCGGCACCACCGCGACCCCGGGTATCGGCGGCAACGGCGGCAACGCCTTCCTGTTCGGCGACGGCGGCGGCGGTGGGAACAGCGGCATCGGCGCCACCGAGGGCTTCGGCGGGAATGGCGGCAGCGCCGGGCTGCTGATCGGCAGCGGTGGTGACGGTGGTACCGGATACGTCGGCGGCTTCGGCGGCCTCGCCGGCCGGGCGGGACTGCTGATCGGGGATGGCGGCAGTGGGGGCAGCGGAGGTGCGGGGGTGAACGGCGCTAACGGCGGGCTCTTGTTCGGTAACGGCGGCGATGGCGGCAGCGCTCTAACCAGCACCAGCGGTGACGGCGGTTTCGGCGGTCGCGGCGGGGACGCCGGGCTGATCGGCACGGGCGGCAACGGCGGGTGGGGCGGCTCGG
>NZ_JCALCX010000061.1:0-16347 GCF_059812565.1 Mycobacterium sp. NGS49 | reverse complement strand
AGGTGAAGCTGGCCCAGCAGATGTACGACGAGAAAGACGAACACGGCAAGCGTCGCTACACCGTCGAGCAGATCGCCACCGAGTTCGGCGTCACCCGGCCCACCATTTATCGGCATCTGGGCAAGGCCCTTAACAACGGCTCGGCCGCATCATGACCCACCCGCAAGAGCCGGTCAGGACGCCGGACGAAGCGGATACCGCATTGACCATGGCCCAACGCGAACAGGCGATGGCCCGCTACGCGGTGCTGCGCCCACACCTGGACGACGGGATATCGCTGGCCGAAGCCGCGCGTCAGGGTGAGGTGGCGCTGCGCACCGCGCAGCGCTGGCTGGCCAGCTACCGCAAGTCAGGACTAGTGGGGCTGGTCCGTCCTGGACGCTCTGATTGCGGCCGCCGCGGGTTGCCCGATCAAATGGTCACGCTGATCGAGGGGCTGGCATTACGACGGCCTCCGATCAGTGCGGCCAATATTCACCGCCAGGTGACCCAGATTGCGCCGCAACATGACTGGCCGGTGCCGTCCTACAGCACGGTGTACGCGATCGTCGCGGGCCTCGATCCGGGCTTGCGGATGTTGGCCCACGAGGGCACCAAACGATACGAGGAGACCTTCGATTTGGTGTATCGGCGTCAAGCGAGCGGGCCGAACGAGCTATGGCAGGCCGACCACACTGAACTGGACCTATGGGTGATCACGCCGTCGGCAAAGCCGGCTCGCCCCTGGTTGACTGTCATCGAAGACGACCACTCCCGCGCTGCAGCCGGCTACATGGTCAGCTTGGAGGCACCCTCCGCGATCAACACCGCTTTGGCGCTGCGGCAAGCGATTTGGCGCAAACCCGCGTTGCCCGGCTACGCGCCACGCGGAACCCCTGATCGAGCCGGACAGGCCCGGCTCACGGGCCCGGCGTGGAAAGAGGGCGCATCTTTACCGACAAGCTCTCCGGGGCGATAAACACCGGTCGGCCGAGTCTAGCGGCGATGCTGCACTATGCACGTGACGGTGACACGGTGGTAGTCGCCGCCATCGATCGACTCGGCCGATCCGTCGCGGAGGTCACTCGCACCATCGCCGATCTCGGTGAGCGCCGAATTGTGTTGCGCGCCTTGAGGGAAGGCGTCGACACCGGTACACCGGCCGGCCGCGCGGTCGCTGCCATTATGGCCACCCTGGCCGAGCTCGAGCTAGAGCTCGGCCGCGAACGCCGAGCCGCTTCTCGCAGCTCTCGGCAATCTCGGAACATGCCGGCGACTAAACCGCCGAAACTGGATGCGGATCGCCAAGAACAGCTGCGCCCGGCTAGCGGCGACCGGCGAACCCGTAGGGGAGCTGGCCAAGGCGTTCGGCATTGGACGAGCCACGGCCTACCGGTATTTGGCCCTTCGGGATCAAATTTCGGGGTAGCGATATGAATCATCCCTCAACAACTTCTAGCCGGGGCCTCTCCCCCACTGATGCGTTCCCTGCACCGTCTTGGGAGGTTACGGCGAGCCCGAACAGGTAAGCGGTGAATTCTGAAGCCGGAAGGCCGATCTCAGCGGCGATACGACGAGTGGTGAATCCATCAGCTCGTAATGCCGCCATGACTTTCCCGAGGATTTGTGAAGATTCGTGTCTGAGCTGTGATCCGGGTTCGCTTCGTCGAAAACCGCGTTTGCTTAGCTCTACGCACAGCGAACGATAGCCCCACTCCGTCACTAGGCCTAGCGAATTCAACCGATGTGCGAGCGCCATTGCCGCGACTTGCCACTTGTCTTTTGCGCGAATCACTTGATCCACATTGGATCCGAATAGGCCGGCGGACAAGACACTGTCGCGCGGCATCAAAAACGCACTTGCGAAGTCGTTGGCCTGCGTCTCTGCTTCACGGCCCTGGCAAGTCTCGTGCTCACCATGCATGGTCAAGTGACCGAGCTCGTGGGCCAGGTCAAACCTTAATCTCTCCGCTGTTTTTGTCGTGTTCAGGAAGATAAACGGTGTGCCCTTATCGTAGAAGCTGAAGGCGTCCACGTTGTGATAGTCCGGTGCCAAGCTCATCACGCGGATGCCGTGAAGCTCGCAAACTGATAGCAACTGACGAACGACTCCTGAGCCGAGGTTCCATCGCTCCCGGACAGCCTCGGCTGCAAGCTCTGGCTTCCAGCCGGTGAGTGTCGGAACATCGTTCTCAGGTAGATCGAAGATCGTCTCAACCCACCGCATAAACTCCACGCCTAGTCGGCCAGAAGTAGTCGCACCATCACGCTCTGCCGCGGTCATTTTGGTGAGCGCACGGAAACTGACTGCATTGTCTGGAACGACCTCAATCTCTGGCGAGAAGAAGAAGTCAGGCAGGACGCCTAGCTGCTCTGAGAGTTGTGTGACTTGGTCCATGGAGGGGGAGGTTGACCCAACTTCCCAGCGCTGCAACGTTTTCTGGCTCAAGCTAAGCAACCCGGCCAATTTCGTACGAGGAATCCCCTTGCGTTTCCTAGCGAATTCCAGCCGCGAGGGGACGAATTCGCGTGGCGTCATCTCTTCTGGACTGGAACGTCGATCGGCGCGCTTCCATCATCGCGACCGTCATCGCGACCGTCATCGCACCGGCGTACGGAGTTGCCGCTCTGCCCAAGTATGTAGGGCGGGAGAAAGATCCGCTCTACCCAGCTACAGGGAAAATCCGCGCCGTCCAGGTGGCCTGGCGCGCTCAGCTCTAACTGCACCGAGGTCTTGCTCCTGTAGTGAACCAGATACCATAAGCGCCATTCCATCGACGGATCGTTTTCGCGTAAACCCCAGTCGAAGCCACTGCCATCGACGTCGTCAAAGCCCATCTGCTGGTTGGTCGGAGCCCCTGCGAAGGCGCGCGAACCTTTGGGCCACATGGTGGTGAAAGCACTATCGGTGCCCGGGATACCGGTGAATTCGTTACCGCCCGCCACCACGATCGCGATCCGCTTTTTCCGGTTGACCGTCCGGGCGACGAAATCGTCTTCGACGATCTCCCAGCCGCGTTTCGAAAGCAGGACCGAGCGCAGCGCGGCGACGCA
This sequence comes from Mycobacterium sp. NGS49, assembly GCF_059812565.1. Taxonomy (NCBI): domain Bacteria; kingdom Bacillati; phylum Actinomycetota; class Actinomycetes; order Mycobacteriales; family Mycobacteriaceae; genus Mycobacterium; species Mycobacterium sp. NGS49. The sequence continues at coordinate 13,314 of NZ_JCALCX010000061.1, read as the reverse complement.
GTAGTCATGCGCGTGACGGCCCCGTGCGCCCTTCGGCGCTAGTGGGCTCACAGCATCCGCCGCCTGAGTCGCGGCGTAGATGATGCGGTTGTGAATGTCTGGAATCGTCAGGTCGAACTCGAGTAGCCGTTGTTCGGCGCTTTGGCTTGGAGCTTTAAGCGGTTCAGCCATAAGGAGCCTCTCACGGTTGGTCGGCCGGATGTCCGAATATTGGACCACATTTGAGGTTGAAAATGTGGACACACGAAGAGTGTGCGTGTCGCGTTCCGGCCACTGACGACGCACGGTGCATCCCCAGGCCTGGCTGTAAGCGCTCCCCTCCCGATCGGGAAATGCAAGTTTCGCGGTCCACAACGCTCTACTGATATACGGATATCAGTATCTACTGGTATCCGTATATCAGTAGGAACTACCACAAGGCTCTCTCGCCCGGTGTCGGTACACTGCTCGCAGTGTTTCAGTAACTCAGTAAATCCGTATGTACGCTGCTCAGTCATCGACGGGAGCTGAACTGCTTCATGCCTGCCCTGACCATCGTCGTCGCAAATCTCAAAGGCGGCTCGACCAAAACCACCACTGCCGCTTTCGTCCTCCACGCTTTGGCGGAGGCTGGCTTACCAGCTCTAGGCGTCGATGCAGACGGGGAAAATGAATCCCTGCTTGCATGGTCAGAAGCAGGGGAGTGGTCCATACCGGTTATCGGCATGCCGGTGGCCGACCTTCACCGCAAGCTGCCCGGCGTAGTCGGTGACAGATACGACGCCGTGGTCATCGACACCCCGCCTATGAAAGAACGGCGCGGTGTCGTGGCCTCCGCTATTCGCATAGCCACCCACGTCCTCGTGCCTATGGCTCCGACGGGCATGGAGTACGCACGTATCCCAGCAATCCGTGAACTCGTTGAAGAAGCTGGCGCGCTCGCGGTCACACCCCCTCAACTCGCCGTTGTCTTGACGCGCACCGTGTCCAACGCGGCCAGCACCGATGTCTACCGGCAGATGCTCACCGACGACGGTGTCCGTGTCTTACAGCCAACCGTCGGCCGATTGGAGCGATACGCCCAAGCATTCGGCCTACCCATCACGAATGCCGCCAGCACCGCCTACGGCGATATCGCAGGTGAGCTAACTAGCATTGGAGTTCAGTAGATCCGTATGTACTGATTTACTGATAAAGTTTTAACTGGGAGGATGGCCTATGGCAACGACCGCAGCTGACAGAATCAAAGCGAACGCTGAACGTCTACGAAAGGCACCGGCTCAGCCAACGGTCACCCCGAAGTCGTCAGAGCTCGCGCCAGATCCGGCACCCGCGGCGCCGGTAGTGCGACAGAAGACCGTTCGCCGCACCGTTGACCTGTCGCCGACAGCCCACCGCGGCCTCGACAACTGGCAGCGCGACACCGCTGATCGGCTAGGTCTCGCGCGCGTCACCGGCCAGGAAGTCCTCACAGCCCTTGTCGATCGACTGCTCGCCGACTCGGAATTGGCAGAACAAATTGTGCGGTCGATCGCAGACCAACGTCCCTAATTCCCGTACGACCTTCCTCGCCGCAGATTGTGGTGGACGTGGTGGGGGTGGCTGTCAAGGCCATGCCGCTACGCGGTCGACAGGGTCGAGCCTTGACAGCCACCCCCACCACGCACAAAGGCGGGCCAGTACGAGGAAAGGCGAATGATCCTGCTTCCCGCAACCCGAGCGGCGGTCCGAGTAACCCGTTATTTCAGATTTTCGGTGGCGTCCGTAATCCGGTGTAAATGGTCCTTCGGAGCTTCTGGCTTCGGTGGGTGATGTTACGCCGTTGCGCTGATGGCTTCGGTGGTGCTGCTCGCGGAGTCTGGGGCGTGCTGGGGCCGTAGTTGTCGGGGTGGGTGCAGCAGGCTGCGGCGTAGGTCTTGGAGCTGGCGTACCCCGGCCGGGGTCATGGCGAGTCCGCGCCAGCCGCGAGATGCGCGGTCCAGTACGGCCCAGGCGATGCTGACACAGCTGGTTTCGCCGGGGAAGCGACCGATAACCTTTGTGCGGCGGCGGGTTTCACCGAAGGTGCGTTCGATGAAGTTCGAATGCCGAATACGGTGCTGATGTTCGGGCGGGAACCGCAGGTAAGCGGTCAGGCCCGCGCGGTCGGTGAGCAGGATCTTCATCGCCGCGGGGTAGGTGGGTGCGTAGCGGGCCGCGAACACGTCCAGTCGGGCGTCGATGAGTTCGACGAGGTTGGGGCCGGCCTCGGTGGTGGCCTCGGCGGTGTCGAAGCAGGCCCAGTAGCCGTCGCGGATCTCGGCCTGCATCCCGGCGGGAATCTTGGCCAGCACGTTGCGGACTCGGTGAATCAGGCAGCGTTGACGCAGCGCGGTCGGGAAGATCTGCTCGATCGCCGCGATCAGGCCGGCCGCGCCGTCGGAGACGACCAGCAGCGGACACCCCAGCCCCCGCTCGGTGAGATCGGTCAGGAAACCCGCCCAGGCGTCGGTGGACTCCACCACTCCGGGGGCCAGGCCCACGAAGATGGGCTTGCCGGCGGTGGTGATGCCCCACGCGGCCAGGATCGGCTCGGCTGGTGAGCCGGGATGCATCCGGAAGAAGGAGGCATCCAGGAACAGGTAATCGAGCACCACATCGCCGAGCGGGCGCCGCGCCCAGGTGTCGTACTCGGTCTTGATGGCTTGACATATCTGGGAGACAGTCGATTTCGAGATCGCGGCCTGATCACCCAGCGCATCGGCGAGGGTGGCTTCGACATCGCGCACCGACAGCCCGCGCACGAACGAAGCGATCACCAGCGATTCCAGCGCGTTGGTCTTGGTGACGTGCTTGCCGAACAGCCGTGAGGCGAACGCGGCGGTCGTGCCGCGCAGCTTGGGCCGCTCCAGGGTGATCGGACCGGCAGTGGTCTTGACCGTCGCAGCCCGATAACCGTTACGCGCACCGGGCTGCGCGTCTGCTGCGGTGGCGCTGCGTTGGTAGCGCTCACGGCCCAAGAACTCGGTAATCTCGGCCTCCAACGCGGCCTGCATCAGCAACTGCGCACCCAGCCGTGCCACCTCCTCCAGGATCTCGGGCAACTCACGATCCGAGGCGAACAACTCGTCGATCTTGGCGCGAACACGATCGGTCGGCGATACTCGTGCAGGCACGGGCGTAGGTCCTTTCCTTCGATGACTTGGCGGTCTCGAAGCAGAACCTACGCCCGGCCCCTTTTACACCGGCTTTAGGACGCGACCAGATTTTCGCAAAAGCGCTGGTAAACGCCATTCACACCTATGGGCTGCACCCTAGGTAACTACGGTTTCCGCCATGCACATCTACGTCGATGAGACCAAGCAGCGCAACTATCTGCTCGTGGCCAGCGTCCACGTCTCGACGGATCTCACCGGACTGCGCCAGCTGGTACGCGGCCTGCTCCTACCCGGGCAGCGCTACTTGCACATGAAGGACGAGAAAGACGGCCGCAAACGCACCATCGCTCAAGCTTTCGTCGATGCCGGCGTGCAAGCCATCGTCTACCGCGCCGGGCCTCAATACCGCAACGAACGCCAACGGCGCTCAGCGTGCCTACAAGCCCTCGTCGAAGACCACGCCGGCCTGGGCGAGGCGCATATCGTCCTCGACGAGGACGAAACCATGGTGAAGTTCGACAACCAGAAACTCATCGAGTACACCCGCGCCGCCGGCTGCCGCGACACCCTGCGCTACGAACACCAACGCTCCCACGCCGAGGCCCTGCTCGCCGTCCCCGACGCCATCGCCTGGTGCTGGGCAAAAGGCGGGCACTGGCGCACTCTGATTAGCCCCATCGTCACCGCTACCCGAGACGTCTAACCAGAACTCAAGCCGCAGAAAAGCGCAAAGCCCGAGCGCCACGGTCGTCCGGCCGGGTCTCGGGCTCACTTCCTGAAGCTCAACGCAACAGGCACCTATAAAGATACACCAATCTAAGGCAGCGTCTAAGATCTAAGCCCGAAACCGACAACCCTTCGCTCTACATCCGCGCGCCGAGCGGCGATCGACTCCGCGGTCGCCTGAACGAATCCTCATGTTTCGCAGTTGTCTGGGCTAGACCGCGTGTCGTTATCAGGTAACACCCCCTGTCGCTGGCAGAGTTCGCACCATGACCCAAAGGCGCAGCACACACAAGGGCGATCGCGCGCAGATCATGTCGCGGCCCGATCGCGTCGTCTACGAGATCGTCAAACGTGAAGCCGCGCAGCGCGGCATCCCTATGGGCCAGTACGTGGCTGATGTTTTGGCCGCCCATGTCGGCCACCCCGAACTCATTCGTGAGCTCGATAAGGAGGTTCTGCCGCTGGCGATGTAGACACACGCCCGCCCCTAAGCGCGGGCAGATGTGACATTTCCATAGCGGTGCAGACCCAAGCCTGAACATGACAAAGGCCCCGCCGTAGCGAGGCCCTGTCTGGGTTTGAACCGAGTTAGCCGCTCGGTTCCGGGTCCGCACCCGTTGCCCCGAAAGGGACGTGTCTTGCTGGACTCGTCTCACGGTAGCGCACACCTGTCTGACGTTCCAGAAATGGCACGCAATCAGTGCGCAAATCGTGACTTCCTCAGCACCCAATCACCTCGGGTGAGTAGTGCGTGGCCGACGCCATTGGGCGCCGCCATCGCCCCCACACCGCATGCCGTCCGCGCGCTCGCAAACGAACGCCGTCGCGGCTGGGTGGAGCGTGCCGGCGCGTGCGCGCCGCGGGCGCCGATGTGGACCAGTCGCAGCGGCTGGCTCGAGGGCCTGCACCGTTGGGCGCACTCGCCGGCCCTAGGACAGCTGTGCGCGGCCGAACGGGTCTCGATCACCGCGGCCACGCTGCTGTCGATCGCCGCGGTGATGGCCGAGCACGCCGACCACGCCACCGGCCGCCACGTCGCCCTCACCCGCGCCACGATCGCGGCCCGGGCGGGTTGTGACGTACGCACCGTAACCACCGCCTGGAGAGTCCTGCGGGCCTCCCACTGGGCGATTGAGGCCCAACGCGGCCACGGCTCACCGGACACCCCCAGCATCGGGCGGCGACCCTCGGTGTACCACCTGGTACCCCGCCGCGATCCTCACCCGACGCCGAACTCAGCTGCGCAAGATTTCCACCTACCGCCGTCAGGCGGTCTTAGTCTTTCTTCTCCCGTAGGGAGGAACTCACCAAGCGGGCGCGCCAGCGCGCCCGCCCACCACATGTCCCAAAACGGATGCAACACCTCTACAGCACGGCCCTCCAGGCGGACCACCCCCCGGCCCCTGGTCACTCAGCGCCTCGCCGCGGCCCTCGTCGCCCGCACCCACGGCCTCGACCGTGCTCACATTGGCACCATCTGCGACGCCCTCACCGCCGCCGGCATCGACCCCACGGTGTGGACCGCACGAGCCATCACCAACGCGCTCAATGCCGACATGCGTGCACGCGGATGGAGCTGGCCCGACCACATCACCAACCCCGGCGCATTCCTATCCAGCCGACTACGCAGGCTCTCCTGGGCAACTCCCGAGACTCCAACAAAGGCCGGCGGCTGCGCCGCCGACAGCATCGACCACACCCCCCGACCCGCGCCGCTCACCGCGGCATCACGAGCCCGGATCGCCGCCGCCCAACAACACATCCGCCACATACTCGCCAACCGATCACAACGCACCCACCCCGGTCCACCCACCACCATCGATGCGAGCAGGCCGCCCCTGATCCCGCTAACCCCAGCTCACAACCTGAGCTACACCGCTGACGTCGCCCGGCCGACCACGCAATGTCAGCAACCCTGACTCCCAACAACTTTCCTATCTCACTGCTGCGCCACTACCCGCGCGGGCGCTCACCGCATCCCGACACGGCGGCGCTGCGTCGCGCCGCCAAGCACCCGATCAGGCCAGGCCGGGGGTTCCCGGTTCCCTTTCGGTAGCGGCCGGGCGGGAAACAGCGCGCGGGTTTGCGAGCATGTGGACATCCGTGTGGCGTGCCGCGCCTGAGCGGTTGTGGGTGACCCGGACTTTGCCACGTCCGCGCGCGTACTTTTCCGCTAACCCGCGACGTCACTATCCTTGTCTGGTCAGCTGTTTTCCCGCTCGTTCCCGCCCATTACGCTTTTTTTCGTTCGTCGTCGCCGAGATTGCCGACACTGCAGAGCAATTCGCTGAAACTATTTGTCTTCCGATGTGGCACATTGGCACAAGGGGATGCAAGCATGGGTGTGGCGAACTGTTGGTCCGCTACACCGGCCCTCCCGCCCGGGTCGGTGATGGTGCGGTGAGAGGTGCTGTGGTGCTGACGATTTCGCCGCCGATGAAGCGGTATTCGGTGCGTTACTACAACGACACCGCACGCGCTGCGCTCTCAGCGGCGGGCCGCCAGCCCGCTGGTGGGGGGTTGGCTGAGTACTACTCCGAAGGCGAGACCCGAGCCCCGGTCTGGTTGTGTGCCGGGGACACCGAAAAGGCCGCTGCGTTGGTGGGTTTGAGTGCCGCCGACCGTGCTGGTGGACCCGCGGACATGGACGCCGTGGCGCGTTGGCTTGATGAGGGAATCGCCCCCAACGGGGCAGGGGGGCGGGGGTTTAGCGCGCGTTCCACCCATGGTTTCGATTTGACGTTTTGCGCCCCGAAAAGTGTGTCGATGTGGCGGGCGTTGACCACCGATGACGTGACCAAAAAGGCTTTTGTGGACGCGCACAATGTGGCCGTGCGCGAAGCGCTGCAGTACTTGCACACCCACGCCGGCTACACCCGCGTCCACAATCCGGGGACCGGGTTTAAAGACCTTGTGCGGTTGCCGGGTCTGATCGCTGCGGCCTACCAACATGAGACGTCGCGGGCGGGGGATCCGCACCTGCATACCCATGTCCTGTTACCTAATCGGCAGGCTCGCAGCGACGGCACGTTGGTCTCGGTTGACTCCAAGTCGTTGCATCATGAAGCCAAGGCCGCGGGGATCGTTTACCAGGTCACCCTGCGTCATGAAACCCACCAGTCCCTGGGGTTGGAGTGGGGTCCGATCGACCCGCATACCGGGATGGCTGAGATCGCCGGGGTGGATCGCGACCAGCTGGCCGCGGGGTCTCAACGGGCCACCCAGCTGCGCCAGTGGGCCCAGCACCATCTGGTCCTCAACGAGACCGGCGAGGACACGGCGGCGCAGCTGGCGGCCGCTCAGCGCGCGACCCGCCCGGCCAAGCCTGAGCACAAGCCGTGGGCCCAGTTGCGTCAGGACTGGGCCAGCCGTTTCGGGGTGTTCCTGATCGATGAACAGGCCCAAGTCCAGGCGCGTCGGCAGCGCCAAACGGCCTCGGTCAACGTGCTGACGGTCGCGCGTGTCGCCGCGGCGGGCATCGACAAACCGGCGTTCACTCGCGCGGATTTGATCGAGGCGATCGGTGCGCGGATGCCGGTCGTCGTTGCGGGTGCACCGGTGGGGCCGCGGGGTCTTCTTGAGGCGATGGCCCAGCGCCTGGGGGTGCGGATTAACCAGCCGCGCCAGGCCCACCAACGCGAGGGCCATGACCGGTTCACCGTAGCCCCGGTGTTGGCTGAAGAGGCCGCCATCGTGGAGCTGATGGGGGCGCGTGATCCCCGCGGTGTGCTCGACCCAGACACCGTGGACACCGCGGGTTTGTCGCCGGATCAGGCCCGGGCGATCACCGCGATCGCCGCTTCGCCGTGGCTGATCCAACCCCTGGCCGCACCGGCGGGGGCCGGGAAAACAACGTCGCTCAAAGCGCTGCGCGGCGCAGCGCAGCGGGGCGGCAAAACTCGGGTGCTCGTGGTGGCGCCGACTGGGAAAGCTGTTGATGTGGCGGTGCGCGAAGGGGCCGGTGATGCCGGCTACACGGTGGCCAAAGCCGTCAAAGATTTGCGCGCCGGCGCGCTGCGTCTGGATCAGCGGACCCTGGTGGTTGTTGATGAAGCCGGCATGGTCGGCACCCCCGCTCTGCGGGAACTGTTGACCGCCGCCACCGCCGCCGGCACGAAAACCGTGCTCGTCGGAGACGCGTATCAACTGGCCCCGGTCAAAGCCCGCGCCGGCATGTTCGGCCAGCTCGTTGAGGACCTGCCCTGGGCCCAACGCCTCTCTGAGGTGTGGCGCATGCGCGATGCTGACGAACGTGTTGCCTCCCTGGCGGTGCGTCACGGTGGGCCTGCGCCGCTGCGCCGCGCGATCGGCTGGTACCGCAGCCACGGGCGGCTGCATACCGGGGACGGGCTGACCATGGCCCACGACGCCCTCACCGGCTACCAGGCCGACCTAGGCGCGGGGAAAGACGCGGTGTTGATGACTGATAGCTGGGAGGTCTGCGACGCCCTCAATACCCGCCTGCACCACCAGACCGTGGCCGCCGAGGCCCCCACCGTGGCCGGTGCCCGCGGGCATCGCATCGGTGTCGGAGACATCGTCATCTCGCGCCGCAACGATCCCACGGTGCAGGTTGTGGATGCTGCCGACACCGCCACGGTGGCTGAGCCGGTCCGCAACGGCCACCGCTGGCGGGTCTACAAAATCGACACCGCGAATAACCGCATCGCCGCCCGCCGGCTCACCGATGGCGCCCGCGCCCTGTTCACCGGGGACTACCTGACTGAGCACGTCCATCACGGCTACGCGGTCACCGTGCACGCCTGCCAAGGCCTCACCGCTGATACCGCCCACGCCGTGCTCAGCGACCGCGCCACCCGCGCTCTGGCCTACGTCGCCCTCACCCGCGCCCGCGAGGCCAATCACCTTTACCTGTATGAGAACAACGCCGGGGAAGCCGACCACGCACACACTGCGGTGCTCGCTGAGCACGGGGTACATGCCGCCCGGCGCGGCACCAGCCGCGCCGCCGCCACCCTGCTGCGCCAGGTGCTGGCTCGCGATGAGCGGGCCCGCACCGTCCTTGATGTCGCCGCTGACACCGATCGTGTCCACCAGCCCGCCTCCGTGCGGGCTCTGCGGGATCACCACGAGCGCACCCGCGCCCGGCTACGCGCCGACTACCGCGCCCACACGAGCGCTACGCCCACCTACGATGTGGCTGCCGAGCTGCCCAGGCTGCGCGCCGAGATCGACTTCCTCGATATCGCCGGGCGCGGGTTTTCCCCTCGCACCGACTACCCTCTGGACCTCGCCGCCCTGGACCGCCTGGACCACTCCCACCGCCACGCGATCGCCGCGATCGCGCACAGCTTGCAAGCCGTGCAAAGCCTGCACCTGTATCCCGGCGCCGATAAACCCGCCCTGCTGGCGGCTTTGGCCGACGCCGTGCACCGCGACACCCGGGCACTCGATAAGACCCCGCCCAAAGTGCTGGCGCTGCCCGCCACCCCACACGCCCGTGACCAGGCCGCAACCCACCGTTATGCCGACACCACCACCACCGTCGAACGCGCCCGCACCCACATCCAGGACAAACGCGGGACACTACCGCGCGGCACCCTGATCATCGTCGATGACGCTGATCACCTGCACCCCGACCACTTGTGCTGGCTCGCCGCAACCGCCGCCGCCACCAACACCAAACTGCTGCTGATCACCACCCCCGATCACCGCCGGCCGGCCCACACCCTGACCACCGCCGCAGATCACCTACTGCCCTGGGCGCACCGCCTAGGCACCCCCGACCACACCCACCACCGCCCCAACAGCGCCATCGAACACGCCAACCACCACCTGCCCACTACTACGCCGGCACCCGATCATCCCGAACACCAGACCGCCCACCACCTCCTGCAGCGCCGTGACCAACTTCTGGCGCACTTCGATGAAATCGCTGATCTTGCAGCACAACTCGACGTCCTCACGACCCGCTCCCGCCACCGCAGCCACGACCGAGGCTACGGACTCGAACTCTAAAATTCTGTTGAGGCGCAACCCGCGTACACCGCGCGGCGGGCTGTGACCAGATTTTTCCTCGACAAGGCGACAAGGCGACAAGCACGATTTGATGTCGGAGCGCGGAGCGCACCATCGAATGGTCCACGCGGGGCCCGACTCTGAAACATCGGAGTAATGGCTAACCCGTGCGTGCCGAGAATCTTCGTCAGCTGAATGACAGTCTTACTGCCGCGCACAGTGAGGTGTGAGACACACGGTGTGATACGCGTGAAATAGGACACTGCGGTTCTGAAGTGGGAAGGTGAGCGGAGGTTGGGCCTCTCTTTCTCCACCGCGGGGTGCACTGACGTGCGAGGTCCCTTTCTCTATGCGCATTTACTGCAAACGCTTGTCGAAGAAGGGGAGGTTCCACTCGCGTGAGTGTTTACCGGATAATTTGGTTGTGCTTGCATGAACCCATGAGTCGGTAGTGCGGGGGCCCGCATCCGCTCCGGCACCGATCGAGCGCGCCTATAGGTTCCGCGCATCAATGTCACATATACGATAACCCAGGGCCTTCGCTTAATCATCAATTACGTTCAGAAACGACAGAAAGCAGCTATCAAAATATGCGCGCAGTCGCTGCAGTTAAGTCAATTTTAGCTTTTACGATTGCGGCAATCCTGCTACCGGCCGGCATAGCAGCCGCAGATACTACTCCCCAACCCCCCAATCCAGCTACGGGCAAAAGCGGTCCCCCTAGTGCGTCCGCCGCGGCAGTAGGTGAGCTATACAACTGCAAGATAAACGCTGCCAACCCGCATAAATCGCTCCATTCCCCTACGACAATAGACGCCACGGCGACAACTAAGTGCACTCCTACAGTATTCAATATCACAATGATCCAAACCATTTGGAGAGTAAACACCCCTCTGCCGGACACGCCCGCAGGTACCAGCTTGCCCGGCGTAGGGACGAACAAAGTCACTGTTGTCGCCGAAACGCCTTGCATTAATGGCACATACTATAGTGCCGCCGACGCTGTTGTCGTTTTCCCACCTGGATCTAATCCGCCATTTGGTCTCATCGGCAGCATTTCGGCAAATATTCCAGTCACTACTTGCCCGATCTAGATTATACTTACCGAACAGTTAAACCGATCCGGCCAACCTTCGAGGCCACGACGTGACCAATCATGAATCCTTACTGAATACTTACCCAGGACGCTTATTTATCGAGCACCTGCGATCCGACCATGGCCGTCCGCCAGGCGTTTCTCCTGTAGCATTTGTCGCCGACCTCGAGCCCAAAGACCTCATTGAGGCAGTGACCTCTGCGGTGACCCGGTATCTCTACTCCGATGACTGGCTTGACCTAGCCCATGTCGGCACCGATCAGGCTGAGCTTCACGAGCTGAGTATCGAAGGGCTGGAGGCTGTGTCTAGGCTCTCGACGTTCGGCTCACCGCAAGTGCACCAGGGAACAATCACTCAATGGCGTGCACCGAACATCCACAACAGGGGTGAGTTGAGCGCACTACCAGGTGGCGCGTTTTGGACATCGACTCCACTCACCGACAGCGAGGATTCGTGGACAATCTGTAGCGAGAACCTCCGGCCCAAAAATCCCAGATGGAAAGTGTATTTCGACGCCAGACGTGTTCGTATCAGTTGTATCAACTCAGCTCAAGATTGGGTGGAACTGATTGAATCGCATCCGGTGATGTCCGACGGCCGTAGATACCCAGACTGGCCGGCTATCGCGGACTCGTGGGATGCAGTGCACATGTCACCCATGGGACTGCTACTCGCTCATCCCGCAATCTCGGTAAGCCCGCAAATCACAACCGACGGATCCGGGGCACACAGTCAAGCAGCGCTCTACCCCAGTGTTGCGCCCTGGTGCACCGTCTCCACGGCGTGGCTACATAAACCCCCAGCAGTTGCGTTCAGACCCGCATAAAACTACCCGGTGAGACAAGAAGTGATGTGTCTCGTTTCTAGAGAAACGAGACACCGCTCCAGGCGCCACTCTCCTGCCGCATAACCGCTGTTCGAGCTGTGATTTTCAGAGGCAAGTGGCGGTGAATCTTCAGCGGTAAATGGCGTCACATAGTCGCGATGACCCGCGTGCGGTTAAGCGTTTAGGCGATCTTCGTATGGGCGTCGGGCGGAATCTGTAGGACCTCGATCATCTCGGATGTGCGGAGCTGGTCGATAAGTTCACGTGTACCGCCGATGATGGTGGAGTCGTAGTCGACTTCGGTTGCCACGCACCAGGTGTGGTCGGCGGGCCAGAAGAAGCTTGGCGATTGGGGGATGAAAAAGTCCTCGTTGACCCAGTGTCCGATCCGTACGGCGGCGTCGATGTGGCCTTTAAACAGGTGGTATCTGCGGCCGGGTAGTGAAAAGGTGGGTCCGCTTGTGGCGAGTCGCCATTGAGCCGGTGCCGGCTGGGGCGGTTGGATGTCCGGGATCACACCGTCGGGAGCGTAGTAGGCGGTGATCGTCGACGCCGGACTGTCATGGTCGTGGAGCCAGCCCCAGCCTTCCCAGACCGCGAAACAGCACGCCTGTGCTGTCGTGGTGTGCCTGGCGAGGATGGCGCAGAGCGCCTTGAGTGCCCAGCCGTTCAGGTCTCCCCGCATGGGGTCGCCCGGTCGGCCGCGTCCCGAGGATGCTGAGGACTTGATCTTCTCCCACCAGGCCGATGGATGGAGAATGCGGCTGTTGGCGCGGGCCACCGTCGCCCAGGTCAGTGGTCCGGGGTGATCGTCGAGGGGATGCAGTAGCCGGGCGTAGGCCCCAAAGCCGGCACCGACCATGCCGGTCGGCCAGTGCTGGTGATCCCATAGGTCTACCCGGTCGATCAGCCACTGAGCCGGCTCGGCCGAGCCGGCAGGTCGAGGAGGTTGATGATCCACCCTGCCACGATCCCTTACACCGCCCCGTTACGCAGCATCGGCGTGTTTCGTTAACGATCGTTCGCGCGACAGTCCGCCAGGCTAAACATTTCCGCAGGATAGGCCTGTAACGCTTGCCGTGTCCGCGCCAACGTCAACTTGTCGGGGGTTGGCGATACGGTCCGGCCATGCGGATCGGCTACGCGCGGGTCTCCACCCGCGACCAGCACCCCGAGGCCCAACGCGATGCGCTCACCGCGGCGGGCTGTGACCAGATTTTCCTCGACAAGGTGTCGGGCAAGCTGGCCCGCCGGCCGGAGCTCGACAAAGCTCTGCTGTCGGCCAACCGTGTCGGCGATCAGCTGGTGGTGACCAAACTGGACCGGCTGGGCCGATCGCTGGAGCATCTCATCGAGTTGTCCAAGCGCCTGCAGGGCGCCGGCGTGGATTTGGTGGTGCTCGACCAAGGCATCGACACTTCAACGGCCATTGGCCGCATGTTCTTCCAAATCCTCGGCGCTGTAGCGGAATTCGAGCACGCTTTGATGTCGGAGCGCACCATGGACGGTTTGGCGGCCGCGCGGGCCCGCGGCCGCACCGGTGGGCAAAAACCCAAACTGGGTCCCCGTC
>NZ_JCALCX010000060.1:0-17365 GCF_059812565.1 Mycobacterium sp. NGS49 | reverse complement strand
CAACCCCGCCGCCCCACCGGCACCACCGGCCCCACCAGGCAACCCGGCACCGCCGGGCCCACCGTCACCCAACAACAAGCCCCCGGGACCGCCCGGCAGCCCAGGTCCCCCCGCCACGCCATCACCGATCAACCCGCGCCCTACGATCGCCTGCGTCGGCGCGTTGACCGCGCCCAACACCAACTGCTCGATGCTGAACGCCTCGGCACCCCCGTACGCAGTCGCTCCTGCGGCCAGCGCCGCACCGAAGTCCTGCGCGAACGCCCCCGCCCAGGCACTCACCCGCTGATACTGGCGCCCGTACTCTCCGAACAACGCCGCAATACCCGCCGACACCTCATCTCCGGCAGCCGCCGCCACACCCGAAATCGCCGCCCCCGCCGCCGTTTCCGCATCAGCCAACGCCAATCCCACCGCGGCTACGTTTCGCGACGCCCCCGCCAACACCTCAGCCGACACCCACACGAACGACACTCGACAACTCCCATCGGGAACAAGAAGCCAACCCGAACCGTATCCCGATGCTCGTCAAGACAGCGGCAAAATTTGCGTTTACGTAGGCAACGCATGTGATGCGAGCGCGGTTATCCCGGCAGGACCGGCGCCGCACCGCCGATCATCAGTCCGGCGACCTCTGACCAGCCCTGTTGGTTCTCGGCGGCCGATGCCGAATACATCAGCACGCCTTGCGGACCGGCGACGTACACGGTAGACGGGCTGGCGGCGATCGCGAACAGCGGGATCTGCAGCCCGCGGGCGGGAGCATCGGAGTTGACCCCGTCGAGGTTGACGTAGGACACCGGGTGGGTGGCGTCGTTGCGGGTCACCACGATGTCGTCCCCGGTGCGCCAATACAACGACACCACCGACGTCCCCAGGCCGAAGCCCAGCCGCCGCGGATAGGTCAGCGCGAACTGGCCGGCCTGGGTCTGCTCGACGCCGGCCAGGATCACCTGCCCGCCGATCACCATCGCCGCGCGCGTCCCGTCCCGGGACAGCTGCAAATCGGTGATCGGTCCGGGGAAACGACTGGACACCGCGGTGGAATCCACCGGGATCCGGGCCGGCTGACCCGACGCCGGCTCCTGAATCGCGCGCAACACGTTGTTGGCGTCGACCACCACCCACACCGCGTCGTCCAACGACCAACTGGGCCGCGACAGGTTGTGCCCGTCGGCGGACTGTACCGCCTCGCCGCCGAGGTCCCCGATCCACAGCGAGGCCGCCATGTCCGGGGCGCCGCGGCGCAGGGTCACCACCGACGCCACCTGCCGTCCGCTGCGGGACAGCGCGGCACCGGTCTGGTCGCCCATGTGCCCGAAGGCACCCGGCACGGTGGCGACCCGCTGTCCGTCCAGCGCCACCAGCGAGCCACCCACCAGGGCGTGCAGTCCCGCGCCGGCGCCATCGGCCACCCCGGGGTCGGTCGCGGCGACGTCGGAGGTGTTCCAGCCCTGCGCGAACCGGTCGTCCAGCGGGGCCCCATCGGCATTGATCACGTACGGCCCGCGGATATCGGCGCGCGCCAGCGTCCAGATGATCTGTGCGGCAAGAAGAGCCCTGCTGTGCGGGTCGGTGGTGGACAGCTTCTCCAGTTCGATGCGAGCGCCGCCGTAACCCTTGCCGACACCGCTCTTGCCACCGTCGGCGCGGGTGACCGGCCCGCGCAGCCGCAGCGGCGGAGCGAGCAGATTGCGCACGGTGTGCGCCATCTCCGGGCGCGGCCCGGCCAGCAACTTGGAGATGAGCTCGGTGGCGAGCTGGTCGTGGTCGGACACCGCGACATAGCGCGGGTCGGGCACCACCGTCTTGCCGGTGGGGTCGGCGAAGTACAACGTGTTGCGCTTGTAGGTCGCCTGGAACTGCTGCCAGTCCAGGAAGACGCCGTTGGGCAACCGGTCGATGCGCCAGCCACCGGAGGTCTTGACCAACTCGATCGGCCCCGGGTCCGGCAGCTGGCCGTCGGCGGTCTCGAAGACTCCCACATCGGACAGCGAACCCAGGATGTCGGCGCGCATGGTTGCCGAGACCCGTTCGGCGCCCCGCGTTTCGACGAATACCACGTGGTCGATCAGCAAGGCGCTACCGGCGTCGTCCCAGGAGTTGGAGGCGGACTGGGTAAGGAATTGCCGGGCCGCCAGGTGGCGGTTGGCCGGATCGGCGGTCGCCTTGAGGAATTCGCGCAGCAGCACGTCGGGATCCATGCCGGGGGTGGGTTTGGGCAGGTTCGACGGCGCCGGCCGCTCGACGGTGCCGATGGCCTGCGGCGCGGACGAACTGGGCACGCTCGCGCAACCGGCCAGCACGCTGACCGCCATGAGCAAAGCACCCACCGCGCGCATCATCCGGCGTGCTCGCGGGTTCGCTGGTCGATGACGGACGCCTGCGCCGGCGCCGGCGGCGGGATCGGTTTCATGGGCAGCGGGCTGGTGGTGACCTTGTGTCCGCGCACCAGCGGCAGCGTCAGCCGGAAACATGCCCCCTGACCGGGCTCGCCCCAGGCCTCCAGCCGGCCCTGGTGCAGCCGGGCATCCTCGATGCTGATCGCCAGGCCCAGCCCGGTGCCACCGGAGCGCCGCACCCGGGACGGGTCCGAGCGCCAGAACCGGCTGAACACCAGCTTCTCCTCGCCGGGTCGCAGGCCCACGCCGTAGTCGCGCACAGTGACGGCGACGGTGTCCTCGTCGGCGGCCATCCGGATCCGGACCGGCTTATGCTCGGCGTGATCGATGGCGTTGGCGATCAGATTGCGCAGGATTCGCTCCACGCGGCGGGCGTCGACCTCCGCGATCACCTCGTCGGTCGGCAGGTCCACCAGCAACTCGATGCCGGCCTCCTCGGCCAAGTGGCCGACGTTGATCAGCGCGTTGTTCACGGTGGTGCGCAGGTCGACCGCTTCCACCGACAACTCGGCGACACCGGCGTCGTGGCGGGAGATCTCCAGCAGATCGTTGAGCAGCGTCTCGAAGCGATCCAGTTCGTTGACCATCAACTCGGTCGAGCGGCGTAGCGCGGGATCGAGGTCCGCACTGTGGTCGTAGATCAGGTCGGCAGCCATCCGCACGGTGGTCAGCGGGGTTCGCAGCTCGTGGCTGACATCGGAAGTGAACCGGCGTTGCAGGTTGCCGAACTCCTCGAGCTGGGTGATCTGGCGGGACAGGCTCTCGGCCATGTCGTTGAACGACACCGCCAGCCGGGCCATGTCGTCCTCGCCGCGCACCGGCATGCGCTCGGAGAGGTGTCCCTCGGCGAAGCGCTCGGCGATCCGCGACGCCGACCGCACCGGCACCACCACCTGCCGCGAGACCAGCAGCGCGATGCCGGCCAGCAGGAGCAGCAGCACCACGCCGCCGGTGGCCATCGTGCTGCGTACCAGCGTGATGGTGGCCTGCTCGTTGGCCAGCGGAAATATCAGGTACAGCTCCAGATTGGTCACTCGCGACGATGTGGGCGTGCCGACGATCAGCGCCGGACCCGAGAACCCTTCGGTGTGCACGGTCGCGTACTGGTAGGCGGCCTGCCCCGCCTTGACGAAACCGCGCAACGCATTGGGCACCTGGTCGACGGGCCCCGCGGTCGACGCGGCCCGCGGCCCGTCCCCCGGGACCATGAGCACGGCGTCGAAGGCACCGGCCAGGCCGGCACCGGACGCGGGATCGGTCTTCGAGGTCAGCGTGTTGCGCGCCAGCTGCAGGCTGCTGTCCAGGGAACGGGTTTCCTCGCCGTTGACGATGCCGCTGACGGTACCGCGCGCCCGCTCGATCTGGTCGGTGGCGGCCTTGACCTTGACGTCGAGCACCCGGTTGGTGACCTGACTGGTCAGCACAAAGCCCAACGCCAGAATCACGGCCAGCGACAACCCCAGGGTCAACGCCACCACTCGCAACTGCAGAGATCGGCGCCAGACCACGGCGACGGCTCGGCTCACCGCGCTCAAGCCGCGCGGCAGAGGACCGGAACGCCCCCAGCGACCTCGACTACGTCGTGGCGAGCGCCAGATCACCTACACCGCACTCTCGCGTGCCGGATCACGGGGGGCCGGCCTTGTATCCCACTCCTCGAACGGTCAGAACCACGGTCGGGTTCTCGGGATCCTTTTCGACCTTGGCGCGCAGGCGCTGGACGTGCACGTTCACCAGGCGGGTGTCCGCCGGGTGCCGATAGCCCCAGACCTGTTCGAGCAGCACATCACGAGTAAACACCTGACGGGGTTTACGCGCCAACGCGACCAGCAGGTCGAATTCCAGCGGCGTGAGGGAGATCTGCTCGCCGTTGCGGGTGACCTTGTGCGCCGGCACGTCGATGTCGACGTCGGCGATGGAAAGCATCTCGGCCGGCTCGTCGTCGTTGCGGCGCAACCGTGCCCGCACGCGGGCCACCAGTTCCTTGGGCTTGAACGGCTTCATGATGTAGTCGTCGGCGCCGGACTCCAGGCCCAGCACCACGTCCACGGTGTCGGTCTTGGCGGTGAGCATGACGATCGGCACGCCCGAGTCGGCCCGCAGCACCCGGCAGACGTCGATGCCGTTCATGCCGGGCAGCATCAAGTCCAACAGCACCAGATCCGGGCGCAACTCGCGGACCGCGGTCAGAGCTTGTGTGCCATCGCCGATGACCGCGGTGTCGAAACCCTCCCCACGCAACACGATGGTGAGCATCTCGGCCAGCGAAGCGTCGTCATCGACGACGAGAATCCTTTGCCTCATGGAGTCCATGGTGTCACCAGATCAGGACAAAACTCGGCTACCACACGGGTGTTTCTTGATTGATAGGCGGAAATCGCACCCAAATTGTGCTATTCGGCGGTCTCGGACCCCCGAAGGGACGTAGCCAGCGCTGCCGGATCGACCTCTGCGTCCACCACGACCCATCGTCCGGACCAGTCCGCGGCGGCCAGTCCGGCATACACCGCAGCGGTCCGGCGCTGCAGTCCGTCGTCGCGCTCGTAGCTGTCCCGGGCCCGCCCCGGGTCGCTCTCGGCCCGGTTGCGGGCGCGCTGCCCGGCGAGTTCGGCGGGCACCGCGAGCAGGATCTGCCAGTCCGGCGCCGGCAGCGCCAGCCGCTGGTACTCCAGCGTGCGCACCCACGTCACCGCGTCCCCGGCCGCGTCCTGGTGAAGCCGGGCCGCGCTGTAGGCCGCATTGGAGGCGACGTAGCGGTCCAGGATCACCACATCGTGCTCGCGCCGGAGACGGTCGATCTCCGCGACGGCCGCGGCGCGGTCGAGCGCGAACAGCGTCGCCATCCCGTACACCGAAGCGGCCAGGTCGCCGTGCTGACCGTGCAGCGCCTCGGCCGCAAGGTCGGCGGTGATCGACCGCCCGTAGCGCGGGAAGGCAAGCGTCGCCACCGACTTGCCCGCGCGCTGCAGCTGGGCGCGCAGGCCGTCGGTCAGCGTTCGCTTGCCCGAGCCGTCGACGCCTTCGATCGCGATCAGCACGGAGAGAGCCTAGTCAACTATTCAGTCAGAATTCACCGCAGTTCGGGCTGGTCGGCAAGCCATTGAACCGGTCAGCAACCCACTGCATGTCACGCTCGCCGTCCACCAGCAGGGCCAGCAGATGATTGACGCCCAACTTGTTCAGGAACGGCGGCTCTTCGTTGGTATGGAACTCGACGTCGGCGCCTTGAGCGCACCAGTCGCGCCCGAGCTGGTTGGCCGCCGTCCACGGCACCAGCGGGTCGAAACGGTTGATGTCGATGAGCACCGGCGCATTCGGTTTCAAGCGTCCGATGCGCTGCCGGTCGAGCACGCCGGCGAACGGCTCCCCCAGGATCAGCTGCATCGGATCTTCGGTGAAGAAGTCCTGTAGGTGGCGGAAGCCGTAGGTCAGTACGGTCTCGGTCACGCACTGTCCGCGCGTGCCGGCCAGCATCTCCTCGCCGGCGGGGGTGAGCTTTTCGTGGACCGCCGGTGCGATCTCCGGGTACTCGGCGAGCAGCCCGTTGAGGATGTAGCCGACACCGCCGGCCAGGATGCTGCCGTCGGCGAAGGGCAGCATTTCGACCAGATCCGCGGGCGGGGCCCCCGCCATGACGCCGACGATGTCAAGTTCCGGGGCATAGGACGGCGCCAGCTCGGCGGCCGAGGCCGCGGCGGCGCCGCCCTGCGAGTATCCCCACAGCGCCACCGGTCCATGCGGATCCAGCGAAGTCCCGGATAGGCGCAGAGCCGCACGTGCGGCGTCAAGCAGCGCCTGCCCCTGAGCTTCGCGGTTCATAAAGGTGTGCACACCCGGGGTTCCCAGCCCCTCGTAGTCGGTGACCACAACGGCGAATCCGCGGTACACCAGCGCCGAAACGAAGACCTCCTCGTACCCGAAGGTGATGTCCAGGCCGCCGGAATAATGGATGCCCTGGTTGAACACCCTCGACGGCGCGCACTGGTCACCCATGCCCTGGGTGCCGGGGGCATAGGCGATCAGCGGCCGGGGTCCCTTTCCCGGCCAGGGGTTGTCCGGTTCGAAGTAGGTGCCCGTCACCGCGGTCCGGTTGCCGCCGTAGCTGTCGTACATGAACCGCGTGCCGGTCGCCCAGACACCAGGCGCCTGCCTAGACGGCTCCAGCTGGGCTCGGAACCGCTCTGCGCGAATCAGATCGCCCGCTTGTCCCGGCAAATCGGCCGGTGGGTTGTAGAAGCCGTCCGATTGGCCGTCATCGGCGCGTGCCGCGCCGGCAAGTCCGACAACGATTGCGACGACAACGATCGCGCTCACGTGGAGGCAACGACGGCCGCGGCATTGCATCGCAATCGCCATGGCCAGCACTCCCGTCTCGACACCGAAACGAGCTTCCCGCCGGGTGCCGCCCCCAGGACTATTAATCACCTATTGAATAGCTCGAAGGCCGCCCGTCGTTACAGTCAGCGCGGCAGATCGCTGTCGTACATGATTCGGGTGCCCGTGGCCCGGAACCCACCGAGCTGCCCGGACGGCTCCAGGACGAGTCGTGAAGGCTCGTCGCGGATCACGTCGCCGGGTTGTCCCGGCAGCACATCCGGCGGGTTGTAGAACACGTCGTACTGGGTTTCGTCGGCGCGCGCGGTGGGTGCCAGGCATCCACCACCCACTACCCAGCTACCGACCCCCAGAAAGAGTGCACCCGTGACAATCGCGACCCGACGAGCGTGGTGCCCAACGTTGTTGCCTGAAGTTGCGAGGACCATGACGAAACTCCCGTCTCGACGCTGAAACGAGTATGAGCGCTGCGCCCCAAGTCAGCTGGACAGCTTGCTATTCCTCATCAGTGATCTGCGCTGCTGGTGTCGGGAACGCCCACATAGTGCGTGAGTTCCCCGAAATCCGATATTAAACACTCACTCAACAGCGCGGCACGAGACCAATAGTCGCCGACTGTGAAGCCAGCTTCACGCCGGGCGTCGAACGTGAAGCCAGCGTCACGCTCGGCGAGTCAGTAGCGGTAGTGGTCCGGCTTGTACGGGCCCTCGACATCGACACCGAGGTATTCGGCCTGGTCCTTGGTCAGCTTGGTGAGCTTGCCGCCGAGCGCCTCGACGTGGATGCGGGCCACCTTCTCGTCGAGGTGCTTGGGCAGGCGGTACACCTCGTTGTCGTACTCGTCGTTCTTGGTCCACAGCTCGATCTGGGCGATCGTCTGGTTGGCGAAGCTGTTGCTCATCACGAACGACGGGTGGCCGGTGGCGTTGCCGAGGTTCAGCAGCCGGCCCTCGGACAGCACGATGACCGAGCGGCCGGTCTCGCCGAAGGTCCACAGGTCGACCTGCGGCTTGATGTTGGTCCTCGTCGCACCGGAGCGCTCCAGGCCGGCCATGTCGATCTCGTTGTCGAAGTGGCCGATGTTGCCCAGGATCGAGTGATCCTTCATCGCCTTGATGTGGTCGAGCATGATGATGTCTTTGTTGCCGGTCGAGGTCACGACGATGTCCGCGTCGGCGATGGCGTCCTCGACGGTGACGACGTCGAAGCCCTCCATCATCGCCTGCAGCGCGTTGATCGGGTCGATCTCGGTGACCTGGACCCGGGCGCCCTGGCCCTTCATGGCCTCCGCGCAGCCCTTGCCGACGTCGCCGTAGCCGCAGATCAGCACCTTCTTGCCGCCGATCAGCGCGTCGGTGCCGCGGTTGATGCCGTCGATCAGCGAGTGCCGGGTGCCGTACTTGTTGTCGAACTTGGACTTGGTAACCGAGTCGTTGACGTTGATCGCCGGGAAGGCGAGGTCACCGGCGGCAGCGAACTGGTACAGGCGCAGCACACCGGTGGTGGTCTCCTCGGTGACGCCCTTGACCGACTCGGCGATCTTGGTCCACTTGCCCTTGTCGGTCTCGAAGCGGTTGCGCAGCACGTTCAGGAAGATCTTCCACTCCGCCGAGTCGTCTTCCTCGGCGGGCGGCACCACGCCGGCCTTCTCGTACTGCATGCCGCGCAGCACCATCATGGTGGCGTCGCCACCGTCGTCCAGGATCATGTTGGCCGGCTTGTCCTCGTCCGGCCAGGTGAGCATCTGCTCAGCGGCCCACCAGTACTCCTCGAGCGTCTCGCCCTTCCAGGCGAACACCGGGACACCCTTGGGCTCTTCGGGGGTGCCATACGGGCCGACGACGACGGCGGCCGCCGCATGGTCTTGGGTCGAGAAGATGTTGCACGACGCCCACCGAACTTCGGCACCCAGTGCGGTGAGGGTTTCGATCAGCACCGCGGTCTGGACGGTCATGTGGAGCGAACCCGAGATACGGGCTCCCTTCAGCGGCTGCACCTCGGCGTATTCGCGGCGCAGTGACATCAGGCCGGGCATCTCGTGCTCGGCGATCCGGAGTTCTTTGCGGCCGAAATCCGCCAGCGACAGGTCGGCAACCTTGAAGTCGATGCCGTTGACGACGTCGGGGGTCAGCGCATTTTCGGTCGTGGTCATGGTGGTATTACATCCTTCTTGCATGGCTGGTGAGAAGAGCAGCGCGGCTACCGCGCCGGGTTGAGGTCCTCAGTCACTGTAGTCGCCCGGCGGTACTTCCCGGGAAGTCAGGGGAAGAAGCAGCTCCCGCGCGGGCGCCTACGGCGTCCCGTCAAGCCCGTCGGTGCCCGATGAACCCAAAGGCCCGCCCAGGCCCCCCACACCACCGGAGCCGCCCGCAGCCGGAGACCCAGACGCATTGCCGCCGTTGCCCCCATCACCGCCCTTGCCGAACATTCCCAGGTCAGCGTCGCCGCCCCCACCACCGGCACCGCCCGACGCGGCGCCCGCGCCGGCGCTGGCGTCGCCGCCGTTGCCGCCCTTACCGCCCTGGACAATGCTGTCGCCGCCTCTACCACCGTCGCCGCCGGAGGCTGTGCCGCCGGCAGCCAAGCCGCCGGAGCCGCCCTGCCCGCCGGCGGACAGGCCGGCGCCGCCAAACCCGCCGTCGCCGGCCGTGGCGTCACCGGGCCCGGTGCTTGTCGCCCTACCGCCCACACCGCCGGCGCCGCCGATGTCGCCGCCGCCGCCGCCCCCGCCGACGCCGCCGGTCGAAGTGCCCGCATCGAAGGCCCTACCGGCGCCGCCGGCGCCGCCGACGCCGCCGGTACCGGTGGTTAAATCACCGGCACCCCCGAGACCGCCTGTCCCCCCCTTGGCGTTCCCGCTGCCTGCTGTCTCTGCAGTACCGCCCGCGCCGCCCGCACCGCCGTTACCCGTGCCCTGGCCGCCGTCTCCCCCATTCCCTGCGACCGAGTTAGCTGCTGAAAAGAAATTGCCGACGAGCGCGCCGCCGCCCTTACCCCCACTTCCACCATTTCCGGCGTCGCCCTGGCCGCCGGATCCCCCCACCCCAGCTACCGCGCCGCCCAACCCGTCGTTGATTGCCGGTCCGCCCCGGCCGCCGTTGCCTCCGGTGGCACCCGCCGCGCCCGCGCCGGCGGCGCCACCCGTCGCGGTGGCGGTCGACCCGACGTTGCTGATGAACCCTTGGCCGCCATTGCCCCCGCTGCCACCCGCACCGCTGCCCCCCGCGGCACCGGCCCCGCCAGCCCCGCCGACGGCGGTCCCGGAACCCTCATTGCGGGCCCCGCCGCCATTGCCGCCAGCGCCGCCGCCGGTCCCACCGGTGCCTCCGGCGGCACCGTCGCCGCCGACCGCGGCGCCGGCCCCGCGGTTCTCGGCCTCGCCGCCCTGTCCACCGTTACCCCCGACACCTGCGGTGCTGCTGCCGCCCTTACCTCCGGCCGCTGCGACAGCGTCAACCGTCGAAGTGGTATTGGCAATAACTGCGCTGCCACCACTGCCGCCACTGCCACCATTTCCGGTGGTGCCCTCGCCACCGGATGCCCCCGCTGCGGCTACCGCATTGCCCAACCCCTCGTTTCTCGCTCCTCCGCCCGATCCGCCGTTGCCACCTGTGGTGCCCCCTGCGGCCGCACCGGCGGCGCCACCCGTCGCGGTAGCGGTCGACTGCGAGTTGCGGATGAACGCGCTGCCGCCATTGCCGCCGCCGCCGCCCGCACCGCCGAACGTGCCCACACCGCCGGTCCCGCCGGCTCCACCGATGGCGTTTCCGGTGCCGAAAGCCTCGGCATTGCCGCCGGCGCCGCCGGTGCCGCCGAACACGCCGGAACCACCCGCACCACCGGCACCGCCGACCGCGTCTCCGGCCCCACTGTGGTTGGCATATCCGCCCACCCCACCCCTACCGCCAACACCATTAGTAGCCTGGCCTCCCGCGCCCCCGGCGCCTGCGACAGCGTTCCCGCTCCCCTGGCCAATGGCCGCGCCACCCGCTCCCCCGTCGCCGCCATCAAACCCGACGCCGCCGTTACCGCCCGCACCGCCCGCACCGACACCGCCGATTTCCGCGCCGTTTCCGTCCAGCCCCCCCACACCGCCGACGCCGCCCGCACCACCCATGCCACCCACGCCGCCCGCGCCGGTTCCGCCTTTGCCTCCCACACCGCCCGCGCCACCCGAGCCGCCGCTACCGACCGCGCCGTTCGCCCCCGCGCCGCCACCGAACAGCCCGCCGTTGCCGCCCGGTCCGCCAGCTCCACCGGCGCCACCGGCGCCGCCAGTACCGCCCACCCCGCCGTTACCACCCGCGCCGCCGTTCACCCCGACGACTCCGTCCGCCCCGGCCGCCCCCACACCACCGACACCGCCAATCCCGCCGGCACCGCCCACTCCGCCCGCACCGCCAGGACCCCACAACAAGCCACCAGCCCCACCAGCCCCCCCAACACCACCGGCCCCGCCGACGCCACCGGTCGCCCCCGCCGTCGTCGCTGCGGCGCCGGCTACCCCCGCGCCGCCGGCACCGCCCCGTCCACCGGCGCCGAACAGGCCCGCGTCGCCGCCCCGGCCACCGGCCTGTCCCGCTGCCCCCGATCCGCCGCTGCCGCCGTTGCCCCACAGAATTCCGCCGGCCCCGCCGGCCGCACCCGTCCCAGCTAGTCCATCGGCGCCGTTGCCGATCAGTGGCCGACCCAACAACAATTGGGTGGGGGCATTGATAACGCCCAGAATCAGCTGCTCCACGCTCGCCGTCTCAGCTACGGCATAGCCGTTGGCGCTGGCGGCCAACGTCCGCACGAACTGATCGTGGAACGCCGCGGCCTGTCGGCCCACGGTCTGGTAGCTCTGTCCGTGCGTGGAAAACAGCGCCGCGATCGCCGCGGACACCTCGTCATGCGCCGCGGCCAGCAAGTCGACCGTCGCCCCGGAAGCCGCCTGATTAGCGGTGCTCAACGCCGACCCGATCCCTGCCACATCCGTGGCCGCCGCCGCCATCACTGCTGGTGCAACCGCCACATACGCCATCATCGGGTCCCTTCGCCATGACTGCCGCGATGTGACATGGCGGCTTAATCTGGTCAGGGTACAACGCCGTCGGTCAGCATGGTGATGACTTCATGACGGCAGGTGACAATCTCATGCGACGACCCACTTGATCTGCGTCGCCGGCCGGCGGTATATCCCGGATCAGGGGATGTTGACCACCCCGTGCCGCTCCGCGAACGGCGTCATCATCCTGGCCAGGTCCGCCGCGACGTCGTGGTCGGCCTCGGGCGGCATCGACACGTAGCTCAGGCACAGCCGGACGATCGCCCGCGACAGCACATTGGCGTCGTCGTCGCTGGTGGCCAGCCACGTCTGGGTAAACGCGGTGGCCAGGCGTTCGGACGCCCGGGTGATGATGGGCGCGCTGTCGGTGGTGATGAGCTGCAGCAGGTCGGGCTTGGCGACACCGGTCAACAACGAGATCACCAGCGGGTCGGCCGCCGTCTCGGTGAAGAACGACCGGAAGCCCTGCAGGAACGACTCGTAGATATTGCCGATGTTCGCGTCCAGAGCGGCCTTGACGATGTCGACCAGCCGGTCGGCCAGGCGCAGGGCATAACCCTGTGCCAGGCCCTGGCGGGAGCCGAACTCGTTGTAGATGGTCTGCCGGCTGATGCCGGCGGCCCGGGCCACGTCCGACAACGTGATAGCCGACCAGTCGCGGGTGAGCAGCAGATCGCGCATCGCGTCCAGAACCGAATCCCGCAGCAGGGCTCGGGACGCTTCGGCGTAGGGGATCCGCTTCACAGGCGCGACGATAGCGGTTTTCCCAGCGAAGTTGGTGCCGATCATGAGCGGGCGACCTCCACCATCACGAAGTCCGACTTGGCGGCGCCGCAGTCCGGGCAGCTCCAGTCCTCGGGGATGTCCTCCCACCGGGTGCCCGGGGCAATGCCGTCTTCGGGCCAGCCCAACTCTTCGTCGTACTCGAAACCGCACTGAACGCACTGGTACAGCTTGTAGTCACTCATCGTTGTCATCCTTCCTGGACTAATTCGAAATCGGGTTTCTCGCGGACGGCGCAGTCCGGACAACACCAGTCATCGGGGATCTGGTCCCAGCCGGTGCCGGCCGGGAAACCTTCTCGGGCATCTCCTTTGGCCTCGTCGTAGCAGTAGTCGCAGACGGGGCACTGGTAGGCGGCGCTCACGCCTGGGCCTCTTCGGCAGCTCCGTACCTCGCCAGGAGCTTCTCCCGCAAGCGGGGCTGCAGGTTGACCTTGGTGATGTCGCCTTCGTAGTGCTCGAGAACCCGGTGGTCCATCACCTTGCGCCACAGCGGCGGGAAGTAGGTCAGCGAGATCATCGACGCGTAGCCGCTGGGCAGGTTGGGCGCGCCAGCCATGCTGCGCAGCGTCTGGTAGCGCCGCGTGGGGTTGGCGTGGTGGTCGCTGTGCCGCTGCAGGTGGTACAGGAACAGGTTGGTCACGATGTGGTCGGAGTTCCAGCTGTGCACCGGGGCGCAGCGCTCGTAGCGGCCGTTTGCGTTCTTCTGCCGCAGCAGCCCGTAGTGCTCGAGGTAGTTGACGGCTTCCAGCAGGCTGAAGCCGAAGATCGCCTGAATGACCAGGAACGGGATCACGCTCACACCGAAGGCCGCGATCAGCGCGCCAAACAGCACCACCGTCATCGCCCAGGCGTTCAGCACGTCGTTGCCCAGGTAGGTCCGGGGGTCCCACGGACTTTTGCCGAGCCGGCGGATGCGCTGCGCCTCGAGGTGCATCGACGAGCGGGCGCTGCCGATGACGCTGCGGGGCAGGAACTCCCAGAAGGTCTCGCCGAATCGGGCCGAGGCGGGGTCCTCAGGGGTGGACACGCGAACGTGGTGGCCGCGGTTGTGCTCGATGTAGAAGTGCCCGTAGGCGGTCTGCGCCAGGGTGATCTTGGACAGCCAGCGCTCCAGCGACTCCTTTTTGTGACCCATCTCGTGCGCGGTGTTGATGCCGACACCGCCGAGCACACCTACCGAGAGCGCCACGCCGATCTTGCCCAGCCAGCCCAATCCGCCCTCAAAGCCGAGCCAGTGCAGGTTCGACGCGGTGAAAAGGTAGGCCCCCAGCACCACGCTGGCGTACTGGAATGGGATGTAGATGTAGGTGCAGTAGCGGTAGTACTTGTCGTTTTCCAGCCGCTCCATCACCTCGTCCGGCGGGTTCTGACCGTCCGGGCCGAACCGCATGTCGAGGATCGGCAACAGCACGTAGACCAGGAACGGCCCGATCCACAGCGGCAGTTCGGCCGCGGTGTGCCAGCCAAGCTGGTTGATGCCCCAGATCACCGGCAGCATCACGAACAGGGCGGTCGGGGCTATCAGTCCCATCAGCCACAGATAGCGCTTCTTGTCGAGCCACTCGGTTTCCGGCGCCTCCGGTGCGCCGTTGATTTGTGTGGTCATACGCCATACCTCCTTGTGTGAGTCTCACCACGTGGAGTTGGACATTACAACCAAATGCGTCTCGCGTCTAGACACCAGACGTCATTTTGTAAAGGAAGTATCCATATGCTGCCTATATGTCCAACTCGGCGTCGCTTTTCTGGCGGCGGCCCTGCACGGAGTGGCGGCGCCCGTAACCGACGTAGATCGCGATCCCCGCCACCAGCCAGACGCCGAACCGTACCCAGGTCAGCGCCGTCAGGTTGAGCATCAGCCACAGGCAAGCGCACACCGAGGCGATCGGCAGCAGCGGCACCCACGGTGCGCGGAACCCCCGGGGCAGGTCGGGACGCGTCTTGCGCAGCACGATCACGCCGGCGGACACCAGGATGAAGGCGAACAGCGTTCCGACGTTGACCATTTCTTCGAGCTTGTTGATCGGAAACACCGACGCCGTCGCCGCGATCACCACCGCCACCAGCACGGTGATCCGCACCGGGGTGCCGCGCGAACCGGTCGTGGCCAGCTCCCGGGGCAGCAGGCCGTCGCGCGCCATCGCGAACAGCACCCGGCACTGGCCCAACATCAGCACCATCACCACCGTGGTCAGGCCGGCCAGCGCTCCGACCGAGATGATTCCGCTGGCCCAGTGAATGCCGTTGGCCTTGAAGGCGGTGGCCAGGTTCGCCTGGCCCTGGCCCGGGACACTGCGCAACTGGGTATAGGACACCATCCCGGACAGCACCACCGCCACCGCGACGTAGAGCAGGGTCACCACGCCGAGCGAAGCCAGGATGCCGCGCGGCACGTCACGCTGCGGGTTCTTGGTTTCCTCGGCCATGGTGGCCACGATGTCGAACCCGATGAAGGCGAAGAACACGATCGACGCGCCGGCTAACACGCCGTACCAGCCGTAATGGCTACCACCGGCGCCCGTCAGCAGCGACAGCACCGACTGGTCCATCCCCCGGCCCTGGTGCTCGGGCTCGGGTTCGGGAATGAACGGGGTGTAGTTGGCGGCCTTGATATAGAAGGAGCCGACGATGACGACCAAGATGACGACCGCCACCTTGATGGCCGTGACAACCGCCGAGAACCGGGACGACAACTTGGTGCCCAACGCGAGCAACACCGCCACCAGCGCGACGATCAGCAACGCACCCCAGTCGAAGTCCACCGGCCCGAGCGCAACGGTGCCGCCGCCGAACGCGAAGACGGTGCCCAGATAGCTGGACCAGCCCTTGGCGACCACCGCCGCGCCGATGGCCAGCTCCAACACCAGGTTCCAGCCGATGATCCAGGCCAGGAACTCCCCGAAGGTCGCGTAGGAGAAGGTGTAGGCGCTGCCGGCGACCGGCAGGGTGGACGCGAATTCGGCGTAACACAGCGCCGCCAACGCGCAGGTGGCCGCGGCGATCAGGAAAGAGATCCAGATGGCCGGACCCGTGATGTCCCCGGTGGTGGACGCGGTCACGGTGAAGATGCCGGCCCCGATCACGACCGAGACACCGAAGACCACCAGGTCAAGCCAGGTGAGATCCTTGCGGAGCCGGGTGGTCGGCTCGTCGGTGTCGGCAATGGACTGTTCCACCGATTTTGTGCGCCAGCGACCGGACATCTGCCCACCCCTTCTGCTCACTTGCTACCTGGGTCCGCACAGTACTTGCTGGCAGTCTTTGCGATGCGATTCTGTCCTCTGACCTAAAGGCGGCGGTGTGCTTCGGCGATGGCCGCCGCAGCGGCGGGGTACGCGACGGCAGAGAAGCCGTGCGAAGGTAATGGGTTGCCGTGGCCCGACGGCTCCACGAGCACCGGCACCGGCGCCATCGGCGGCAACGGCCGCGATAGTGGCGCCGACGCCAACGGCGTGATCCTAGCTCAGTCGGCAAAGGCGGGAAGGGCGGATCCGGGGGTCCGGAGTATTTGCAGGTAGCGGTTATGCCAGCTTTTTCTCCGACGCGGGCAGCTGTTTCTGCCGCTGCCGTGGGTGGTGGTTGGTGTGGTTTTGGCGTGTCTGCGCTGGCCTGGGCAGTGACAGTATTCGGAATTCGGGACAACTTCTAGATTAATCTCAATTGCCCGCTGCTGCCGCGGTCCACATCCTGTACCTAATCCCGGTGGATGTCGGAGTTCTCGGCGGTGATTGATCGGATCGCGCCGCGTTTCGCCCGACATGAGCCGGTGAGCTTATAGCCGTGATGATTTCTAGCGTGGAGCGAAAGAGTTGCTGGATCATCGCAGGACACCGCGGCGCGGCCACCCGGCGGTTCGGCAACGGGTGGGGGTTGACGGCGGTGCAGGAGGAAGCGGCGGGCTGGGTGGCACCGCCGGCAACGTCGGCGACGCCCCCGGCGTGAGCGGCCAGGGCAACGACGGCGGCCGCGGCGGCGGCACGCTGAGCGCCAAGGGCGGCAACGCCGGCGACGGCGGCGACCGGCGGCAACGGCGGCCAGGCGGTGCGCGCCGACGGCTGGGACTGATCATGTTTACCGTCATTGATTCCGCCGACTCGTCGAGGCGCTGCGTCTGAGCGCAAACCGCAACCCTTACCAGCCTGCTGGCGTGGTCACGCTGGCGACGACGACACCAATACCGAGCTCGCCAATCCCCCTGCCGACGACGAGAAAACCAATGGTCACGATCGACCGCTGCAGTACTTGCCCCGCGTGAGGATGCCATCCTCCGACTCTTTGCGTGTTCGGCAGCGCGAGGGGGTGGGGTGTGCAAATCTGGTGGCCAGGTGCGGATCGGTTCACCATGGGCGGCGAGAGGTATTTGGGATGTCGTTTGTCAGTGTGCGGGTGGATGTGGTGGCGGCGGCGGCGGCGCAGGTGGCGCAGGTGCAGCGGGAACTTGATAGTGCGGTGGGGGTGGCGGCGGGGCCGGTGTCGGTGATCGGGGCGGCGGCTCAGGATGAGGTGTCGGCGGCGATTGCGTCGTTGTTTGCGGAGTATGGCCGCCAGTTCGGGGTGGCTAACGCGCAGGTGGCGGCGTTTAACACTGGGTTCGTCGCGGCGTTGGGTACGGCGTCGGGGGCTTACGGGTCTGCCGAGACCGCCAATATGACCGCGCTGGGGTTGTTGGAGCAGCAGGTGCTGGGCGTGATCAATGCCCCCACCCAACTGTTGTTGGGTCGGCCGCTGATCGGCAACGGCGCCGATGGGCTGGCTGGGACGGGTGCGGCCGGCGGGGCCGGCGGAATTTTGTGGGG
>NZ_JCALCX010000006.1:0-253025 GCF_059812565.1 Mycobacterium sp. NGS49 | reverse complement strand
ACGGCAATAAGGGCGACGGCAACTTCGGCGGCGGCAACGCCGGCAACTCCAACATCGGCAGCGGCAACGCGGGCAACGGCAACTTCGGCCTGGGCAATATCGGCGCCCGCAATATCGGGCTGGGAAACGTAGCTACCAGCCTTAGCACCGGCAACAACATCGGTTTCGGCAATACCGGCGTGAACAACACTGGTCTTGGAAACACCGGGAACGGGAACATCGGCGGTGGGAACACCGGTAACAACAACATCGGCTTCGGCCTTCAGGGCAATAACTTGATTGGGATTGGTGGTGCCGCCTACAACACCGCAACTGGCCAGCTTCAGTTCACCGGCCTGAACGCCGGCAGCGGCAACATCGGGTTGTTCAACTCGGGTACGAACAACATCGGGTTCTTCAACTCGGGCGACGGCAATGTCGGCATCTTCAACTCCGGCGCCAACCCAATTCCTGCCGAACTTGGCAAACTTCAGGGTATCGGGCTCGGGAACTCGGGCAACGGCAACATAGGTTTTGGCAACGCGGGCACCGGAAACTTCGGCGTGGGCAACTCCGGGCAGTTGAACACCGGCTTCGGTAACGCCGGTTCCTTGAACACCGGCCTCGGCAACGCGGGCAACCTCAACACCGGTATAGACAACTCTGGCAGTTTGAACACATTCGACGGAAACTCAGGCAACGTGAACACCGGCTTCTGGAATTCAGGAAATACAAATACCGGCTTCGGCTCTACTACTAATGTGAGCGCTGCAAACTCGGGCTTCAACAACACCGGCGCCAACGTATCCGGCTTCAACAACTCGGTTCCCGCCGGAATTGGCAACGGCCAGGTATCAGGCTTTCTCAACAGCGTCAGCGGCGCTGCGGCCAACCGACAGGTTTCGGGCTTCTTCAACAGCGGCGTCCCGGATACAGGCTTTCTTCCTGGCTTCGCCGGCCTAGTTTCCGGCGCCTTCAACACCGGATCCGGCATCCCCGGCTTCTTCAGCATTGCCGCATTGTTACGGAACCTCGGCTCCTGACCGTCCAAGGCGGCGATCACAGGCGCTGGTTGAATACCGAGACCACCCCGCCAGACAGGTAAATCGACCAGTCTCTGGCCAGACGAACCGAAGAGATTGCGGGCCACGCGCTGCTGCGGGGCAGGGTCTGACCGGCTCTGCGGGCACCGATGTGCTGGTCTCCGACCACCACAGACGCAGGCGGTGGAGACGGAATCGGCAAAGGTAGCGTCATGAACTTTGGCTTCGGCAACACCGGCGACGTGAGCACCGGTATTGGAAATACGGGCTCCACCAACACCGGGCTTTTCAATAGCGGCCCGGTGAATACAGGCATGGGCAACTCTGGCGGCTTCAACACGTTCAGCGGGAATTCCGGTCTCGGCAACACCGGCTTTTTCAGTTCCGGCACCTTCAACAACGGCTTCGGATTCTCTACCAACAGCGGGGCCACCAGCTCGGGCATTGGAAATACCGGTACAAATATGTCCGGCTTCTACAATACGGCGGCCGACGGGACGGCAATCAATGGCTTCGTGTCAGGTTTCTTCAATTCCGCCAGCGGTGTAGCCGGGGCCGGCACCATTGCCGGATTGACGTCAGGCTTTTTCAACGCCGCCGTCCCGACCAGCTTGACCGGACCAACTATCGCCGGTTACACCTCTGGCTTGGTGAACAGCGGCACCTTCATGGCCGGCTTGTTCAGCATCACCCGACTGCTGCAAGAACTGGCTTGAGATTCAGGCGGAGACGTCAACAGAACCGACGCGGACGCTCACGCGCGCTGGTTGGATACCGAAATCACTTCACCCGTCAGGTAACTCGAGTAGTCGCTGGCCAGAAAGGCGATGGTGGCCGCCACTTCCCACGGCTCGGCGGCTCGCCCGAATGCTTCCTGCGACGACAACCGATCCAGCAGCTCGGCGGAGGTGGTTCTGTCCAGGAACTTGTGCCGCGCAATACTGGGCGACACCGCGTTGATCCGCACCCCGTACTCCGCGGCTTCGATTGCGCTGCAACGGGTTAACGCCATCACGCCAGCCTTGGCAGCCGCGTAGTGCGACTGCGAGTGTTGAGCCCGCCAGCCCAGCACGCTGGCGTTGTTGACGATCACACCGCCGTGCGGCGCATCGCGAAAGTACCGCAGCGCCGCGCGCGTGGCACGGAACACCGACGTCAGCGACACGTCCAACACGCGGTCCCACTCCTCGTCGGTCATATCGGCCACCGGCGTCTGCCCACCCAGCCCGGCGTTGTTGACCAGCACGTCCAAGCGGCCGAAACGGGCCGTGCAGGAAGAGATCAGCGCGTCGACCTGAGCGGTGGACGTCACATCGCACACCACATGCTCAACGCGACCCAACCCTAGTGCAGACAACGCCTCCGCCGTCTCACCCAGTCTGCGTTCGTGGTGATCGGAGACCATCACGTCGGCCCCCTCGGCCAGCGCACGACGTGCCGTGGCCGACCCGATGCCGGTGCCCGCGGCGGCGGTCACCACCACCACCTTGCCCGGCAGAAGCCCGTGTCCCGCAATCTCTTCGGGCACTTCGGACAAGCTCACCCCTTGACCTCCCTCGGCAGACCGAGCACCCGCTCGGCGATGATGTTGCGCTGGATCTCGTTGGATCCGCCATAGATGGTGTCGGCGCGGGTGAACAGAAACAGCCGCTGCCACTCGTCGAACTCGCCGTCGTTCAGGACCAGGCCAGGCTTGCCGACCACGTCCATCGCCAGCTCCCCGAGCGCACGATGCCAGTTGGCCCACAACAGTTTTGACACGTTGTCTTGGCCGGGTTGCTCTACGTCCATGGTGGCCAGCGCATACGAACGCATTGCCCGCAAACCCACCCACGCCCGGGTCAGCCGCTCGCGGATGAACGGGTCGTCGGTGGCGCCGGTGCGCCGGGCCAGCTCAGCCAGGTTGGAAAGCTCACGGGCATAGACGATCTGCTGACCCAATGTCGAGACACCACGTTCGAAGGTCAGCGTTCCCATGGCGACCCGCCAGCCGTCGCCGGGCTGGCCGACCACCATCGACGCGTCGGTGCGGGCGTCGTCGAAGAACACCTCGTTGAACTCCGCGGTGCCGGTGATCTGGATGATCGGCCGCACCTGCACACCCGGCTGGTCAAGCGGCACAAGCAGATACGAGAGACCGGCGTGCCGCTTGGAGCCCTTCTCGGTGCGCGCCACCACGAAACACCACTGGGACAGGTGCGCCAGCGACGTCCACACTTTCTGACCGTTGATCACCCACTGGTCACCGTCGAGTTCGGCGGTGGTCGAGACGTTGGCCAGGTCGCTGCCCGCCCCGGGCTCCGAGTATCCCTGACACCACAGCTCGGTGACGTCGAGGATGTGCGGCAAGAAGCGCTGTTGCTGTTCGGGAGTGCCGTATGCGATCAACGTCGGCCCGAGCAGCTCTTCACCGAAGTGGTTGACCTTGTCCGGGGCATCGGCCAGGGCGTACTCCTCGTAGAACGCCACCCGGTGCGCCACCGAGAGCCCACGACCGCCGTGTTCGACCGGCCAGCCCAGGCAGGTCAGCCCCGCCTTGGCCAGCTGCTGGTTCCACGCCCGGCGTTCTTCGAACGCTTCGTGCTCGCGCCCCGGGCCGCCCAGTCCCTTCAACGCTGCGAATTCACCGACCAGATTGTCGGCGAGCCATTCGCGGACCTCCGCCCGGAACTCTTCGACGTCCTGCATACCCTGTAGGCTAACCTACCAAGCACTTGCTTTGTTAGGAGTATCCCCATGGTCACCGATCCCCGCACCGTTCCCGCGGCGCTGGATCGTCTGGTGCAATTGCACCCAGACCATGACGTCCTGATCACCGAGGACCGCCGCTTCACCGCCACGGCTCTGCGCGACGAGGTGCATCGCGCCGCTGCCGCGCTCATCGCCCTCGGCGTTCAGCCGAAGGACCGGGTGGCGATCTGGTCGCCCAATACCTGGCACTGGGTGGTCGCCTGCCTGGCGATCCATCACGCCGGTGCGGCCATGGTGCCGCTGAACACACGCTATACCGCCGCTGAGGCGTCCGACATCATCGCGCGAACGGCGGCACCGGTGCTGTTCGCGGCGGGGAAGTTCCTGGGCGCTGACCGGGCCGCCGACCTGAACCGTGCCGCACTGCCGGCACTGCGGCACATCGTGCGGATCCCGGTCGACGAGAACGATGGCAGCTGGGACGAGTTCATGGCCCGGGGTACCGACCTCGCCGCGGTCGAAGCACGCGCGGCCGCCGTCTCCCCCGACGACGTCAGCGACATCCTGTTCACCTCCGGTACCACCGGCCGCAGCAAAGGTGTGCTGTGCGCCCATCGGCAGTCGTTGGGCGCCTCCGCGTCCTGGGCCGCGAACGGCGAGATCACCAGGGCCGACCGCTACCTGTGCATCAACCCGTTCTTCCACAACTTCGGCTACAAGGCCGGCATCCTGGCGTGCCTGCAGACCGGCGCCACGTTGATTCCGCATCTCACCTTCGACCCGCTGCGCGCGCTGCAGGCGATCGAGCAACACCGCATCACCGTGTTGCCAGGGCCGCCCACCATTTACCAGACCCTGCTCGATCACCCCGCCCGCGGCAACTACGACCTGCGTTCACTGCGGTTCGCGGTGACCGGCGCGGCCACCGTCCCGGTGGTGCTGGTGGAGCGCATGCAGTCCGAGCTCGATATCGACATCGTGCTGACCGCCTACGGGCTGACCGAAGCCAACGGCATGGGCACCATGTGTCGCGCCGAGGACGACGCGGTGACAGTCGCGACCACCTGCGGACGCCCGTTCGCAGACTTCGAACTCCGCATTCAAGGCGCCACCGACGGCGAAACAGGCGAAGTGCTGCTACGCGGTCCCAATGTGATGCTGGGCTATCTCGACGATCCCGAGGCGACGGCTGCAGCGATAGATGCCGACGGTTGGCTGCACACGGGCGACATCGGTGTGGTCGACGCCACCGGCAACCTACGTATCACCGACAGACTCAAGGACATGTACATCTGCGGCGGCTTCAACGTCTATCCCGCCGAGGTCGAACAGGTCTTGGCCCGGATGGACGGCATCGCCGACGCGGCGGTGATCGGCGTTCCCGACGAGCGTCTGGGCGAGGTCGGACGGGCATATGTGGTTCCCCGCCCCGGCTCAGACCTTGACGAAGAATCGGTAATCGCCTACACGCGTGAGCATCTGGCGAACTTCAAGGCGCCACGGTCGGTGCGTTTCCTCGACGCGTTGCCGCGCAACGCGGGCGGCAAGGTGGTCAAACCACAACTGCGAGAGTTGGCCTAGGATCTGCGATGGACATAGAACTGGACGAAGCAACGCTGGCCTTCCAGGCCGAGGTGCGCGATTTTCTCGCGGCGAATCGGGAGTTCATGCCGGCGAAGTCGTACGACAACGCCGAAGGATTTGCCCAGCATCGTGTTTGGGACAAGGTGCTGTTCGACGCCGGCCTGTCGGTGATCAACTGGCCGAAGAAGTACGGCGGTCGTGACGCTCCGCTGCTGCACTGGATCGTTTACGAGGAGGAGTACTTCCGGGCCGGCGCGCCGGGCCGGGCCAGTGCCAACGGCACCTCGATGCTGGCGCCCACCCTGTTCGCCCACGGCACCGAAGAGCAGTTGGACCGGATCCTGCTGAAAATGGCCAGCGGCGAACAGATCTGGGCGCAGGCCTGGTCGGAGCCGGAGTCCGGCAGCGATCTGGCGTCGTTGCGTTCCACCGCCACCAAGACCGACGGCGGCTGGCTGCTCAACGGACAGAAGATCTGGAGCTCGCGGGCGCCGTTCGCCGACATGGGATTCGGGCTGTTCCGCTCCGACCCCACCGCGCAGCGACACAACGGCTTGACCTACCTCATGTTCGACCTCAAGGCCGAGGGCATCACGGTGCGCCCGATCGTCCAGCTCGGCGGCGACACCGGGTTCGGCGAGATCTTTCTCGACGACGTGTTCGTGCCCGACAACGACGTCATCGGCGCGCCCAACGACGGCTGGCGGGCGGCCATGAGCACGTCGAGCAACGAGCGCGGCATGTCACTGCGCAGCCCGGCCCGGTTCCTCGCCGCGGCCGAGCGGCTGGTGCGGCTCTGGAAGGACAGCGGCTCACCACCGGAGTTCGCCGAGCGCGTGGCGGACGGCTGGATCAAGGCCCAGGCCTACCGGCTGCAGACCTTCGAAACGGTCACCCGCCTCGCAAGTGGCGGGGAACTGGGCGCGGAATCCTCGGTCACCAAGGTTTTCTGGTCGGACCTGGACGTGGAGTTGCACCAGACCGCACTCGACATCCGCGGCGCCGACGCCGAACTCGCCGGCCCCTGGACCGAGGGCCTGCTGTTCGCGCTGGGCGGCCCGATCTACGCCGGCACCAACGAGATTCAGCGCAACATCATTTCCGAACGGCTGCTGGGTCTACCTCGAGAAAAGAAGGGGTAGAAACGCTGATGGACTTTACACTCGACGAACAGCAGCGGGACTTCGCTGCCAGTATCGATGCCGCGTTGGGCGCCGCCGACCTACCGGCCGCCGTACGCGCCTGGTCGGCCGGGGACACCGGGCCCGGGCTGAAAGTGTGGGAGCAACTGACCTACCTCGGCGTCACCGCGCTGATCGTGCCGGAGCGTCATGACGGTATCGACGCCTCACCGGTGGATCTGGTGGTCGCGATGGAGCGCCTCGGGCGCTGGTGCGTACCGGGGCCGGTCACCGAATCCATCGCCGTCGCACCGATTCTGCTCGCGGATGATCAACGGTGCGCGGACCTCGCGTCCGGTGAGCTGATCGCCACCGTCGCGCTGCCCCCGGATGTCCCCCGCGCCGTCGACGCGGACACCGCCGGTCTGGTGCTGCTGGCCGGACAGGGAAGCTTCACCGAAGGCACACCGGGTGACCGCCACGACTCGGTCGACCCCAGCCGGCGGCTCTACGACGTCCGAGCCAAAGATGAGGCGTGGCCGGCGGACACCGGAAAGGCTTACGAGTTCGGCGTCCTGGCCACCGCGGCCCAGTTGATCGGCGCGGCCGGGGCGCTGCTGGCCGGTAGCGTCGACTACGCCAAGCAGCGCACCCAGTTCGGCCGCGTGATCGGCTCCTATCAGGCGATCAAGCACAAGCTCGCCGACGTGCACATCGCCGTCGAAATGGCGCGGCCGCTGGTCTACGGCGCAGCGCTCACGCTGGAACCGCGCGACGTCAGCGCGGCCAAGGTCGCCGCGGGCGAAGCGGCGATGCTGGCGGCGCGCTCGGCTCTGCAGACCCATGGCGCTATCGGCTTCACGCAGGAGCACGACCTGTCCCTGCTGCTGTTGCGGGTGCAGGCTCTGCGATCCGCCTGGGGCACAACGGAATCCCACCGACGCCGAGTACTGGAGGCGCTATGACTCTCAGCGAAGAACGGGAGATGTTGCGGGAAACCGTGGCGTCCCTGGTAGCCAAGCACGCAAGCCCGGCGGCGGTGCGCGCCGCGATCGAGTCTGAGCGCGGGTACGACGAATCACTGTGGCAGCTGTTGTGCGAGCAGGTCGGCGCGGCGGCGCTGGTAGTCCCCGAGGAACTGGGTGGGGCCGGCGGCGAACTCGCCGACGCGGCAACGGTTTTGCTGGAGCTCGGCCGCGCGCTGGTGCCGTCGCCGCTGCTGGGAACCACCCTGGCCGAACTCGCGCTACTGGCCGCACCGTCGCCCGACGAAGAGACCCTCGGCGCCCTGGCCGAGGGTAGCTCCATCGGGGCGCTGGTGC
Source organism: Mycobacterium sp. NGS49 (assembly GCF_059812565.1). NCBI lineage: Bacteria > Bacillati > Actinomycetota > Actinomycetes > Mycobacteriales > Mycobacteriaceae > Mycobacterium > Mycobacterium sp. NGS49. The sequence continues at coordinate 245,285 of NZ_JCALCX010000006.1, read as the reverse complement.
TGGACCCGGATTACGTGGTCAACGGCGACATCGCCGACGTCGTGTGCGCTGCCGCCGATGGCCGGCTGAGCAGATGGACCACGTTCAGCGCGCAGCCCGTCGCGACCATGGACCTGACCCGCAGACTGGCCAGAGTCCAGCCCGAAGAGACCGAACCGTTGGGCGACGACCCGGGCCTGGCCGACGTAGCGGCAATCCTGTTGGCCGCCGAGCAGATCGGTGCCGCGGAGCGCTGCCTGGACCTCACGGTCGAGTACACCAAGAGCCGGGTGCAATTCGGCCGGCCCATCGGCAGCTTCCAGGCGCTCAAGCACCGAATGGCCGACCTGTACGTCGTGGTCTCGGCAGCCCGCGCCGTCGTCGACGAGGCCTGCACCGCGCCCGGTCCCACCAATGCCGCCACCGCGCGCCTGGCAGCTACGGAGGCGCTGAATACCGTTGCCGCTGAAGCTATTCAGCTGCACGGCGGTATCGCGATCACCTGGGAACACGACATGCACCTGTATTTCAAGCGCGCACACGGCAGTACACAACTACTCGACTCACCGCGAGAGCTGCTGAGCCGATTAGAATCCGAAGTACTCTCGACATCGTGAACCAGCAGGTCGCGATGCGCGCCGGCATCCCACCGTTCTATGTGATGGACGTGTGGCTTGCGGCGGCCGAGCGTCAACGCACCCATGGTGACCTGGTGAACCTCTCCGCCGGCCAACCCAGCGTGGGTGCCCCGGAGCCGGTGCGCGCCGCGGCGGCGGCCGCACTGCATCTCAACCAGTTGGGCTACACGGTGGCGCTGGGCATCCCGGAGTTGCGGGCCGCGATCGCCGCGGATTACCAGCGTCAGCACGGCATCTCCGTCGAGCCCGATGCGGTGGTGGTCACCACCGGTTCCTCCGGCGGCTTCCTGCTGGCGTTCCTGGCCTGCTTCGACGTGGGCGACCGGGTCGCGATGGCCAGCCCCGGCTATCCCTGCTACCGAAACATTCTGTCGGCGTTGGGATGTGAGGTGGTGGAGATCCCGTGCGGGCCGCAGACCCGGTTCCAGCCCACCGCGCAAATGCTCGCCGGCCTGGATCCCCCGGTCCAGGGTGTCATCGTCGCCAGTCCGGCCAATCCCACCGGGACCGTCATTCCGCCGGAAGAACTGGCCGCGATCGCCTCGTGGTGCGACGAGTCCGGAGCGCGGCTGATCAGTGACGAGGTCTATCACGGCCTGGTCTACGAGGGCGCGCCGCAGACCAGCTGCGCGTGGCAGACATCGCGAAACGCGGTGATCGTCAACAGCTTTTCCAAGTACTTCGCGATGACCGGATGGCGGCTCGGCTGGCTGGTGCTGCCCACCGAGTTGCGCCGCGCGGTGGACTGCCTCACCGGGAACTTCACGATCTGTCCGCCGGTGCTGTCGCAGATCGCCGCGGTATCGGCGTTCAGTCCCGAATCGGTCGCCGAGGCCGAGGTCAACCTTCAGCACTATTCCGTCAACCGCTCGATGCTGTTGGACGGTCTGCGCCGAATCGGTGTCGACCGGCTGGCGCCCACCGACGGAGCGTTCTACGTCTACGCCGACGTCTCCGACTTCACCACCGACTCCTTGGGGTTCTGCTCAAAGTTGCTGGCCGAAACCGGCGTCGCGATCGCGCCCGGCATCGACTTCGATCCGGCCCGGGGCAACTCCTACGTGCGGCTGTCGTTCGCCGGGCCGACGAGCGATATCGAAGCCGCGCTAGGCCGACTCGGGTCCTGGCTGCCGAGCCAGTAGCTCCGCCAGGCGCGCCTCCAGTGCTGCGGGATCGGGCACCTCGATGCCGAACCGCGCACCGAGTGTGTCCACGACGGCCGCCACGTCATCGAGCTGGATCTTTTCGCTGCCGTCGGGACGGTGGATCGTCAGGGTGCGCCCGGCCAGGTTCATGCGCCCGTCTCCGGTCACCGCGGCCGCCATCAAGCCGGTGACGAAATGCGACGACGGGTGCGTCGAGACGTACCAGCTGCCCACCACGAGGTCGATCTGCGGGCGGGTCTGGGTGGTGAACTCGTACAGCGCCTGCCACTGGTCGCGGACTTGGGCCTGCAACACCAACCCGTCGCCATGGTCGTCGAGGCGGTACTGCTCGTGCGTGGTCTGCTGCGCACCCCCGGTGACCAGGCGCAGCGGCGAGGTGGGAGTCTGGCCGCCGAAGCCCACGTCGACGAGGTACGGCCCGGCGCAGCCGGGGAAAGTCACCGCGAGCAGCGTGTGCGTCTGCGCGGGGATCGGTGCGTCCGGGGGGCGCATCCACACCACGCGCCCTCCGAGTCGGCGCACCTGGAAGCCGAGTTCGGCCAACACGTATCCCATCAAGCCGTTCTGCTCGTAGCAGTAGCCGCCACGGTGCCGGTGCACCAGCTTTTCGGTCAACGCGGCCGCGCTCAGGTCATCGACGGGCACACCCATCAGCGGGTCCAAGTTCTCGAACGGGATGCTGCGCGTGTGGGCGGTCACCAGGGCCTGCAGCACGTCCAAGGTCGGCTCGGTGGCGCCGTGATAGTCGACGCGGTCGAAGTACGCCCTCAGATCCAGTGCCATCCAGCCATTCTGACGTGCCTGCGCGTCAAACGCGTTGCGGCAAGACGATAGTTGTCAGAACCGCACTTCCCGAGGTCAGGTTCGCTACTGTTGACCTCGCGAAACAACCATCGCAGCGGAGGGGAAGCGTCAGCACATGCCTGAGGAACCCGACGGCGCGCCGGTAACGGGCGGGATAGCCGACGAACTGACCGCCGCCGGATTCGAGGACGCCCGACAGGTCGGTCGTGGCGGCGCCGGGGTGATCTATCGGTGCTACGAGACGGCGCTGGGACGAAACGTCGCGGTCAAGGTGTTGCCGTCATCCTTCGACGAGGAGAGCAGGGAGCGATTTCTGCGCGAGGGGTACGCGATGGGCGGGCTCTCCGGGCATCCGAACATCGTCCACATCCTTCGAGTGGGGATGACGGTCAGCAACCGGCCCTACATCGTGATGCCCTATCACCCCGCCGACTCCCTCGCGGTACGGCTGCGCCACGAGGGCCCGATCCCGTGGCCCGAGGCCCTGCGGATCGGCGTGAAACTGTGCGGGGCACTGGAAACCGCGCATCGCAACGGCACCCTGCACCGCGACATCAAACCGGCGAACGTCCTGATCAACGATTACGGTGAGCCGCAACTGAGCGACTTCGGCATCGCCCACATCGACGGCGGCTACGAGACGGCGACCGGGTTCTTCTCCGGCACCATCGACTACACGGCTCCCGAGGTGATGACCGGTAACCCCGCCACGGTGGTCGCTGACATCTACTCACTGGGCGCCACCATTTTCGCGCTCATCGCCGGCAATGCCGCGCACGAGCGCCGGAAGGGCGAGGACCTCATCGCCCAGTATCTGCGGATCAGCTCGACCGGGGTCCCGGATATGCGTCCGGACGGAATCCCGGATGCGGTGTGTTCGGCGATCGAACACGCGATGTCGATCGAGCCGGAGAAGCGACCGGCATCCGCCGAGGAGTTCGGCCGCGAGTTGCAGGCTGCGCAGCGCAACAACGGGCTCAAGCCCGATGCGATGGCCATCACCAGCACCGGAGACAACACCGGGCGTACGACGGTCATGGGGCCGGGTCTGTCGGGAACTCCGCCCGCGTCGACCGGGACGACACGAGGAGTTCAGCCGCCGGACCCCGGAGTGTCGAACACGCACGCCCCGACCCGGCACATCCGGCCACCAGAAGACCCGACCTCGGCGATCAGTCGGTCGATCCCGCCCGCAGGCGGCACCGCGGCCGCGGAGCCCGCCGTGGTGGAGGACCCTGCCGAAGCCGCGAGAATCCTGCGCAATGCGCACGCCACGCACACCCGAACGCAGGTTCCGCAAGGAGTCGAAGCCCCGCCGCCCGCCAAGGCCGGCGGCCTCCGAGGGCTGGCCGGAGCCGGGAGCAAGAAGAGTCGCCTGTTGATCGCCGGCGCCATCGCGGTGGTGCTGCTGCTGGTCGCCGGTGGCGTCTTGCTCGCGGTGTCGAAGGACAACAAGAGCACCACCGCAAGCAGTCAGCCGCGGACTCAGGCGCCGGTGCAGTGGAAACCGATCACCAATGCGCGCATCGCCCGTGACGCGGCGGCAACCACCCAGGACGACGGCACGGTTTGGATCTTTGGCGGCATCGGCAGCGACGGCAACGTCACCGCGCGCCACGAGGGATACGATCCCGCCATCGACGAATGGAAGGGCGGTGACAACCTCCCCGTTCCGGTCCAGCGCGCCATGGCGGTGACCTGGCAGGGCAACCCGGTGGTGCTGGGCGGCTGGAAGACCACCGACACCAAAACTGGTGCCACGGACCAGGTTTGGCGGGTGGTCAACAGCCGATGGGTGGAACTGCCACGTCTGTTGCAGCCCAGGGCGGCCGCGGCGGCAGCGGTGGTCGGCGACCGCATCATCGTTACCGGTGGCGTCGACGCCAACGGCGCGCTGCTCAACACGACCGAGATCTTCGACGGCACGTCCTGGACCCTCGGCGCCCCGTTGCCGACGCCGCGGCAGATGCTCGCTGCCGCCTCCAACGGCAAGTTGGTGTACGTGGTCGGCGGAGCCAGCGGAACCACCGACTCGGCCGCCGTCGAGGCTTACGACCCGGACGCGAAGGCGTGGACGACGTTGCCTCCGTTGCCGAGGCCCCGTAGCGATCTCGGGGTGGCCATCGCCGATGGCCGTCTGATCGCGGTCGGGGGCTTGTCCGGCGGAGAAGTCCTCAAGACCGTGTCGGTATTCGACTTGACGGCGAAGACCTGGGACGGATTGCCCGACATGTCGAGCGCGCGGCACGGGATGGCGGTCGCCGCGGTGGAGAAGACGGTGTACGCGATCGGGGGCGCCACCGGGCCCGGCGATCAGCAGGCAGTGTCGGCGGCCGAAGCGCTGACCCTGCCGGCGCGCAAGACCCAGCCCGCCGCGCAATGGCGCACCCTGCCGGATGCCAAGAGTCCCCGGCTGATGATGGCGTGGACGGTGGCCAACGACAAGATCTGGGTGATCAGCGGCCTCTACAACGGAACGGTGTTGACCACCGTCGAGAGTTACGACCCGCGCACCGGTGTATGGGAAACCGGGCCGCCGTTGCCCGTGGGACTGCACCATGCCGCGGCGGCAACCTACCGCGGCGAGGTGGTGGTGCTCGGCGGTACCACCGAGAACATCGCGGAGGCGTCCAACAAGGTATTCGCGTTGCGAGGCAACAACTGGGTGGAGTTGCCGAGCCTGACCCATCCGCGGGCCGCGCCGGGGGCAGCGGTGGTTGGTGACAAGCTCGTCGTGGTCGGTGGGCAGAATGCCAAGCAACTGGTGCCGCAGACCGAGGTCTTCGACGGCAACTCGTGGAAGGACTCGGCAGACATGCCGACGCCGCGGGAGCATCTTGCGACGGTGTCGGACGGCACCTACGTGTACACCGTCGGCGGCCGGTTCCTGTCGGCCGACAAGAACTCCGCGGCCTTCGAGCGGTACGACCCGCAAGCCGGGACCTGGACCAAGTTGGTCGACATGCCGACGCCGCGCGGAAGCTACGGCGCCACCTTCATCGACGGGCGGGTGGTGGCCATCGGCGGCGAAGAGCCGACGCAGGTGCTGGCTGTGGTCGAGGCTTATGACATCGCCGACGGCAAATGGTCGACGCTGCCGCCCATGCCGACCGCGCGCCACGGCGAGGCGGTCGCGGCTGTCGGCCACACGATCTATGTGATCGGCGGCGCAAACCGCCCTTCCCACGAGGGGGGCACCGCAACCGTCGAGGCGCTGGACTTCATGTAGCACGACTTCCTGTAGCAGGTAGCCCGCGTCCGGGCCGGTTTGTTTTGTCTGCGGCAAAGATGGGGATCCGTTTCACACAGGTGCAGCACAACTGCAAGCCGACCGAGCAACGGAGCTCATTATGAGTACCAGCAACATCGTCTGGATCGTCATAGCCGCGCTAGTCGTGATCGCGGTGATCGCCGGGTTGATCATCGTCGCCAACAGGTCAAAGCGCCGTCGGCAGATTCAAGAGGCGGAAACCATTCGCGAGCAGGCCAAAGTGGAAACCGCCCGGGTCGAACGGCGCGAAGCGCTGGCCCAGGAAACATCCGCGCGGGCGCGGGCCGCCCAGGCCGAGGCCGAGGCCAAGGCCGCCGAAGCCGCCCGCCTGCAGGATCGGGCGGCCGCGCATCAGAGCGAGGTAGCGTCCTCACGCGAGCAGCTGGACGAGCAATTGCGGCGTGCCGACGCGATCGACCCGACGACACGGGTCGAGAATGCCGAACCGTCCCGAGACGAGCTCACGCCCGAAGAGGCCTACGGCAAGGAATCCGACACTCCGAACGACCATTACCGCGGGGCGCGGGCCTAGTCCGCCCGCGGTTCGCATCCGCCCTGGGTTCACAACCGCCGCAACGCTTGCCGACACTGCACGGCAATCTGCTGCTCGCGCGCATACAGTAAACCGTAGGTGAAGCCGTTCTCCCCCGGCGTCGTTCCCGCCGTGACGGCCATCCGGCGCAGTACCTCATCGGCCACCATCGCATCCTGATGATCGCCGAGCACCGTTTGAATCCGCTTATAGCTGTTCGCTTGGCACGTCGCTCCAGCGGCTTCAGTAGCTCAGCGGCGTAGTGAGCGCGTTTCGACGCCTTGCGGGCACGGTGCAACATGCCCCGCACGCCCCGGGACGACGGGCGACTCGTCGCGCCAATCCCGCAACACCGCCATCAGAGCCAGGTACCGCTCGGATTCCTTCTCCTCGCTCACCCGGTTGCGGGCGGGAAGTTCAACGGCCCGAAGGTCATTGCGTATTCGCGCGCAGCTGCACCTGGCAGTCGCGGACTTCGCCCAGCAGGGCGGCGAACCATTTCAGTTCGCCGTCCATATCGCCGATCGCGGCACCGTCCAAGGCCTTGTCGAACACTCGCAGCATGCTGCGCAGCCGCCGGATAGCCACCCGGGTGTCATGGATGGGGTCGTCGCCGTTGCGCAAGCCGACAGTTCCGGCACCTACCTGGTCGATCTGCGAGATCAGATAGTCGACAACCGGGTCAACGGCCTGCACGCCGGGCATAGCTCAGGCATTTCCGCAATTGCGGCCGGCACAACCTCACCGGCCGGGTGCCTGTCCCGGGTCGAGCGGCCCCAGTGGCTCCGGACCGGTACGGCTACCGGTCTTGGGCCCGATGTCGGAGACCTGCCACCGCTCACCCGCCTTGTTGACCGTGACCTGCAGCAAGATGAGCGACAGCCGCGCTTTCGGGTTCTGCAGGTTTCGAGTGGTCTGGGCAGCAGAGACCACTACCTGATACACCTGTCCGGGCTGGGCTACCGCGTCGGTGGCGAGGACTTCACCGGACGACGTCACCTGCGCCTGCGTCATGATGCCCTTGAGCAGTTCGGTGGCGTTGACGTACTTTTCCTTCAACGTTTGCGACACACCGTCTTCGACCGCGCGGAAGAATGCGTCGGGGTCTTCGAAGGTGTAGGTCAGCGACTTCAGAGCGTAGTCCCTGCCCAGCTTGGCCGCGGCAGCGCGATCGGATTCCGATTGACGCAAGGCCGTCAGGTCACCCGCCACGGTGCGGTACTTGTCGAACCCGAACCACCCGGCGGCAACGACGGCGATGACGGCGAGCACCATCACCCAGGACCGTTTCTTGCGCAGCCGATCCGGTTGCGGCTCATCGGCTACCGCAACCACCTCGATCTGGTCGGCCGCAGTGTCGTCGATCAATGTGTCACTCACCGTTGTCCTTCCGGAACACTCACCTGCACGCGCACCTCGCCTGCATCGCTGAAAGTTGATTCCCACACGTCGACGAAATGCCCGGCGTCGACTTTGAATCCGCGCAGCGGCGCGGTCGCCGGCTCCAATGCCGCTGCGAAGGTACTCAACGGCCCCGACAGCATGTCGAGGTACCGCTTGAGGTTGGCCACCAGCGTGGGCACCGGCGCCCCCGGCGCGAACACCCCGTCCCCGGTGTGGGCGTACTCGTCGACTTCCTGAGTCAGCCGGGCCAACGCCAGGATCGAACTCGGTAACAGCCTGCCACTCCTGCTCAGCACGCCGCCGACGTTCTGGTCGCTGAGGTTGGTGGTCAGCGTCGCGAGATTGCCGAACAGGGTGGCGAGTACCTGTTTGTTCTCCCGTTCGGCGTTGGCGGCCGCACCCGCAGTGGCGGCCAGCGAGTCGATGGCGGCGTCATTGCCCGAAAACGCCTGCGACACACTGCTGACGATGTTGTTGACGTCGGTCGGGTTGAGCACCGAGAGCAAGGCATTGGCCTTGTTGAGCAGGTCGCTCACGGTGACGGCGGACGCCACCCGCTCGGCCGGGATCACGGTGCCGTCGCCGAAGTAGGGCGGGGCGATGTGTTTCGGCTTGAAGTCGATGTACTGCTCGCCGACCAGGGACAAGTTCTGAATGCTGATCGCACTGTCCGCGGGGATCGAATGTCCCCGGTCGAGGTCGATCGATACGTTCAATCCGCTCGGGGTGGTGCGGATTCCGGTGACCCTACCGACCTGGATGCCGCGCATGGTCACCTGTGAGGTCGGCATCAGACCACCGGAATCGTCCAACAGCAGCGTGAGCCGGGTGGGCCGGGCGGTCGGCTCGACCTTGAGCACTCCGAACGTGAGATAACCCGTGCCCAGCAGCGTCGTGACGACGAGAATCACCGCGGTGACGCGGGCATTGAACTTCATGGCAGCATCCCCATCGTCCGCATCGCGGCAATCGCCTCATCCGCCCGCGTACCGGGACTGACCGACGCGCTCAGCCGGGGACCACCGTTGCTGTAGAACGGGATCAGCTTGTCGCGGATCAGTGCGACCATCTTGTCGGCCATCGCGGGCACGGTGGTGTCGGACGACGCAATGGTCCGGACCGTCGGGGTGAGGTAGGACAGCATCTGCAGTAGGTCGGGCGTGTTCGGGACGAACAACTGTCCCCCGTAGCGGCCGAGATCCTGCGCACACACCAGCAAGTGGACGATGCCCGGCAGCACCGCCGTCATCGCCCGCAGCCGCACCGGGCCCTCGTTGATCAGGCGGTCGAAGGCCCCGGTATCGGCCAGCAACCCGTTGCTGACACGTGCTGTGCCGGCGAGGATTTCGTCCAGCCTGTCCTGGTTGGCCGCCAGATCGCGCAGCATGCCGGCCAGCTTCTGGCGCATCCGGTCCAGCTCGGCAGGATCTTTGGAGAACGCCTTGTTGAAGTTGGCCACCGATTCTTCCAGCGTGTTGAGCGAACCGCCGGACACCAGGGTGGACACCGAGCGCAGGATGTCCTCGACATTGTCGGCGGGGACCGTGTTGCGCAGCGGTATGGTGTCGCCGTCATGCAGGTGGGTGGCTGACGGGATCTCGGCCGGCAACAGCGCAATGTAGATGTCGCCCAGCACCGTTGCCTGACGCAACTCCGCCCGGGTGTTCTGCGGCAGCTTGACGTCCTGGTTCATGTCGACGTAGGCGACGGCCGTGGTGCCCACCAACTGGACCCGGTCCAAGACACCCACCTGGACGCCACCCAAATCCACCTTGGCCCTCGCCGGCAGGTTCAGCACACTCGAGAACTCGATCTTGACGGTGTACTTGTCGATCGGGATGTAGGCGCCCGGCACCGGCAAGCGGGTTGGATCGAGCGAACACCCGGCCAACAGGCACGCACACGCTGCCAAGAGCGCCGCAGTCCAACGCCGAATCATGATGCCGCCCCGAGCATCAGATCGGTCAGGCCCAGCGTGACCACATCGGAGGTGGCGCCGGGCGCGCAGGCCGCTTCAGCCCCCGGCACGTGCCGTTGCTGCAGCACGCTGCAGATGGTGGCGGCCTGCGACGGCGACATCGACACCTGCGGCGGAACATACGTGACGTGGTGCGAGCCCCAGGCCGGCTGATACTGCGACGCAACCCAATTGGTCACCGGCGGTAAAGCGTTGATGAAGCCGACGATCGCAGGGGTATAGGCGGTGAGGACATCCCTGAGCCAGGGGATCAGTTTGTCGCCGATGTTGTGGTAGGCCCGGGGCCCGAACCGGTTCAACGCATCGACCAACAGCGGCAGCGAGTGCGCCAGATGGGCCAGCGCCGAGCCGAATCCGTTCGACAGGCCCTCGATCATGCGCAGGCTCTCGGGCAGGGTTTGGAGCACCGCGGTGAAGGTGTCCCAATGTGCCAGCAGGTCAGAGGTGAGAATCTCGCTGTTGGCCAGCAGTTGCCGGTACTCGGCATCGGCATGCTCGGGGTCGCCGACCAGAGTGACCAAGTCGCGCAGGGTCTGGTTGGTCTGCGGTCCCGTGCCTTCCAGCGACTGACTCAGCGCTGCCAGACTCTGGTTGATCGCCTGCGCGCCGGGTGATTTCGCCGGATCCTGGGCGTCGCCCAGGATGGCGCCCGCCAGCTTGTCGACGGCAGAGAAGGTTTGGCTGACGCTGATGGGCGTCTTGGTGGACTCCAGCTTGATGCACTGCGCGCCGGAGAACTTGGGTCCGCCCGCATAGGGCCGGGTGAGCTCGACGTGCCGGTCGGCGACGATCGACTGCGAGTAGGTGAGTGCCCCGACATCGGCGGGCAACTCGAGGTCAGCGGGCACAGTGAAGTCCACTTGGACGTGGTCGGCCTTGTTGGCGATCGCCGTCACCGAACCGACGTCGATGCCCAGCAACTGCACCTTGTTGCCCGGATAAAGCCCGACGGCGTCGCTGAATTCGGCGCACAGCGTCCTGTTCGCGGGCGTCATCGCCCTGGCGCCGGTTACCGCGAGCGCGACGATTCCGGCGACCGCGGCAAACACCACGGCACCGATCCAGGTGGCGTTCTTCTTCATATCAGCACTGCTTCACCATGTTGGGCAGGCAAACGGGCGGGGCGGGTACCACCCGGTTGCTCTGGTCCACGACCACACCGTGTCCCTGCAGCATCGGCAGCAGGACGTTGACGATCTGGGTAAGGCCCTCACTGGCCTTGCCGACCCGTTCGGGGTGTGCCACCAGCGCCGTGACGATGTCGTCGATGCCGTTGACCGACGGTGCCAGTTCGCGGTTGTAAAAGACCATTACGCGGTCGATGATGCCGGTCAACTCCCCCAGCAGCGTGAAGAACTCGATGATGTCGACGGACTTGGTGGTGTAGCGCTGCCCGACCAGGGCGAACTGCTCGATCAAAGCTGTCAGTTGTCGACGTCCCGAAGCGAACGCGCTACTGGCGTCGTTGACGAAGTCGAGGCCGCGGTGGAAGTCGCCGCTCATCCTGTTCAGCGATCCGGTCAACTCGTGGGCGGACTGCAGAATCTCACGCAGTGCGTTGGGATATTTGTTGGTGGCCGTTGCGAGTTCGGTGAAGGTGTCGTGGATGACCTGGCCGTTGACATCTCGCAGGAACGGCGTCACCGTCTGGATGATGTCGTTGCCCTCGAACGGCGTCTTCACCCGCTGCGGCGGAATCACATTGTGGCGCAACGGTACAGCGCCACGGGGGTCGAGAGCGACATAGTGGCCGCCCAGTGGGGTCAGCAGCCGGATGTCCAGCGTCGACTCGGACCCGATCGCCACCGAGCGGTCGACGTCGAACGTCACCTCGACGAGCGTCCGATTCAACCGGACTGCGGTCACCTTGCCGACCGGGACACCCGCAACACGGATCTCGTCGCCGGCGCGCACCCCACCGGAGGTGGACGAGTGCGCGGTGTAGCTCGCCTGCCCCGCCGGTTTGACGTAAGCCAGTCCGGTGGTGACCAAGGCGACCACGATGGCAAAGACGCCCACAATGCCAAGCCGGCGATTGCGTACCGCCTCACCGCGATCGTCGAGCGCGCGACGGTTCCTCAAAATCCCGAAGCTCACCGGCACACCACCAAACCCTGTTGGGCGAAGGACACTTCGCCGATACCGGGCAGGCGCACCTCGCCGTGGGTGCAGGCGAATGCCGGCCGCTCGTCGTCGACCAGAGAGTCGCGCAGCCCTTGGATCAGGGTGGGGGTCAGGGACAGCCCGGCGATGACCGTGGGTGTCTGGGGGAACAGTCGGGTGGTCAGGCCGTACAGAGGTGAGGTCGATGCGTCGAAGCCGCCTTCGGCGGTTTGCAGCACCCGAACCAGGCTGCGCATCATCGGCAACTCGATGTCGATCGAGGTACGGAACTCCTCGGCTTTGGACGTGAATGTGGCCAGCGCATCGCCGAGTGCATTGATGAGATTGAACAACTGTTCCGATTTGCCGCCGAGGTCGTGCGACAATTCGCTGAGGTTGTGCAGCAGCTGGGTGATGACGGCCTGGCGGTTGACGGCATACTTGGCGATGACATCGAGATCGCGCAGCACCGGACCGATTCCGGTGTCGTCACCCTGGATCAATCGGAGCAGGTTCTCGCCGAACTGGTTGAGCTGGCTCGCGTCGAGTGTCTGGAACACCGGTCGAAAGCCGTTGAACAGTTTGGTGATATCGAAGGAAGGTACGGTCTGACCCACCGGGATGGTGGAACCGGCCGGCAGTCGCTCGCCCGCCCCGGACGGCTGGACCAGTTCCACATAGCGCTGGCCCAACAGGTTCTGATAGCGGACGGCGGCAATGGTGTTGCGGTAGACCGGATGCTGGTTGAGTGCGCTGAAGTCGACCCTGGCGGTGCGGCCGTCGAGCTTGATGCCCTCGACCTTGCCGACCTGCACGCCGGAGATGCGGACGTCGTTGCCCACGTCCAGGCCGGAGACGTCGGTGAACGTTGCCGTGTAGTGCGAGACCGGGCCGTTGACCGGGCTGCGCAGCGCGGTGAGCAGCAGGATCGCGCACACCAGCGCCACCGCGGTGAACACCGTCAGCCAGAACACCGGTTTGGCAAGCTTTTTCATCGCCCGCGCCCACCGTCCAGGGTTACTTCGGTGCGTAGCCGGACCTGTCCGTCCACCACCGTCAGGGCACCGTCCGCGCGGTCGATCAGGCCCGCCAGTCGGTCGTAGGCGGGTGCCAGGCTGCCGGCGGCGAACGACGCCGGTACGCCGACGTTCATGATCGCGTTCACAAATTGGGCGATCCAGGTGTTGTGCTGGGCGGAGATCTGACCGACATCGATCAGCAGTTGGCCGGTCTGCGCAAAGACCAGGTTGGTTCGCTCGATACCGCCGGGCCCCACCAGCGGGGTCAGCCCGTCGAGCAGGTTGGTGCTCAGCCCGACCACCGGAAGCGCGTCGCCCAGGCCGCTCACGAAAGATGCCAGCACCGAAAGCGATTGGGCCACCGGCATGGTGTCGGTGTCGGCGATGATCTTCGCGAGATCCGATCCGGCCCGGGCCAGGGGCTCGACGACGTCGGCGTGCCGGCGCAGTACTTCGATGACGTGGTCGAAGTCGGCGGTGTCGAAACTGCGACTGAGCTTCTGGCCCTGGCGCAGCAGCCCGGTGATCGATGCCGCCTGCACGTCAGCGCTCATCACCAGCGTCTGATTGGGCCGCAGCGGTGGCCCGTGGCCGTTGCTGACGAGTTCGACTGCGGCGGTGCCGAATACGTTCGACGACGTGAAGCGTGCCTCGGTGTCGGTGGTCAGGGCCCCGGCCTGGCGCGGGTCGAGCACCACCGTCATCCGCTGCCTGTTGTAGCCGACCGATTCCAGTTCCTTCACCGAACCGATGGCCAGGCCGTGAAACTTGACCTCGGCGCCGGGCGCCAGGCCTTCACCTATCGTGTTGGCGATCACGGTCAGCTTGAACGACCCGTCGAAGGCCCCCTGGGCCGTCTGGCAGAGCGCCATACCCGTCAGCACCAGCACGATCGCAACGATCAGGCCGCGAATCCTCAAGGTGGTTAAGGTCGCCCGCCGTGCGAAGAGACTGCGAATCATCATGTGCTACCCCGACAACCGCAGGCCCGGATTGTTGCCCCAGAACACCAGAGTGAGCACCATGTCGGCGACGACGACGGAGATCAGGCTGGCCCGGATGGCACGACCGGAGGCTGCACCGACGCCCTCGGGACCACCGGCCGCGTAATAGCCCTCATAGCAGTGGATCGCCACGATCAGCAGGACGAAGATCGCCGACTTGATCACCGAGAGCACCACGTCGGAGGGCTGGATGAACGCGTCGAAGTAGTGCGAGTAGGTGCCCGATGACTGCCGGTGCACCACGTTGACCACCAGCGAGCAGAACAGGTAGCTCAGCACCAACGACATCAGGTAGAGCGGGACGATCGTGATGACGCCGGCGATGACGCGCGGGGTCACGACATAGGGCATCGACGAAATGCCCTGCACCTCAAGGGCATCGATCTCTTCAGAGATCCGCATGGCACCGATCTCGGCGGTCATCCGGGTGCCCGCCTGCGCGCCGAACCCGATCGCCGCGATCATCGGCGCCATCTCCCGGGTGTTGGCGTAGGCGGAGATGAACCCGGTCAACGGGCCCATCCCGACCATGTCCAGCGCGGCATAGCCTTCGATGCCGACCGATGCCCCGATCGCCGCGCCCATGAACACCAGCACACCCACGGTTCCGCCGCCGACGATCAAAGATCCGTTGCCCCATATCATGTCGACCAGGATCGCCCCGGTGTGTCGCCGGTAGCGGGTAACGGTCCGCGGGATCGCACCGAAGGCCAGGACCAGGAAGCTGGCCTGATGCCCCAGCCTCTCGAAGAACCACAGGCCCCGGCCGGCCGCGCTCAGCGGCACCCGCAGCGCGGTGGCGATGCCGCGCGGCCGGTACCGGGACGGGGCCGCCGTGTACCCGGCCATCAGCCCACCTTCGTCGGCATCAGTGTGGTGACCAGTTCGGTGATCACCAGGTTGAGCAGAAACACCGCGACCACGCCGAGTACGACGGAGGCGTTGACCGCGTCGGCCACCCCGCGCGGACCGCCCCTGGCCTCGAGCCCGCGCTGGCAGGCGATCAGCGTGACGATCACGCCGAAGAGCCAGGTCTTGAGCAGCGCGACGACGAGATCGGCTGTGGTGGCGAAGGATCCGAACGAGGCGATGTAGCTGCCCGGGGTGCCGGACTGGAAGCCCACGTTGATCACATAGCCGGCGGACAGCCCCATGAAGATGATGAAGACGCACAGCAGGGGTGCCACCAGGATCATCGCCGCCAACCGCGGGGTGACCAGCCGTTGCACCGGGTCGATGCCCATCACCCGCAGCGCGTCGACCTCGTCGCGAATGCTGCGTGCGCCCAGATCGGTGGTGACCGCCGCACCCGCCGCACCACCCAACAGCAGCGCGGCAACGATCGGGGCGGCCTGCCGGATGACACCCAGGCCGCCGGCCGCACCGGAGATCGACGTCGCACCGACCTGCTGAATGACGCTGCCCACCTGAACCGCGACGATGACCCCGAACGGGATGGAGATCAGCAGCGCCGGAATCGCGGTGACGCTGACGATGAATGACGCTTGGTGCAGTGTGTCCCGCCACGGGTGGCGCAACCGGACCAGGTCGGTGAGCAGATAGATCACGGACTGGACAGTCAGTTCGAAGAAGCGGCCGAGGGTCTGAAGCGAGTGGTCGGCCTTCTGCACTACCCGCTGCGCCCGCCGCGCGAGTCCGGTCGCGATTCCGTGCGCCGGTGCGCTACGGCGTGGCTCCGGCGACACGTCGGCCATGGCCGTCGGCGCCACCACATCGATCGCCGGATTCACTGGACCGCGTCCCTCCGCGCGCCGTCCGCAGCAGGGTAGGCAGACGAATTCGACATGACGGTTCCCCGATTCACATGGGAGTTGGCCCTTGGGACTTCTGACTCGCGCTGTCAGTGAGTTCGCAGAGTACAACACGTTCCGTTATTTAAGCGAGGCCTGATCGTTATTTTTTTCGGCCACTGCGATGTGCTGTACAAGCCGTTGACATTTGGTGCCGGATATCAAATGTAAAGTCTTTTTACGCGGTGCCTTTCATTCGCCGGTAAATGCCTATGAGTCAAGCTCGGCAAGATTCTCGATAAATTTTGGAAGAACCGTGGTATGGCCGCCGCCGGCGGGTTTAGGCTGCGCTACACCTTTACCCATTCCTGAAACCGGTCCCCGACCTTGGAGGTTGCCGTCATGGTGAAAACGGCCATTAAAACCGCCGCAACCCTGGCCGCATCGCCGGCCGCACTCCGCGACGAGTACGACGTCGTGATCCTCGGCTCCGGCTACGGCGGCGCGATCACCGCCGCGCGACTCGGGGTGGCCAACGCGCGAGCGGGCGGCAAGCTGCGCATCGCTGTGTTCGAGCGCGGCGCCGAGCACCCGACCGGCACCTTTCCGGAGACCGAGAAGGCCGCGGCGGCCGAACTGCGGTCGCCACTCAACCCGCTGGGACTGATAGAGCTCGAACGGTTCAAGACCATCGACGTCATCCACGCCAACGGGCTGGGCGGGACCTCGCTGATCAACTTCAACGTCGCGATCGTGCCGGACCGCGAGGTGTTCCTGGCGTCGTGGCCGAAGGAGTTCCAGCGACTGCTCGAACAGCGGCGCGACGGCCACCCAGCCCTGGGGGGTCTCGAGGAGTACTACGGGAGGGCTCGGCGCATGCTCGGCGCGGTGCCTTATGCCGAGAACGTGCCGCTGCGCCGGGTCGACGCATTCACCCAGATCGCCAAGAATGCCGGCGCCCAGCTACAACTCCTCGACATCACCGTCAGCACCGAGGACCGCGTCACCAAGTACGGCGTGCAACGCCGACGCTGCCCCAACCACGGCGGCGACGGAACCGGTGACAACACCGGCTCGAAGAACACCCTGATGACCAACTATCTGCCGATGGCCGCACACTTCGGTGTCGAACTGTTCGCCGGAATCGAGGCACAACGCGTCGAACCGACCGATGACGGCCGGTGGCGCGTCATCACCCGTCGCACCGGCGACAAGGGCAGCCGGGAAAGCGCGATCATCACACGGCGAGTGGTGGTGTCGGCGGGCACCATGGGCAGCAACGGGATCCTGCTGCGCTCGAGTCGGGCCGGCCTGCAACTGTCGACCCGGCTCGGCAAGAACTTCAGCGGCAACGGCGACAACTTCGGCATCGCCTACAACACCGACATGCGGACCGACACCCAGACCTGGGCCACCACCGACGGACCGCCACGCTCACTGCTGGCCTGCGGACCGAGCATCACCGCGGCGATGCGCTTCGGCGCCGACCAGTCCGACCTGCGCAAGCGATTCACGGTGCAGGACCTGTCGCTGCCCCGCGCGCTGATCGACAGCTTCCGGTTCGGCCTGATGGGGCTGGCCGCGACCAGCTACCGCGACTACCGAACGGCCAAGCTCGACCGGTGGCGCCGCGACATCACGTTCAACACCGACGGCGCGATGAATCACTCGCTCGGCTTCCTGATCATGGTCCATGACAACTCCGACGGCGAGCTGGTGCTCCGCAAGAACGGCGGCGTCAATATCGACTGGCCCGGGGCTCCCACCGAGCTCGTCTATAAGGACGTTGACGCCGTCATGCGCCCGGCCGTCGAGGCTATCGGCGGCACCTACATCAAGAACCCGCGCTGGGACAAGCGGTTTCTGGGCAAGCACCTGATCACCGCGCACCCGATGGGCGGCTGCACCACCGCCGACAATGTCGACGCGGGCGTGGTGGACCATGCCGGGCGGGTGTTCCGGCCGGACGGCGGCACCTACGACGGCTTGTACGTGTGCGACGCGTCGGTGATCCCGCGCGCCATCGGGGTCAACCCGTTCCTGACCATTTCGATGTTCGCCGAGCGGGCGGCCGAGCAGATGCGCGAGGAGCTGGGCCTGCCCGGTTATGACCCGGCCGTCGAAGGCGACGACCGGGCCTGACCCCCGAGCTCAGTTACGCAGGGCGAAGAAGCCGATCATCTCGTAGCGGTTGCGCGGCAGCCGGAACAGGATCTTGCCCAGATACGTGCCGGGAACCACCTCGACCAGCTCGTCGCGGATGCTGCGGATGATGACGGACGGGTTCTCCTTGACGTCGGCATAGTCGATGACCATCACCTGCACGTCCGGGTCCAGCTTCCCTGCATCCCGGTAGGTCTTGAAGTCGAAGGCCAGCTTGCCGTCGGCGGCGTCCTTCATCTTGTAAAGCGGCCACAGCAGCTTGGACGGAAGTTTGGAGTTGGAGGTCATCCGGTTGTCGCCGGTGGCGGCCGCCAGATCGAACCGCTTGCCCTGCCACGGCATCCACAAGCCGGTGACGAACCGGGCCGCGGCGTCGACGACCTGATTCGTGGTGGTCATCACGAGGATGCCGTCGGTCGGTCCGTCGAGGTCGCCCGGCGGTGTGCCGTTGCGGAAGATGGCGTCGAGTTCAGCCTCGGCGGCCGCACTGTTCGACTTCGCCTGTTCTTTCAACTCGACGATCCATTGCCAGGCCTCTTCTGCCGCCGCCCGCTTGCGTAGTTCCGAGACCCGATATTCGGCCGATTCGATTGACATTCTTCATATCCTTTTCTGTGATCGGGCCCCATGGCTCATCCAGGCGGAGCGCAATGGCCCAGATGTTAACGCCGTCACCACTGAATTGGAATAACTTTTTGCAATAGACGAATTCGTCTCAATTGCGGCGCTTATCGTCTTGAATGTCGACAAATTCGACGCGCGATCAGTCTTTTTCCTGTCCGCGTAAAACCTATTGACACCGGGCCTACAGCCAGGTGTCGTCGGTGGTGGTTGTCAAGAATGCTTCCAAGTCGTCGCGCCAACGAGCCGGGGTGGTTTTGTCCGGCTCGATGCCGGTGTAGGAGCCGCGGTAGAACAGCAGCGGGCGCGGCTTGATCTTGGGTACCTCGGACAGCGAGTTGACCGCACCGAAAACCACGAAATGGTCACCGCCGTCGTGCACCGACGCCACGGTGCAGTCGATGTAAGCCAGCGACCCCTCGATGATCGGGGAACCGAGTTCTGAAGGGCGCCAGTCAATTCCGGCGAACTTGTCGGGCTCCCTAGAGCCGAATCGGGCCGAGACGTGCTGCTGCGCCTCGGTGAGCACGTTGACGCAGAACCGGCCGCTGGCCTCGATCGCCTGCCAGGACCGCGAAACCTTGGTGGGGCAGAACAGCACCAGCGGCGGATCCAGTGACAGCGCCGCAAAGGACTGGCAGGCGAAGCCGATGGGCACGTCGTCGAGCACGGTGGTGATGATGGTGATCCCCGTGCAGAACTGACCCAGCACCGAGCGGAATGTGCGCGGGTCGATCGGCGCAGCAGTCATCCCTCGAGGTTAGCCACGCATGCCGACGGAAAAGTCGTGGCCCCACAGGCTCACGGCGGTGCTCTCCCGGGCGACCCAGTCGTCGTCCTGGACTTTCCTGCCCTCACAACCGAATTCGATGTCGAAGCCGCCGGGCGTCTTCATGTAGAAGGACAGCATCAGGTCGTTGACATGCCTGCCCAGCGTGGCCGACATCGGCACCTTGCGACGCAGCGCGCGGTCCAGGCACAGGCCGACGTCGTCAGAGTTCTCCACCTCGACCATCAGGTGCACGATGCCCGACGGGGTCGGCATCGGCAGGAAGGCCAACGAGTGGTGGCGGGGGTTGCACCCGAAGAAGCGCAGCCAGGCCGGAGCCCCGTCGGCGGGCCGGCCGACCACCTGCGGTGGCATCCGCATCGAGTCGCGCAGTCTGAATCCCAGCACGTCGCGGTAGAAGTGCAGCGCCTCGGCGTCGTCGCGGGTGGTCAGCACCACGTGACCGAGGCCCTGTTCCTCGGTGACGAACTTGTGCCCGTACGGGCTGACGACGCGACGGTGTTCCAGGGCGGCACCGTGGAAGACGGCCAGCGGGTTGCCGGACGGGTCGCTGAACAGAATCATCTCGTCGACGCGGCGCTCTGCCAGTTCGGCGGCGGTGGCTTCCTTATATGGGGTGCCCTCTACCTCCAGCCGGTTCCGAATCTCTTGCAGTCCTGCGGCGTTCGCGCATTCCCAACCGGCTTCGGCCAACCGGTCCTGCTCGCCGGGCACGATCACCAGTCGGGCCGGGAAGTCGTCCATCCGAAGATAGAGCGCACCTTCGACCGTGCCTTTACCCTCGACCATGCCGAGCACCTTCAGGCCGTAGTCGCGCCAAGCGGCCATGTCGGTGGCCTCGATGCGCAGATAGCCCAAAGACCGAATGCTCATCTCGCACCTCCTAAGAAATCGATCGTCAACCTGTTGAACTCGTCGAACTTCTCCACCTGCGCCCAATGTCCACATTGCCCGAAAACGTGCAACTGGGCCCGCGGGATGGTTTTCAGCGCCACCAGGGCACCGTCCAGTGGGTTGACCCGGTCCTCGCGGCCCCAGATCAGCAGCACCGGCTGGCGCAGTTTGTACACCTCGCGCCACATCATGCCGAGCTCGAAGTCGGCTCCGGAGAACGACATTCCCATCGCTCGGGTCGCCTGCAGCGATTCCGGCGTGCTGGCCAGCTCGAAGCGCTGGTCGATCAATTCCGGGGTGATCAACTTCTGGTCGTAGACCATGACCCGCAGGAACGCCTCCAGGTTCTCCCGGGTGGGATCCATGGAGAACTTGCCCAGCCGCTTCACGCCTTCGGTGGGGTCGGGCGCGAACAGGTTGACGCTCAGCCCGCCGGGCCCCATCAGCACCAGCTTGCCGGCCCGGTCGGGATAGTCCAGCGCGAACCGCACCGCGGTGCCCCCGCCCAGCGAATTGCCCACCAGCGGAACGCGTCCCAGCTCCAGCTGGTCGAACAACCCGTGCAGCGCCCTGGCCGCGTATCGGTTGAACTGCGCGTGCTCGGCGCGCTTGTCGGAGTGGCCGTAACCCGGCTGGTCGACCGCCAGCACGTGGAATTGCCGGGACAGCACCGCGATGTTGCGCGAGAAGTTCGACCAACTCGAAGCGCCGGGCCCGCCGCCGTGCAGCAGCACCACCGTCTGGTCGTTACCTGCTCCCGCTTCGTGATAGTGCAGCTTCAGCGGTCCGTCGACGTCGACCTCCGCATAGCGGGAAGTGGACTCGAATGTGAGTTCTTCGGTCGCGGTCATCACACCATGGTGTCGCCGGGCGGCAACCCGAACTCGTTGTTACCGAAAATCACATAGGCGCGCTCGGGATCGTTGGCCGCGTGCACCCGCCCCGCATGCGCATCACGCCAAAAGCGTTGCACCGGGGCATCACTGGCCAACGCGGTGGCACCGGAGGCCTCGAACAGCCGGTCAATCGAAGCGATCGCGCGGCCGGTGGCACGCACCTGGTCGCGGCGCGCGCGGGCGCGCAACTCGAACGGGATCTCCTTGCCTGCCGACAGCAACGCGTACTCGTCGGCGACGTTGCCGCTCAGCTGCCGCCACGCCGCGTCGATGTCACTGGCCGCCTCGGCGATCCGCACCTTGGCGAACGGGTCGTCCTTGGCCTTCTCGCCGGCGAACGCGGCGCGCACCCGCTTGCCCTGGTGCTCCACGTGCGCGTCGTACGCGCCATAGGCCATGCCCACGATCGGCGCCGAAATGGTAGTGGGATGCATTGTGCCCCAAGGCATTTTGTATACCGGAGCGGTGTTCGTCCGGTAGCCGCCGGCGCTGCCGTCGTTCATCGCCTTGTAGGACAGGAACCGATGCCGGGGCACGAAGACGTCCTTGACGACGACGGTGTTACTGCCGGTGCCTTTCAGACCGACCACATGCCAGACGTCGTCGATGCGGTACTCGCTGCGGGGAATAAGGAAGCTGCCGAAGTCGACCGGGCGGCCGTCCTTGATGACCGGTCCGCCGAGGAAGGCCCAGGTGGCATGGTCGCAGCCGGATGACCAGTTCCACGACCCGTTGACCAGGTAGCCGCCGTCCACCACGACACCGGCGCCCATCGGCGCGTACGACGACGAGATGCGAGTCCTGGTGTCCTCGCCCCAGACCTCTTCCTGTGCCTGCTGGTCGAACAGCGCCAGGTGCCAGTTGTGCACACCGAGGATCGAGCTCACCCAACCGGTGGAACCGCAGGCGCTGGCCAGTCGCCGCACCGCCTCGTAGAACAGCGCGGGGTCACACTGCAGGCCCCCCCACTGCTCGGGTTGCAGCAGCGTGAAGAAGCCGACGTCGTCCAGTTCCTGGACCGTCTCGTCGAGCAGGCGGCGCCGATCCTCCGTGGCCTGAGCGCGCTCCCGAATCCGCGGCAGCAGATCATCGATGGCAGCTAGGACCGCTTGCGCATCACGCTGTTGAATGGTGGTCACTGACGTATGCCTCCTGGGAGTGCTGACTTACAGAAAGACTAGAACACGTTCCGATTTGTGTCGAGCAGGGTAATCCTGCGGCTGGTAGAGATGCCAATCGGGTTTTCTATAACATGTTCTAGTTGAGACCGAAGGAAGGAAGCGCCTTGACGGAGGCGGACCTGGGCGAAGCGCCCGACGAGCCGCTCGGCGACCATGTGTTGGAGCTGCAGATCGCCGAGGTGGTAGCCGAAACCGACGATGCGCGGTCGCTGGTGTTCGCCGTACCGGACGGACCGGGCGATCCGGCGGTCCCGCCCGAGCGGCTGCGTTATGCGCCCGGTCAGTTCCTGACGCTGCGGGTGCCCAGCGACCGCACCGGCTCGGTGGCGCGGTGCTACTCGCTGTGCAGTTCGCCGTTCACCGACGACGCGCTGACGGTGACGGTGAAGCGCACCGCGGACGGATACGCGTCCAACTGGCTGTGCGACAACGCCCACCCGGGCATGCGGGTCCATCTGCTCGCGCCGTCGGGGACGTTCGTACCCAAGACGCTGGACGACGACTTTCTCTTACTGGCCGCCGGCAGCGGCATCACCCCGATCATGTCCATCTGCAAGTCGGCGCTGTCCGAAGGCAGCGGGCAGGTGACGCTCCTCTACGCCAACCGCGACGACCGCTCGGTCATCTTCCGGGACGCGCTCAAGGAGCTGGCCGGGAAGTATCCGGACCGGCTCACCGTGGTGCACTGGCTGGAGTCGTTGCAGGGGCTGCCGAGCGCGGCCGCGCTGGCCGCGCTGGCTGCGCCGTTCACCGGCCGCCCGGTCTTCATCTGCGGTCCCGGGCCGTTCATGGAGGCGGCGAGGGTTGCCCTGGAGACGCTGAAAGTGCCCGCGAGGCAAGTACACATCGAGGTGTTCAAGTCGCTGGACTCAGACCCGTTCGCGGCCGTGACGATCGAGGAGGACGGCGATGGCGACGCGCCGGCCACCGCGGTGGTGGAGCTGGACGGCGAAACCCACACCGTGTCCTGGCCGCGCAGCGCCAAGCTGCTCGACGTGCTGCTGGCCAAAGGCCTCGATGCCCCGTTCTCCTGCCGGGAGGGCCACTGCGGCGCCTGCGCCTGCACGCTGCGCAGCGGCAAAGTCAGCATGGAGGTCAATGACGTGCTCGAACAGCAGGATCTCGACGACGGGCTGATCCTGGCCTGTCAATCTCACCCGGAATCTGATTCGGTAGAAGTGACCTACGACGAGTAGTCGAACAACCGTGGGTGGGAAGGGGAGCCGAATGAAGCGGCTGATACCCGGTCTGGCACTGGCCGGGCTGATAGTGACGTTGGCTCCCACTCCGGTGGCGGCCGCCGCCAGCAATACCGCCACCACGCTGTTTCCCGTCGACGACGCGACCCAGATCGAGACCCACAGCTTCGTCGATTGCCATGGCAACGGCAGCTGCGACTTCGTCGCCGGGTCGAACCTGCGCACGCCCGACGGCCCCGCCGGCTTCCCGCCGGGTTTGTGGGCACGGCAAACCACCGAGATCCGGTCCAACAGCCGGGTGGCATACCTGGATGCGCACGCCACCAGCCAGTTCGAGCGGGTCATGAAGTCGGGTGGCACCGACGTGATCACCACCGTGTATTTCGGTGAAGGGCCGCCGGACAAGTACCAGACCACCGGTGTCATCGACTCGACGAGCTGGGCGACGGGCCAGCCGATGACCAATGTGATGGTCTACGTCTGCACCCACATGCAGGTGGTCTACCCGGGCGTCAACCTCACCTCGCCCAGCACCTGCGCGCAGACGAACTTCTCGTAGGACCTTCACAGGCCAGCCCGCCAGCGCACGTTTGCCATCCCGTCGCCAACCCCGTGCGACGAGCGCTCGACCGACTCGTTCAACAACATCCTCGGGCGTGTCCTCGCTGATGACGCGCACCACGATCCAACCGAGTTCGGCGAGCTTGCGCAGCCGCTTCTGGTCCCAGGCGTACCGCCGGCGGGAGGTCCGATGTTCGTCACCGTCGTATTCGGCCGCCACACCGAACTCCGGCCAGCCCATGTCCAGCACCGCCAGGGTGTGGTAGTCGACGACGATCGGGATCTGGGTCACCGGTCTTGGAAACCCGGCATCGACCAACCGCAGGCGCAGTTCGGTCTCCTTCGGAGATGCGGCGCCACCGTCGACGAGTTCGATGACGGTCCTCAACCTCCGGGCGCCGCGGGCTGCCGGATATCGCTCCGCCAACGCGAACACAGGCCCAGGGGAGAACCGCGTCGCGCGCATCAATGCGTCCAGCCGAGCTACCGCCTGATTCCGCGGCAGCAGACGACCCAAGTCGTATGCGGTTCGCACTAGACCGGTCACGGGCAGGCCCGTTATACGAGCGACTTCGTCATCCGCCAGCGTCAGATCACGCGTAACGATGCCGACAGGCGAACGAGTACGGGAACACACCACGTCGATTGAGTGACTGTCGTCAACCCACTGCGCACCGTGCAACGCCGAGGCCGCGACACCTGCTACGACTCCTCGCCGACCTGACCACAACCATGCCGCCTGGGCCCGTTGGCGCAGCGACAGCTGTTGTCCCGCTTCGGTATACACGCCGGGGAAGACCGATCGATACCAGCGCCGCAGCTCGTATCGCGTGACCTCTCCCCGCGCGATCGCCTCACTGCCCCTGAACACGTTTGCGGACATGGTTGCGATAATGGCCCTCGCGTCCGACAACCCCATCCGGACTGCATATCCGCAGCGAAAGTCCGAGTAAAGCCCGCCAGATTTACCGGCTCGGCGAAGAGCAGCCGCTGAAGACCTCAGCGCGGCAACCCCAGCAGCCGCTCGGCCGCCACCGTGAGCAGGATCTGCTCGGTGCCGCCCGCGATGGTGAGGCAGCGAGTGTTGAGGAAGTCGAACACCGCGCGGTTGTCCACCAGGCCGCCGCCTTCGGACACGTCCATGGTGAACTCGGCCAGCTCTTGCCGGTAACGCACGCCGATCAGTTTGCGCACGCTCGACTGCGCGCCGGGGTCCTTCCCCCCCAAGGCCAGGACGGCTATGCGCTGATCGAGCAGCGCACCCGCCTGCGCCAACAGGATCAGCCTGGCCAGCCGGTCCTGTTGGGCGGCGTCGAGATCCAGCTCCGCCAGGACCTTGAGCAGCCCTTCCATCGGGTTGCCCAGGGCGGTTCCGGTGGCCATCGCGATCCGCTCGTTGGCCAGCGTGGTGCGGGCCAGCTTCCACCCGTCGTTGACCGCCCCGACGACCATCTCGTCGGGAACGAACACGTTGTCCAGGAAGACCTCGTTGAACAGCGAGTGCCCGGTGATCTCCCGGAGTGGGCGAATCTCGATGCCGGGCGACTTCATGTCGACCAGGAAGTACGTGATGCCCTTGTGTTTCGGCGCGTCGGGGTCCGTCCTCGCAAGGCACACCCCCCAAGCGGCCTTCTGGGCGGCCGACGTCCAGACCTTCTGGCCGGTGAGCAGCCAACCACCGTCTGCGCGCACCGCCTTGGTGCGCAGCGACGCCAGGTCCGAACCGGCACCCGGCTCGGAAAACAGCTGACACCACAGAAAGTCACCGCGCAGGGTGGCCGGCACGAATCGCTCGATCTGCTCCGGTGTGCCGTGCTCGAGGATCGTCGGCGCCGCCCACCAGCCGATCACCAGGTCGGGCCGCTCGACGCCGGCCGCGGCCATCTCCTCGTCGATCAGCAGTTGTTCGGCGGGTCCCGCACCGCGACCGTAGGGGGCCGGCCAGTGCGGCGCCTGCAAGCCAGTCTCAGCAAGGGCCAGTTGGCGCTTTTCGGCCGGCAGCGCAGCCACTTCGGCGACCCCGGCGGCGATCGCCGCCCGCTGCCCCTCGACTCCACTGAGGTCGACGGACAACTTGCGGCGGACACCGCCTTGCGTCAGCGCCGCCACCCGGCGCAACCAGTACTCGGGACCGCCAAGAAAGCGGCTGATGCTGTGGGCGCGACGCAGGTAGAGATGCGCATCGTGCTCCCAGGTGCAGCCGATCCCGCCGAGCACCTGGATGCAGTCCTTGACGTTGGCTTTGGCCGCGGCGATTCCGATGCCGGCCGCCGCTGCCGCCGCGATGGCGAATTGCTGAGCATCCGATTCCGAAGCGGCACGAGCGGCGTCGGCGGCCGCCACCTCAGCCTGCTCGGCACGGCACAGCATCTCCGCGCAGATGTGCTTGATGGCCTGGAAGCTGCCGATGGGCTTGCCGAACTGCTCGCGGACCTTGGCGTAGGCGACGGCGGTTTCCAGGGCATAACGGGTGATGCCGGCCGATTCGGCGGCCAGCACGGTAGCCGCCAGATCGTGCAGACCGGGCGCCTCCACCACCATGGCCGCCACCGAAGTCAGCACCACCCGGGCCAGCGGCCGGGAGAAGTCGGCGGCCGACAACGGTTCCAGCGTCACCCCGTCGGCGTCCAGGTCGACCAGCAGCCACTTCCCGTCGGCCGGGGCCAGCAGGATGCCACCGGTCGCGGCGCCCAGCGCCCACGGCAGCGTGCCCGAAACCGTCTGCCCATCGACGGCCACGTCACCCTCGAGTGCCAGCGCACCGAAGCGTTGACCGGACATCAGCGCGCCCAACAGGTCAGGATCGGTCACGACGAGGGTCGCGAGCGCGGTCGTGGCAACCGGTCCCGGTACCAGCGCCTTGGCGGCCTCCTCCACCATGGCGCACAGGTCGCCGATGCTGCCGCCGGCGCCCCCGTCGTCCTCCGCGACCGCGACACCGAAGAGCCCGAGGTCGGCCAGGCCGTTGAATACCGGCCGCCAGGCATCGGGGTCGCCCTGCTCGATGGCGCGCGCCGCCGCGCTCGCGATCTCGCCCGACGCGGCGCCGCGGGCCCAATCGCGTACCAGTTCGCGGGCCGCG
The DNA here is from genome assembly GCF_059812565.1 of Mycobacterium sp. NGS49. Lineage (NCBI taxonomy): Bacteria > Bacillati > Actinomycetota > Actinomycetes > Mycobacteriales > Mycobacteriaceae > Mycobacterium > Mycobacterium sp. NGS49. The sequence continues at coordinate 218,249 of NZ_JCALCX010000006.1, read as the reverse complement.
AATTGTTCATCGGTGACGGTGGCTACCACCAGCAGTCCTCCCCGTCGGCGAATTCACACACCAAGATATCTTTCCTCCACACTAGAACGTGTTCTAATAGTGGAAACGATCAGCCGTCAAGTTGACGGTTATCTCGCCAGTACACGACGTTGGCCCGGCACCAGGGAGGTGGGAGATTTACGCGAAGAATGCGTATCGTTTGCGACCGAATCGCCCGCACGGAGCACTGCCTGGCAAGTGTCGCCCGACGGCCGACAGCGCGAGGCGGTGAACGTGGCGGTACTGGCTGAATCCGAGCTGGGCTCGGAAGCACAACGCGAGCGTCGCAAGCGCATTCTGGACGCCACCATGGCCATCGCGTCCAAGGGCGGATACGAGGCGGTGCAGATGCGGGCCGTGGCCGATCGGGCCGACGTGGCGGTGGGGACGCTTTATCGGTATTTCCCGTCGAAGGTGCACCTCCTGGTGTCGGCGCTGGGCCGGGAATTCAGCCGCATCGACGCCAAGACCGACCGGTCCGCGGTGGCCGGCGGCACGCCGTTTCAGCGGCTGAACTTCATGGTGGGCAAGCTCAACCGCGCCATGCAGCGCAACCCGCTGCTGACCGAGGCGATGACGCGTGCATACGTGTTCGCCGACGCATCGGCGGCCAGCGAAGTGGATCAGGTCGAGAAGCTGATCGACAGCATGTTCGCACGCGCCATGAGCGACGGCGAGCCGACCGAGGATCAGTACCACATTGCACGGGTGATCTCGGACGTGTGGCTGTCCAACCTGCTGGCCTGGCTTACTCGTCGCGCCTCGGCCACCGACGTGAGCAAGCGACTGGATCTGGCCGTGCGCCTGCTGATCGGCGATCACGAGAACTGCTAGTCGCGATCCCAAGAGCGGCCGTAGGCCGGTCGCTGGGGGCACCTCCCGGTCGCAGCGGGTCGCGACCAACTGTTAAGCGGGCGGCCCCGAGGTACGGCCCCGGATCAGCTCGGTGGCCAGCAACTCGACCGCCGGCAGGCCGGATCGCGGCGGATTGAGCACCAACTCCCCCGCACGACGACCCTTCTGCAGGCTGGGCTGCGCGACCGTGGTCAGGCCGCGGCCCAGCGCGTCCTCAACGCCGTCGAACCCGGTGACCGTCAACTGGCCGGGCACGTAAATGCCATGTGCGCGAAGGTAATCCATGGCTGACAGGGCGAGGATATCGGCGGTGCACATCAGCGCAGTGATGCGCGGATTAGCCTCCAGAGCCGCCTTGGCGGCATCGCCGCCGGAGGTCGGCAGGTGCTCATAGCTTTCCACCACGGTGAGCGAGCCGGGGTCGACACCCGCGGCCGCCATCGCCTCCCACACGCCGATGATGCGTTCGCGCTGCACATCGAAGGTCGGCGACTTCAGCCGCTCGGCATCCACCAGGCCCTGGCGCCGGTCTCGGCCCAGCCGCATGGTCAGCAGCCCGATCTCGCGATGGCCCAGGCCCAGGATGTATTCGGCCAGTTCACGCATCGCGGCCCGGTCGTCGATGCCCACCCGGGAGATCCCCGGCAGGTCCACGGGCTGGTCGACCACCACCACCGGCAGCCGTCGCTGCAAGACAACCTGCAGATAGGGATCGTCGTCGCACACCGAATACACCACGAACCCGTCCACCCCGGCCCCCAGCACCGCCGACGTGCCGTCCTCGATACTGCGGCCGGGGCCCACCGCCACCAGCAGCAGTCCCTGCCCCAGCTCCTCACACGACTGCGCCAGTCCCGCAACGAAATCACGGGCCGCCGGATCGCTGAAGGAATAGGTCAGCGCCTCGGTCATCACCAGGCCGACCGCGCCGGCCTTGCGGGTGCGCAATGAGCGCGCCACCGGGTCGGGTCCCGCATAGCCCAGGCGCTTGGCCGTGGCGAACACCCGGTCACGGAGTTCTGGCGACAGCTGATCCGGCCGGTTGAAGGCGTTCGAGATCGTGGTGCGTGACACCTTGAGCTCGGCTGCCAACGACGCCAGAGTCGCCCGCCTGCGCGGTATGGGACTCACGTTCGGTGACGCTACCGGGCCATCGCCCCGACTTTCTAATGGAAACGATTGTCATTAATATGGTGGGCCGGCCACCTGGCCCGGCGAGAGGATGCGACGTGCGGATGTGGCTGATGGCCTGCCTGGTCGGCTCCGCCGTGCTGACGGGCTGCGCGACCGGCGGTCCGGAGCACCCGGGCACGGTGGCGGTGGTGGCATCCACCGACGTCTGGGGCAGCGTGGCGCGCGCCGTCGCGGGTAGCCACATCGCCGTCAAGTCGGTCCTGACCGGCGCCGACGCCGATCCACACTCATACCAGGCCACTCCCGCCGACGCGGCAGCCCTGGCCGACGCCGATCTGGTGATCTACAACGGCGGCGGATACGACCCATGGGTCGACCGGGTGCTGGCCGGCCACCCCGGCATGCACGCCATCGACGCCTACTCGTTTCTGGGGCCGGTGGGCGAGACACCCGACGAACACGTCTTCTACAACCTCACCGTGGCCAAGGCGGTGGCCATCGCCATCGCCGAACGGCTGGCGATCATCGACCCGGCAGACGCCGCCGATTACCACGCCAACGCGGCCACGTTCGGCCGCGGCGCCGACGCCATCGCCGCCTCCGAGCGCGCCATCGCCACCGCGCACCCGGCCGCCGGCGTCATCGCGACCGAACCCGTGGTGCACTATCTGCTGACCGCCGCCGGGCTGACCAACCGCACACCCGCCGGACTCGCGGTGGCCAACGAGAACGACGCCGATCCGGCCCCGGCCGACATGGCGTCCGCGTTGGACCTGATCAACCACCGGGCGGTCTCGGTGCTGCTGATCAATCCGCAGGCCGCCACCGCGGCGACCGCAGACCTGCAGTCGGCCGCGCAGCAGGCTGGAGTGCCGGTGACCGAGGTGACCGAGACCCTGCCCAGCGGCTCCGACTACCTGACCTGGCAGCGCAATACCGTCAGCCAGTTGACGGCCGCGCTGCGGTCCGGCCCCACCAGCTAGGCGGATGCGTCCGTGAGCCGTCACGTGGTTGCGCTGACCGGCGCCCGGTTGGCCTTCGGTAACCGGGTGCTCTGGGACCACCTCGACCTGTCGGTGGCCCCCGGCGAGTTCCTCGCGGTGCTCGGCCCCAACGGCACCGGTAAGACATCGCTGCTCAAGGTGTTGCTCGGGCAGCTGCCGTTGAGCGGCGGACTGGCGCAGGTGGAAGGACCGGTCGGCTATGTGCCGCAACATCATCCGATCGACCGGGAAGTGATGTTGCGCGGACGGGACCTGGTCGCCCTCGGCGTGGACGGGCACCGTTGGGGTGCGCTGCCCCTGCGCGCCGCCGGGCGCGCCCGCCGCCGCGAGGCCGTGGACAGGGCGGTGCTGCAGGTCAACGGTGCGGGTTTGGCCGGCGTCCGGGTCGGGTTGATGTCCGGCGGCGAGCTGCAGCGGATGCGCGTAGCGCAGGCGCTGGCCAGCGACCCCGCGGTGATGCTGTGCGACGAACCGCTGCTGACCCTGGACCCGGCCAACACCGAGCTGGTCGCAAAGCTGATCGACCGGCGCCGCCGCGATTTTCAGACCGCGGTCATCGTCGTCACCCATGAGGTCAATCCGATCCTTCCGTATGTGGACCGGGTGCTGTACCTCGTCAACGGCCACTTCCGGATCGGCAGCGTCGAGCAGGTGATGACGGCGCAGGCACTGTCGGAGCTGTACGGGGCCGACATCGAGGTGGTCAGGGTGAAGGATCGATACTTCATCGCCGGCGCTCCGAACGGGCAGGTCTGATGAACGAGCGCCTTGCCGCGACGCTGGACCGGCTCTTCGCATTCGACCTGACCGCCCATCTGCTCAGGCACGACTTCGTCCAGCAGGCGCTGGTGGCGGCGGCCCTGCTGGGCCTGGTGTCCGGGCTGATCGGGCCGTTCATCGTGATGCGGCAGATGTCGTTCGCGGTGCACGGATCGGCCGAATTATCTTTGACCGGAGCGGCATTCGCGTTACTGGCCGGGTTCGGTGTGGGGCTCGGCGCGCTGGTCGGCAGTGCCCTGGCGGCCGCCCTGTTCGGGCTGCTGGGCCAGCGGGCCCGGGAGCGCGATTCGGTGATCGGCGTGGTGATGGCCTTCGGGCTGGGCCTGGCGGTGTTGTTCATCCACCTGTATCCCGGCCGGACCGGGACCAGCTTCGCGCTGCTCACCGGACAGATCGTCGGGGTGGGCTACTCGGGGCTGGCGATGTTGGCGGCAGTGTGCGCCCTGGTCGTCGTGGTGCTGGCGGTCTGCTACCGGCCACTGCTGTTCGCCACGGTTGACCCCGAGATCGCGGCAGCCCGCGGCGTGCCGGTCCGCATGCTGGGCATCGTGTTCGCCGCCCTGGTCGGGGTGGTTGCCGCCCAGGCCGTCCAGATCGTCGGCGCGCTGCTGGTGATGTCACTGCTGATCACCCCGGCGGCGGCCGCCGCCCGAGTGGTCAGCGCACCGGCGCTCGCGATCGCAACCTCGGTGCTGTTCGCCGAGTTCGCCGCGGTAGGCGGGATCGTATTGTCGCTGGCCCCGGGGGTGCCGGTATCGGTGTTCGTGGCCACCATCTCGTTCCTCATCTACCTGTTCTGCCGGCTACTTGGGCGACGCCGCTGAGCCCAGCATTTAAGCTGGTAGAACACCCGCGAACAGGGGCCGCGGGAATGGGAGGGGGACCAGGTGCGGTGGGGAATCGCCACGCTGGCCGGTGTGTGCATGTTGGTGGCCGGTTGCACCGACGTCGTGGACGGAAACGCCGTCGCCGGCGAGAAGGCGGGGCTGTCCAATCAGCCACCGATACCCGTCGGCGCGCTCGATGATCTGATGCTGGACGCCAGCCAGGTCAACCGCGCGCTGGGTGCCACGTCGATGAAGATCTGGTTCAAGGCCAAGGGGATGTGGGATTGGAGCAAGAACGTCGACGACAAGAATTGCCTGGCCGTCGACGGCGCCGCGCAGGACAAGGTCTACGCCGGCACCGGGTGGACCTCGATGCGCGGGCAGCGCCTCGACGACAGCGTCGACGATTCCAAGAAGCGCAAGCATTACGCGATTCAGGCGGTGGTGGCCTTCCCCAACGCCCAGGACGCCGGCAACTTCTACCACACGTCGGTGCAGAGCTGGAAGTCATGCTCCAACCGTCGGTTCAATGATGCCGGCCCCAACTCGACGCCCACGATCTGGACGGTCGGCGACGTGACGAACGACAACGGGATGCTGACGAGTTCGCAGGTGCAGGAGGGCGGGGACGGCTGGGCCTGTCAGCGCGCCCTGACCGTTCGTAACAATCTGGCCATCGACATCGTCACCTGCGCGTACCAACAAGACGGTCAGCCGGCTACCGAAATCGCCAACCAGATCGCGGCAAAGGTCGCCAAGCTGTAGCCGGGGCCGGCCTTCTAAGCTGGCCGGGTGACCCGTATCGATCTGAACGCCGACCTGGGTGAAGGATTTGGTGTCTGGCGACTCGGTGACGACGACGCGATGCTGGAGATCGTCAGCAGTGCCAACGTGGCGTGCGGTTTTCACGCCGGTGACCCGGCCGGGCTGCTGCGGGTGTGTCGTTCGGCCGCCGAGCGGGGCGTCCGGATCGGTGCGCAGGTGAGTTACCGGGACCTGGCCGGGTTCGGCAGGCGCTTCATGGACGTCGCCGCCGAGGACTTGCTTGCCGACGTGGTGTTTCAGATCGGCGCTCTGCAGGCGCTGGCCCATGCCGCCGGCTCGGTTGTTGCCTACGTCAAACCGCATGGCGCGCTGTACAACTCGATCGTCTCGCATCGTGAGCAGGCCGCCGCCGTCGCCGAGGCGGTAGCGACGGTGAACGCCTCGCTGCCGGTGCTGGGCATGGCGGGTTCGGCGTTCTTCGAAGAAGCCCTTCGCCGCGGTTTGCGCACGGTTGCGGAGGTTTTCGCCGACCGCGCCTACCAGCCCGACGGCCGGCTGGTGCCCCGCCGGGAACCCGGAGCGGTGCTGGACGACCCGGTGGTGATAGCGCAGCGGGTGGTGAACATGGTGAAGTCCGGCGAGGTCACCGCGACCGACGGCACCGTACTGCGCATTGTCGCGGAATCGGTTTGCGTACATGGCGATTCGCCCGGCGCGGTGCAGATCGCAGCGGCCGTGCACCAACAGCTCCGCGACTCCGGAGTCGAGATAGGGGCGTTCTGCTGATGCGGCCGAGACTGGGGCGCCCCGATCTGGCGCAGTACGCCGATCGCTTCAATGTTGCCGCCGCCGAAAGGGATTCCCCACTGTCGGTGACCTGGTTGGGGGTCGCCACGTTACTCGTCGACGACGGGACTTCGGCGTTGATGACCGACGGCTACTTTTCGCGGCCGGCGCTGGCCACGGTGGCGACCCGCAAAGTCGCGCCGGCACCGGCCCGCGTCGACGGGTGTCTGGCCCGGGCCAACGTATCGCGGCTGGCCGCGGTCATTCCCGTGCACACCCACATCGACCACGCACTCGACTCCGCGCTGGTCGCCGACCGCACCGGCGCCCGACTGGTCGGCGGGGAATCGGCGGCCAATGTGGGCCGCGGATACGGACTGCCGGCGCAGCGGATCGTCGTCGCCGTATCCGGTACGCCAATGACCCTGGGCGCCTTCGAGGTTACGCTGATCGAGTCGCGCCACTGCCCGCCCGACCGGTTCCCGGGCAAGATCGCCGATCCGGTCAGACCACCGGTGCGGGCGTCCGCCTACCGGTGCGGCGAATCATGGTCGGCACTGATCCACCACCGGCCGTCGGGCCGGCGGCTGCTCATTCAGGGCAGCGCCGGCTACGTCGCCGGCGCCCTCGACGGCATGCGCGCCGACGCCGTCTACCTCAGCGTCGGACAGCTTGGGCTGCAACCGCGTTCCTACATCACCGAATACTGGGAGCAGACCGTGCGAGCGGTAGGCGCGCGCCGGGCCATCCCCATCCACTGGGACGACTTCTTCCGACCGCTGTCAAAGCCGCTGCGCGCCTTGCCCTTTGCCGCTGACGACTTGAACGTATCCATGCGCGTGCTGGACGAGCTGGCCGCGCGGGACGGGATTGACTTGCAGATGCCCACGGTCTTTCGGCGCGAAGACCCCTGGGCCTAGACGTTGATCCTGGCCCTCTCGCTGCTCCTGTTGGCGGTCGTGCTCGGGTTCGCCGTCGCGCGTCCGCGCGGCTGGCCAGAAGCGGTGGCCGCCGTCCCCGCGGCAGCCGTGCTGATCGCTTTCGGCGCCATTTCGCCACATCAGGCGGGCATCCAGGTATCCGGACTGGCACGCGTCGTCGCCTTCTTGGGCGCGGTGCTGATGCTGGCCAAACTGTGCGACGACGAGGGCCTGTTCGAGGCCGCCGGCGCCGCCATGGCCCGCGCGAGCTCCACTTCACACGGGCTACTGCGCCAGGTGTTCGTCATCTCCGCCACCATCACCGCGGTGCTCAGCCTCGACGCCACCGTCGTGCTGCTCACGCCGGTCGTGCTGGCCACCACACGCCGGCTGCGAACCCCGGCGCCGCCGTACGCCTATGCCACCGCTCACCTTGCCAACACCGCTTCGCTGCTGCTGCCGGTTTCCAACCTGACCAACCTGCTCGTCTACCGCGGTGCCGGCATCTCCTTCACCAAGTTCACCGCACTGATGACGCTGCCGTGGCTGTGCGCGGTAGCCACCGTTTACCTGGCCTTTCGCCTGTTCTTCGCCCGCGACCTGCGCACCCGGCCCGATCCGGAATACGCCGGCCCCCCGCCGCGGCCGCCCATGTTCGTCCTGGTGGTGGTCGCGCTGACACTCGCCGGTTTCGCGCTCGCCGAATGGTTGGACATCGCCCCCGCCTGGGCTGCCCTGGCGGGCGCGTCGGTGCTGGCGGTGCGCAGCCTGCGCCATCGGCGCACCACGGTAGGTGAGATCGCCGCATCGGTGAACATCCCGTTCCTGGTGTTTGTGTTGGCATTGGGCGTCGTCGTGCAAGCCGTGATGCTCAACGGGATGACTGCCAAGATGTCGGCCCTGGTCCCGAGCGGGTCAAGCCTGATCGCCTTGCTCGGCATCGCGGCGGTGGCGGCCGTGCTGGCCAATATCGTCAACAACCTGCCCGCGACGCTGGCGCTGGTACCGCTGGTCGCAGGAAGCGGGCCGGCGGCGGTGCTGGCCGTGCTGATCGGGGTCAACATCGGACCCAACCTGACCTACGTCGGATCCTTGTCCAACCTGTTGTGGCGGCGGGTGCTGCGCCGATCCGGGCTGCAGGCCGGCGTCGGCGAGTACACCCGACTCGGTCTGTGCACGGTGCCGGCCGCACTGGTGGTGGCCGTAGTCGCGCTGTGGGCGAGCGTACGGGTGCTGGGCGCCTGACCGGCGATAACAGATTCGGCCACCTTCGCACACCTGCCCGCCCAGGTCGTGCTGGATCGCATCGCGATACCCATCCTTGCTCTCCGGCGCGACGGCTCGCTTCTATTCGGGGACTACCCCCGCCGTTGCCGTGCGATTTCGGCCAGCACCACGCCCGCGGCCACCGCCGCATTCAGCGATTCGGCCTGGCCGGCCATCGGGATGGAGACCACCTCGTCACAGTTCTGCCGGACCAGGCGGGACAGCCCCTTGCCTTCCGAGCCGACGACGACCACCATCGGGTCAGTGCCGTCCAGGTCGTCCAACACCGTGTCGCCACTCGCGTCCAGTCCGACGACCCGCAGCCCGCGGTCAGCCCAATCCTTCAGCGTCCGAGTGAGATTCGTGGCCCGCGCCACCGGGATCCGGGCCGCGGCCCCGGCACTGGTCCGCCACGCGACGGCCGTCACCGAGGCTGATCGGCGCTGCGGTATCACCACGCCGTGGCCGCCCAACGCCGCCACCGAGCGCACGATCGCGCCGAGGTTGCGAGGGTCGGAGATGTTGTCCAAGGCGACCAGCAATGCCGGCGGTGTTTCCAGGGCACTGGCCACCAGGTCGTCGGGATGGGCGTAGTTGTAGGGCGGAACCTGCAACGCGATGCCTTGATGCAGATGGTTGGCCGTCATCCGATCGAGATCGCTGCGGGGCACCTCGAGGATGGCGATCCCCTTCTCGGCCGCGCGCGCCACGGATTCGGTCACCCGCTCGTCGGCCTCGACACCGAGCGCGACATAGAGCGCGGTAGCCGGGACACCGGCGCGCAGGCATTCCACCACCGGATTGCGGCCCAGCACCGTCTCGACCTCGTCCACCGGCTTGGACGGCCGCTGCTGTTGCGGTTTGCCCCGTTTGGCGGCGGGGTGGTTGGGGCGCAGGTGCGCCGGGGGCGTCGGACCACGACCCTCCAGGGCGCGACGACGCTGGCCGCCCGAGCCGACGGTAGGCCCCTTCTTGCTGCCGGCCTTGCGGATCGCTCCCCGGCGCTGCGAGTTACCGGCCATCTACTTTCCGTCACCGCCCAACGTCCATTGCGGGCCGTCGGCGGTGTCGGTGACCTCGATGCCGGCCTGCTTGAGCCGGTCCCGGATCTGGTCGGCCAGTGCCCAGTTGCGCTCCTGGCGCGCCTTCTTCCGATTCTCGAGCTCGGCCTGGACCAGCACGTCAACGGCCGCCAGCGCGGCCGAGGTCTCGTCGCGCGTTTCCCAGCGCTCATCGAGCGGGTCACAACCCAGAATCCCCATCATCGCGCGGATTGACGATGCGCTCTGCAACGCGCCCTCGTGGTCGCCGGCGTCGAGCGCACGGTTGCCGTCCGCGCGGTTCTGGTGAATCTCGGCCAGTGCCATCGGTACCGCCAGGTCATCGTCGAGCGCCGCGGCGAATCTCGGCGTCCACGTGCTGGGACAGACGGCACCCACCCGGCTGCGCACGCGGTGCAGGAATTCCTCTACCCCGACATAAGCCTTGACCGCATCCTGTAACGCGGTCTCGGTGTACTCCAGCATCGACCGGTAGTGCGCACTGCCCAGGTAGTAGCGCAACTCCGCCGGCCGGACCCGTTGCAGCATCGCCGGGATGGCGACCACGTTGCCCAGCGACTTGCTCATCTTCTCGCCGCCCATGGTCACCCAGCCGTTATGCAACCAGAATCGGGCGAACCCGTCCCCGGCCGCGCGGCTCTGGGCAATTTCGTTCTCATGGTGCGGGAAGATCAAATCCATTCCGCCGCAATGGATATCGAATTCGGGCCCCAAATAGGTGCGGGCCATCGCCGAGCACTCGATGTGCCAGCCCGGGCGACCCCGTCCCCAGGGCGAAGGCCATGACGGCTCACCCGGCTTCTCCCCTTTCCACAGGGTGAAGTCACGCTGGTCACGCTTACCGGTGGCCGCGCCCTCGCCCTGGTGCACATCGTCGATCCGGTGACCCGAGAGTTGGCCGTAGTCCGGGTAGCTGAGCACATCGAAGTAGACGTCACCGGCGGCCGCATAGGCGTGGCCGGTTTCGATCAGCCGTTCCATTAACTCGACCATCTGGGTGATGTGCCCGGTCGCCTTCGGCTCCGCCGAGGGCGGCAAGACGTCGAGTGCGTCGTAGGCCGCGGTGAATGCGCGTTCGTGGGTGGCGGCCCACTCCCACCACGGCCGCCCGGCCGCGGCGGCTTTGTTCAGGATCTTGTCGTCGATGTCGGTGACGTTGCGAATGAACGCGACGTCATACCCGCGGGCGGCCAACCAGCGGCGCAGGATGTCGAAGGCCACGCCGCTGCGTACATGCCCGATGTGCGGCAGCCCCTGCGGGGTGGCGCCGCACTGGTAGATGGAGACGTGGCCGGTGCGCAGCGGCACAAAATCACGCACGGCTCCCGTCGCCGTGTCATGAAGCCGCAATTGGGCACGATCGGTCACGACGTGCCAGCTTACTGCCTGCGCCGGGGACGCCCCGGTCGCCGGTGGCTTATCGCAGCGGAACGACCAGTGCCGTCGCGATGGCGGCCAAGCCTTCTCCGCGCCCGGTCAGGCCGAGCCCGTCGGTAGTGGTCGCCGCCACCGACACCGGCGCGTTGAGTAGCCGGGAGAGCACCGCTTGAGCCTCGTGACGACGCGAGCCGATCTTCGGGCGGTTGCCGATCACCTGCACCGCCGCGTTGCCGACCGTGAAGCCATGCTCGGTCAGCAGCTCCATGGTGTGCCGCAGCATGTCGGCGCCACTGACGCCGTGCCAGCGGGGGTCATCGACGCCGAAGACGCCGCCGATGTCGCCCAGTCCCGCGGCGGACAGCACGGCATCGCACAGTGCGTGCACGGCGACGTCACCGTCGGAGTGCCCCGAACAGCCGTCCGCGCTGGGAAACAGCAGCCCCAGCAGCCAACATGGTCGCCCCGGTTCGATCGGATGCACGTCGACACCCATACCGACGCGGGGCATCTGCATCACTGGCGCACTATAGCCCTGGCCAGCATCAGGTCGAGTTGAGTGGTGATCTTGAATGCGAGCGGGTCGCCGTCGACCACCTGGACCTGTCCGCCGATGTGCTCGATCAGGGATGCGTCGTCGGTGAAGTCGCCGGCTTCCGCGGCTGCCTGCTGGTAGGCACGCAGCAGCACGTCGGTGGCGAAGCCCTGCGGTGTCTGCACGGCACGCAGGCCCGCCCGTTCCGGCGTGCCCAGGACTACGCCGTTCCCGTCGACGGCCTTGACGGTGTCGGAGACCGGCAACCCGGGGACCACCGCGCCGTGTCCGGCACGCAGGGCCTCGACGACCCGCACGATCAACGACGGCGGCGTCAGCGCCCGGGCGGCATCGTGCACCAGCACGAATTCAGGCTCCGACTCGGCCATCGCCGACAGGGCCAGCCGCACGGAATCCGCACGGCTGGCCCCGCCGGCCACGATGGTGGCGAGATGCCCGAGGATGAGCTTGGCCTCGTCGGTGCGATCCGCAGGTACGGCGACGAAGACGGTGTCGACGACGCCCGAGGCCCGCAGGCCTTCAACGGCCCGCTCAACCAGCGACTGCCCTTCGAGCTGATAGAACGCCTTGGGCACGCCGGCGGCCAACCGCCGCCCGGAACCCGCGGCAGGTACTACAGCGACAACGTTTGCGTTCAGGACGCGGCGGCCAGAACCTCGTCCAAAATGGTGTCGGCTTTGGCTTCGTCCGTGCTTTCGGCCAACGCCAGCTCGCCGACCAGGATCTGCCGGGCCTTGGCCAGCATCCGCTTCTCGCCTGCCGACAGGCCACGCTCCTGGTCGCGGCGCCACAGGTCACGGACGACCTCGGCCACCTTGTTCACATCGCCGGAAGCGAGCTTCTCCAGGTTGGCCTTGTAGCGACGGGACCAGTTGGTGGGTTCTTCGGTGTGCGGAGCGCGCAGCACCTGGAAAACCTTGTCGAGACCTTCCTGGCCTACGACATCGCGGACACCGACGTACTCGGCGTTGTCAGCAGGCACTCGAACAGTCAGGTCGCCCTGCGCAACTTTCAAGACGAGATACTCTTTTTGCTCCCCTTTTATGGTCCGAGTTTCGATCGCCTCGACTAACGCAGCACCGTGATGTGGGTAGACAACGGTGTCACCGACCTTGAAGATCATATGATTCGAGCCCCTTTCGTCGGTTCATTCTAACACGGGAGGCAACCACCTGCGGACCAACGATGCAGGTCAGGGGCACCGCCGGTGAACATTGGGGGTTGACAGGCGCAAAAAGACGTGCAATCGCAAGCCCCGGGCGGGCCCACGATTCAGTCAACTACCCAGCCAGCTCGCCCGCCGGCCCAGAAGAAACCACAGGCGCCGAGCGCGCAATTCAATTAGTCGGACGCACCTGGCTGGCCATCCTGGCCGGTCGCGCCGGCACCGCCGGCCGGACCGTCAAAGCCGCGTGCACCATTGCCGCCGCTGTGGCGTATACCGCCGTCTCCGCCGGTGCCGCCCTCACCGCCTGCGGCACCCTCGCCGCCGGAGCCTGCGGCCCCGCCGGCGCCGTGGTCACCCGCGGTGCCTGCCGGTGCGTCGCCGCCAAGGCCGCCGCTACCGCCGTTACCCCCGGCGCCGCCAGCACCGCCGGTACCGCCGATTCCGCCGTTGCCGCCATTACCGGCAAAGCCGGCGGGCGCATTGGGACCGTCGTACGTGTCGCCGCCGGCGCCACCGTTACCGCCGAGGCCGCCGACGGCCCCCTTACCGCCGTTGCCGGCCGCCCCACCGGTGCCACCGGCACCGCCATTTCCGGACTGCCATCCGCCGGCGCCACCAGCACCTCCTTCCCCACCCGCGCCACCGGCATGACCGGCTGCTCCGGTGCCGCCGCTGCCACCTGTGCCGCCATGACCACCGATCGCCCCGTCTCCCTTCGCGAGGCCGCCGTCACCGCCGTCACCGCCGGTGGTGGCGCCGAGGCCACCGGCCCCACCATTGCCGCCACGGCCCCCGGTAACGACGTCGTTTCCGGAGTTGCTGTCCATGGTGGCCGCGCCACCGTCACCACCGTCACCACCGTCACCGCCGGCCCCACCGGCTCCCCCAGTCCCACCTTTGCCACCAGTAGCTTTACCAAAACTGCTGACTCCGTCACCGGCGTCACCACCGTCGCCGCCGTTGGCACCCAGACCTCCGGTGCCGCCGTTGCCGCCGTCGCCACCGATAACCGGCCGCTGGCCTGAGCCCGGACCGGTACCCTGGCCGCCGTCGCCTCCAACCCCACCCCACTCGCCAGGACCGGCACCGGAGGCACCGGGGAAACCGGGCCCGCCGATGCGCCCGCTCTCGAATCCGTGATCCCCGGCCTGCGCCTGGCCGGTCTGTGGCAGCGCGGTGGGGTTGATTCCGTCGGCGCCGTCGGCGCCGTTACCACCGGTACCGCCGATGCCACCGTCGCCGATCCGGCCGGCGTCGCCGCCCCTGCCACCCGCGCCACCGGCCCCACCGGCCTGGCCGGCAGGTGCGGCGGTCGCGTCGCCTCCACTCCCACCGTGACCGCCGTTGCCACCGGCCATGCCTTCGCCGCCCTGCGAACCCGTCGCACCGTAGGTCCCGTCGCCGCTGTAGCCGCCGATCCCGCCGAACCCCCCGTAACCGCGGTCACCCCCTTTTCCGCCGGATCCGCCATCACCGCCGATGACACCGCCCGCACCGTTGCCGCCAGTACCACCGTCACCCGCACTGCCTCCGGTACCACCGTCCCCGCCGAGCCCACCGGCCCCGTAGCTGCCCCAGGGACCTGCCAATCCCACGCCGGCGGCCCCGCCCGCCCCACCCATTCCTCCGTTGCCGCCAATCCCGCCGTGGCCACCGTCGTCCCCGGCCACCCCTTGACCACCCGCGGTGGTGGCGTCGGCCCCGGCATCGCCGGTCGCACCCGCGCCGCCGTTGCCGCCGCGGCCGCCCTTACCGCCGGCACCGCCAGCACCACCGGCACCGGAGTCTGTTCCGCCTGATCCGCCTGCGCCGCCGGCCCCACCGGCCCCACCGGTTTGTCCATAACCGCCGTCAGCGCCCGCGGCGGTGGCATCGGCCCCTGCGTCGCCATCGGCGCCGGTGCCACCAGAGCCGCCGTTACCGCCATTGCCGACCCGCCCGGCGTTACCCCCGGCACCGCCTTGTCCTCCGGCCCCACCGGCGGCAGTGGCGTCGCCGCCGGCCCCGCCATTACCGCCGTTGCCACCGGTACCCGCGGCCGGCCAGTTCTTCCAGCCGGGTTCGCCATCTGCAGCCTGGCTGCCGGTGCCGCTGAAGCCACCGGCCCCGCCCGCGCCGCCGAAGCCATGGTTCCCGCCGTTTCCACCGGCACCGCCTTGGCCACCGACAGGCCCGTCAGCGCCAGCGCCACCAGCCCCCCCGGACCCGGCAACCCCGCCGAGGCCACCGGCACCGCCCACGCCGCCTGCACCGGCGCTGCCCGTTTGACCGATGAGTCCGCGCGCGCCGCCGGCCCCGCCATTGCCGCCGGCACCACCGGAGCCGCCGGAACCACCATCACCACCGTTGCCGCCGAAGCCACCGTCACCCGGGACGCCGCTGGGCAAGAAGACGCCTGCGTTCCCCGTACCGCCGTCCCCGCCGACACCACCCATGCCGCCGACACCGCCGATACCGCCCGCACCGCCGACGCCGCCATTGCCGATCAGCAGCCCACCGCGACCCCCGACACCACCGTTGCCGCCGGTACCGCCGTCGACGCCCGCCCCACCAACACCACCGGCTAAGCCGACCGAGCCCACGTCTCCTGCCGCGCCTGCACCGCCGGCGAAGCCGTTTGCGCCGGCGCCACCGGCTCCACCCTGACCGAAGAACCAGGCGCTGCCGCCGACGCCGCCGGAACCGCCGGCCGCGCCGGCCGACGTGGCGGCACCGCCGGCGCCGCCCACGCCACCGTTGCCATAGAGCCACCCGCCGGACCCACCCGCGCCACCAGCTGCGCCGGCACCGCCTGCTCCGCCGTTGCCGCCATTACCGAAAAAACCCGCAGCTCCACCGGCGCCACCGGTTTGACCGGCAACACCGGCACCACCGCTGCCGCCGTTGCCCCACAGCAGCCCGCCGGCACCACCAGCCTGGCCCGCCGACCCGTTTGCGCCGTTACCGATCAGCGGGCGCCCCAGCAGTACTTGCGTTGGCGCGTTGATCACACCCAGCAACATCTGTTCGGCATTGACCGACTCGGCGGTGAAGTATGCGGACGCGCCACCGCCCAATGCACGCGCAAACCTTTCGTGGAACGCGGTCGCCTGCACGCTGAACTCCTGATAGGCCTGACCATGCGAGCCGAACAAGGCAGCGATCGCGATTGACACCTCGTCCTCGGCTGCCGCCATCAGCCCCGTCGTCGGGCCGGCTACGGCAGCGCTCACCGCGCCGACCGTCGAACCAATGCGCTGCAAATCCACGGTCGCCGCTGCGAGCGACTCCGGCGAAGCGATCACATACGACATTTCGCACCTCCAGTCGGCAGGGCAATGGCACCGCAGCCAGGTCTCGGTTGTATGCAATGGCGTTTCGGAGGTCATGTAGTAATCGTGAAGTTGCCGCTGGAGAGCATCGCCGCGCTCGACTCCGGCCTGCCACTGCTACCGTCGGCGGTGCCTTACAACTACTGTGCATAGTTGAACCGACGCGGCGGTCCGGAGCCGTCGCACGTGCCGGCACGGTGCCGTGCCCACGCCGAGCAGGAGGCATTGAGTGAACCGCTTGAACACCCGCCGGCCGATCCATTTCTTGAGGCCTAGCTCTTGTATGGCGATCCTGGCGCTTGCCGTGGTCACGCTCAGTGGGTGCGGTACCGGTCAGATCTCCCAGACCGCCGCTCAAGAGCCCGCGGTCAACGGCAACAGGGTGACGATCAACAACATCGCACTGCGCGATATCCGTATTCAGGCCAACCAGGCCGGCGACTTCCTGCAGCCCGGCAGGACCGTCGATCTGGTGCTGGTGGCAATCAACGATTCACCTGACGTGAACGACCGGTTGACCGGCATCACCAGTGAGATCGGCAATGTGACCGTGAGCGGTGACGCCAAGCTGCCGGCGGGCAAGATGTTGATCATCGGCACGCCGGACGGCCAGGGTGTGGCGCCGGGCCCTGCCCAGGGCAACGGGGCGGCCAAGGCGACCGTGAACCTGACGAAGCCGATCACCAATGGCCTGACGTACAAGTTCACCTTCAAATTCGAGAAGGCCGGAGAAGCCAGCGTGCAGGTGCCGATCTCGGCAAGCCTGTCGCAGCCGCACGAGGGTTCCAACCACGCCTGACGGCCGCGCCGGCGTTCCGCACCGGGAACTGTCACCGCCTCCGGATACCGTCACGGGGTGGCCAACGCTCGTTCGCAATACCGCTGCACGGAATGTCGCCATGTCAGCGCCAAGTGGGTGGGACGCTGCCTGGACTGCGGTAGCTGGGGCAGCGTAGAAGAGGTGGCCGTACTGGCCGCTATCGGCAACGGCAGGCGCTCGGTGACGTCCGGGTCGCCGGCGGTGCCGATCAGCGCGGTTGAGCCGAACAAGAGCCGGCACCGGTCCACAGGTGTGGATGAGCTCGACCGCGTGCTCGGCGGCGGCGTGGTCCCCGGCTCCGTCACGTTGCTGGCGGGTGATCCCGGTGTGGGGAAGTCGACCCTGCTGCTCGAAGTCGCACACCGCTGGGCGCAGCGGGGACGACGTGCGCTGTACATCTCCGGCGAAGAGTCGGCCGGCCAGGTGCGGCTGCGTGCCGACCGGATCGGCTGCAGCGGCGCGGCCTTCGACGAGGTTTACCTCGCCGCGGAATCCGACCTGCACACGGTGCTGGACCATATCGACACCGTGCGGCCGGCCCTGGTCATCATCGACTCGGTGCAGACGATGTCCACCACCGAGGTGGACGGTGTCGCCGGCGGTGTCACCCAGGTTCGCGCGGTGACCGCCGCGCTGACCGCGGCCGCCAAGGCCAACGGTGTCGCGATGTTTCTCGTCGGGCACGTCACGAAGGACGGGGCAATCGCCGGACCGCGCTCCCTGGAGCACCTCGTCGACGTGGTCCTGCACTTCGAGGGCGATCGCAACGGCGCGCTGCGGATGGTCCGCGGCATCAAGAACCGGTTCGGGGCAGCTGACGAAGTGGGTTGCTTCCTCTTGCACGACAGCGGCATCGAGGGTGTCGCCGACCCGTCGAACCTGTTCCTGGATCAGCGCCCGATGCCTGTTCCCGGCACCGCCATCACGGTGACCCTGGACGGCAAGCGGCCGCTCATCGGCGAGGTGCAGGCCCTGCTGGCCACCCCCAATGGCGGCTCGCCGAGGCGAGCGGTCAGCGGCATCGACCATTCCCGCGCGGCGATGATCACCGCGGTGCTGGAAAAGCACGCCCGCCTGAGCCTGGCCGTCAACGACATCTATCTGTCGACCGTGGGTGGCATGCGATTGACCGACCCGTCCTCCGATCTCGCGGTGGCCACCGCCCTGGCCTCCGCCTACGCCAACCTGCCGCTGCCCACCACCGCGGTGATGATCGGTGAGGTAGGCCTGGCCGGTGATCTGCGGCGGGTCCACGGCATGGACCGGCGGCTGGCCGAAGCCGCCCGTCAGGGCTTCACCATCGCGCTGATCCCACCGGGCTGCAAGGCGATCCCACCTGGTCTGCGCGCCTTGAGTGCACCCACCATCGTCGAGGCGCTGCAGCACCTGATCAGCATCGCCGAGCAGCCCACCGCCGCCGAGCTGAAGTTGCAACGCCTCCCATAGCCGCGGGTAGGGATCCCGTTAAGCGCCCCGCCATAGCAGAATGCTGGCTGTGACTCGTCCGACCCTGCGTGAGGCCGTGGCCCGACTGGCTCCCGGCACCGGGCTGCGCGACGGCCTGGAACGCATCCTGCGTGGCCGCACCGGCGCCCTGATAGTGCTCGGCCACGACGAGAGCGTCGAAGCCATCTGTGACGGCGGCTTCTCCCTCGACGTCCGGTACGCGCCGACCCGGTTGCGCGAGCTGTCGAAAATGGACGGTGCGGTGGTGCTGTCGACGGACGGCAGCCGCATCGTACGGGCCAACGTCCAGCTGGTGCCGGATCCGTCCATACCGACCGACGAGTCGGGGACGCGGCACCGCTCGGCCGAGCGCGCGGCGATCCAGACCGGCTACCCGGTGATCTCGGTCAGCCATTCGATGAACATCGTGACGGTTTACGTGTGCGGTGAGCGCCATGTGCTGACCGACTCCGCGACCATACTTTCGCGCGCGAATCAGGCGATTGCGACCTTGGAGCGCTACAAGACCAGGCTGGACGAGGTCAGCCGGCAGCTTTCGCGTGCCGAAATCGAGGATTTCGTCACCCTGCGCGATGTGATGACGGTGGTGCAGCGCCTGGAGCTGGTCCGTCGCATCGGCCAGGCCATCGACTACGACGTGGTCGAACTGGGCACCGACGGGCGCCAGTTGCGACTTCAGCAGGAGGAGCTACTGGGCGGCAACGACCTCGCGCGGGAGTTGATCGTTCGCGACTACCACGCCAACCCCGAGCCACCGACCAGGGCACAGATCGCCGACACGCTGGACGCCCTGGACGGTCTGTCGGACACCGAGCTGCTCGATTTCGCCGCCCTGGCGAAGGTGTTCGGCTATCCGACTACGGCTGAGGCCCAGGATTCGGCACTGAGCCCGCGGGGCTATCGCGCGATGGCGGGTATCCCCCGGCTGCAGTTCGCCCACGTCGACCTGCTGGTCCGCGCGTTCGGGACGCTGCAGGGACTACTAGCCGCCAGCGCCAACGACCTGCAATCCGTCGACGGGATCGGCGCCATGTGGGCCCGCCACGTGCGGGAGGGCCTGTCCCAACTGGCCGAGTCGACGCTCGCGGATCCTTAGCCGCGCCCGCTGACCACTAGCCGCCCTGCCCCGGTGGCGCCTCCGGCGGCGGCGCCAGCGCCGGGCCCTGGCCGGGCGCCGGACCTGGCGGCTGAGGCGGTTGGTTGAGCACGAACGGGAGCGGCTGCGAGCGCAGATTCCCCAGCTGCACGACCAGGTTGTAGGTGCCCGGACCGATCGCCGGTCGCGGCAGCGGGCAGTGCGGCGCCGAACCCATACCCGTCCAGGTCACCGCGGTGGTCACCTGTTCCCCGGGGGTGAAGGTCTTGACCAGGGTCTCGTTGGACGGCGCGCAGTCCAGGTTGGACCACAGCCGCTTGTTGTCCAGCGAATACACGTAGGCCGCCAGCACCGCAGCGCCGACGTCGCGCTTGCAGGACACCAGACCGATGTTCGTCACGACCATGGTGAATTTCGGCTGGTCACCGATGTAGTACTGGGGCGAATTGGTCAGCCCCTTGACGGCCAGCGTCGAATCCGGGCAGTCGTCGCCGTCCTTGAGCACCGGCGGTGGCTGCACCGCGGCGGTCGGAGTGGGCGACTCCGGGTTCACCACGCCGGGAGGCGCACCCGGCACCGGCGCCTCGGTCTGCCCCGCCGGCTGCTGCGTCGCCGGCGCCTGGGGCGCGTTCGAGCCGGCACTGCCCTGGGCGGAGGCCGGCTTGTCGGCGGGCTTTGCCCCGGCGTTGCTACTGACCACAGCGATGACGATGGCGACAGCAATCCCGATCACCACGACCGCGATGCCCAGGGCCAGCCCCCTGCGCCGCCAGTAGATCTCAGTGGGTAGCGGGCCACGCGGTTCCAGATCCAGCACATTTCCACGGTAGGGCCAGGTCATGCTTCGCGGGCTGACCCGCCCCGGCGTGTCGCGGGTTAGCTGGCCGGTTGCCGTGTTAGTGGCGGTTAGACGGCCTGCTCTTCCGCCACTTCTTCGCCGATGTCCCCGATGTGGTCGACCAACTGCGCTCTGCCCTCGGCGAGCTGATACGTGACGCCGGCCAGCGCCAGGGTTCCTGCGGCCACCCGCTCGGAGATCGGCGATGAGCGCGCCGTAAGTTGCTTGAGCGTCTCGCTGACGTGCCGTTCCTCGAACTCGTCGACCCGCGTCAGGCCGTCGCGCCGGCCCGCCAATATCGACGGCACGACGCGCTCGACCACGTCGCGCACGAACCCGCTGGGTATCGCTCCGTCGTCCAGTGCTTCGATAGTGGCCTTGACGGCGCCGCAGCTGTTGTGGCCGAGCACCACGATCAGCGGGACGTTGAGCACCGTCACCGCGTATTCGATGGAACCCAACACCGCCGAATCGATCGCCTGCCCGGCCGTGCGGACCACGAAAACGTCGCCGAGTCCCTGGTCGAAGATCAACTCCGCGGCGACCCTGCTGTCCGCACAGCCGAAGATGACTGCGGTCGGCTTCTGACCGGCGGCCAGGCTGGCGCGGTGGTCGATGCTCTGGCTGGGGTGCGCGGGCCTGCCGGCAACGAATCGGTCGTTACCCTCTTTGAGTGCTTTCCACGCGCTTATCGGGTTGCTATTGGGCATGCCAGACATTCTGCCGGACCGGCCGGTGATCGGACCAGGACACATACCTGTCACCAATCTTCTCGCCTGGTACGAGCGGTCGAGGCGCGACCTGCCCTGGCGCGAGCCCGGTGTCAGTGCATGGCAGATCCTGGTCAGCGAGTTCATGCTGCAGCAGACGCCGGTGTCGCGGGTGCTACCGATCTGGACGGACTGGGTGCGGCGCTGGCCGACTCCGTCTGCGACGGCCGCGGCCAGTGCCGCCGACGTGCTGCGAGCCTGGGGCAAGCTGGGATACCCCAGGCGCGCCAAACGCCTGCACGAGTGTGCGGTCGCTATCGCGCGTGACCATGACGACGTTGTCCCCCACGACGTGGAGACGTTGCTGACGCTGCCGGGCGTCGGTAGCTACACCGCGCGGGCAGTAGCATGCTTCGCCTACCGCCAACGCGTTCCGGTAGTGGACACCAACGTTCGCCGCGTGGTGGCCCGCGCCGTTCATGGCCGTGCGGACGCCGGCAACCCGTCAGCCACCCGCGACCACGCCGACGTGGCCGCATTGTTGCCGAATGATGCTGCAGCACCTACTTTTTCAGTGGCACTGATGGAGCTCGGCGCGATGGTGTGCACGGCACGGACGCCCCGGTGCGGGTTGTGCCCGCTGGACAGTTGCGCCTGGCGCGACGCCGGTTATCCCGCAGGCAGCGGACCGGCGCGACGGGCGCAGGGTTATGCCGGTACCGACCGACAAGTCCGGGGTCGGCTGTTGGATATATTGCGGGACAACGATTCTCCGGTGACTCGCGCCGAACTGGATGTCGCCTGGCTGACCGACACCGCACAGCGCGACCGTGCGCTGTATTCGTTGCTGGCCGACGGACTGGTGACCCAGACCGCCGATGGCCGATTTGCACTTGCCGGCGAAGGATAGTAGCCAGTGATGCGCCATGGACCGGCCGACCCCGGTCGGCCGGGTGCTGAAATCCGGGGTTTCCGAGGTCAACTCACTCACTAGTGAGGTTCGTTACACGAAATATATTTCGTGAGGTTTGACAGACGTAATTTGTCTCACGTAATGTCCCTCGCATGTACATCAGACATCGCATACCCAGCACGGGCGGTGATGACCAATGACTGCCGTCCTCCTTGCCGTCTTGACCGCGCCCCTGCTCGCATCGCTACTCGCGCTGCTGGCCGGCTCCCGGCATCCCCGCCTGGTCGGTCGATTGGGCGCCGCGACCGCGGGTTCGGGGCTGATCGCGGCCAGCGTGTTGACCGCTCAGGTACTGCTGCACGGGCCGGTACACGCCTCCCTGCGCACCGGCCAAGGCACCCTCATCGCCGAGATGACCGCCGGCCGGCTCAGCGCACTGCTGCTGGTGCTGGTTTACGGGGTGAGCACGGTCGTTCAACTGTTCGCCCTGCGCTACCTCGCCTGTGACCCGCGGTCGGGCTGGTTCACCGCCGGGACGGGACTGCTCACCGCGGCGTCCGCCGGTCTGATGATCTCCGGAACTCTGATCGGCTTGGCCTTCTGCTGGACCATCGCCGGGATCGCGCTGTGCCTGCTGCTGGCGACTTACTGGGAACTGCCGGCCGCCCGCGACGGCGTGCGACGCACCGCAACCGCGTTCGCGCTGGGCGACCTGGCACTGTGGTCGGCGGTCGGGCTGGTCACCATGCACTGGGGCAATCGGAGCCTGTCCAGCCTGCAGGTGACCAGCGACGACTCACCGACGATGCTGGTGGCCGCGGTCCTGATCGTGGTGGCTGCCCTGTCCCGCTCCGCACAGATTCCGTTCCACCGCTGGTTGCCGGCCACCATGGCAGCACCCACCCCGGTGTCGGCGCTGCTGCACGCCGGAGTGGTCAACGCCGGCGGGGTCCTGCTGGTCCGGTTGAGCCCGATCGTCAGCGGATCGCCCATCGCCATGGGCGTGGCGTTCACCGCCGGCATGTTGAGCATGGTCTACGGGGCCGTCGTGATGCTGACCAAGTCAGACATCAAGGGATCGTTGGCGTATTCGACGATGGCTCAGATGGGCTTCATGATCTTGACCTGCGGCTTGGGCCTGTCTGCCGCGGCGGTCTTCCACCTGTTCGGCCACGGTTTCTACAAGGCCACGCTCTTCCTGTCGTCCGGCTCGGCGATAGCCAAGCGCCGGCAGAAGGCCGCTCGCCCACCGGCGCCGGCGCTGAGCCCGTCGCGACGCACGGCGGTGCTTCTCACCGCGATGCTGCTGCCCGCCGCCGCACTCTACGCAGCCGGCACCGTGTTCCCGCTGCACACCGGCGAGCACGGCTCGGCAGAAGCGCTGGTCATCTTCACCTGGGCGACCGCCGCAGCGGCTCTGGCGGGCTGGCTGGGACGCTCGCCCGGCTGGCGGGCAGTCTTCGCCGCGGCCGTGGCACTGTTCGGTGCGGCCACTGCGTACCTGGCGCTGGTCGACCTGGTGACCGGGT
Organism: Mycobacterium sp. NGS49; assembly: GCF_059812565.1. Lineage (NCBI taxonomy): Bacteria > Bacillati > Actinomycetota > Actinomycetes > Mycobacteriales > Mycobacteriaceae > Mycobacterium > Mycobacterium sp. NGS49. The sequence continues at coordinate 195,027 of NZ_JCALCX010000006.1, read as the reverse complement.
TCCTTTCACCCGACCTACCACCGGTGGCCGTGCCATCCGCCTCCTCGGTCGGCATCGCCGCAGCGGCCGTCGTCCTCGGCGCGCTGGCCCTGCTGCGCCACGCCCCCTCGGGGGGCTGGGCCGGGCGGCTGCAGCGCACCCTCTACACCAAAGCCCTTGTGGCAGGAAATGTTTCGGCCAGCCGGCCACAGCAGCTGCCGAACCTGACCCCGCTGCCCGCACAACTGACAGGAGCGAACCGATGACCATCGTCACCGAACACGTCTCGACCGACACGCTGCGGGCGCAGCTGCGCAGCGAGGTGAATCTGGCCGGCCGGGTGGTCCCCACGCACTACCCGCTCGAGACCTTCATCGCCGTGAACCCGCTGGCCGGACTCGAGGGCATGCCCTTCGAGCAGGCGGTGCTTCGCGCCGGTGACCTCTACGGCGTGGCAGGAATGCTGGATGAGACCGCCTACCGGGACCTCTACCACCGGGGGCGGATATCCGACGCCGACCTCGAGGCCACGCTGCGGCTGCGCTATCCCACGCTGCTGGACGGAGAACCCATCCAGCTCGGCGCCCGGGTCGTGACACCCGCCGAGTTGCTGCGTGCCGACCTGCTCAACGGCAGCGTCGCGGCAAAGCCGCTGCGCCGCAACCGCACCCGCAGCGAACAGACGGCACCGGAGGTAGCCGATCGGGTCGATGCACAGACCGCCAAATGGTGTGCGGCCTTCTTCGGATCACCGGCGGCGGGTTGGCCGATGCCCGGGCGCGATCGGGGTCTCTTTCACGCCTGGCGCTCTCTGGCACCCGGCGACCACGAACTGAGCCGACGGGTGCGGGCCGCACTGCGAAAGGTTCCCGAGCGGGCGGACGACGCCGCGCTGCAGGCCCTGCAGCAGCTCGGGGTCACCGAAAGCGAACGCATCACCTACCTGCAAGCACATCTGACCCGGCTGCCCGGCTGGGCCGCCCATGTCCGCTGGTACGCCCAGCGGGCCGGCGGCGCCAACCTGCTCGACTACCTGGCCATACGCCTGACCTACGAAGCACTCCTGGTGCCCGACAACGCTTCTGGGCCGGTAGCGGAGCCGGAGACGCTCAACCGCTCGCCCATCCCCTCGGCGCGGGAGCGGGCAGCCGCTCTGGCGCACCGGTGGGGTCTCGATCAGCTGAGCGACAGCGACCTCGCGCCCGCCGCAAGGATATTGGCGGCGCTTCCGGTCACCGCCCGGGTCGTGGTCTGGCAGCAGGCCTATGAAGCGCACTATCGCGACGCGCTGCTGACGTCGTTGGCGCACCACACTTCCCGGCAGTCGCGACAGCGGCCACACACCCAACTCGTGTGCTGCATCGACACTCGCTCGGAAGGCCTGCGCCGGCACATCGAATCGCTGGGCGGGTACGAAACCCTGGGTTTCGCCGGGTTCTTCGCCGTCGCGATCCGGTTCACCGACCTGGTCGGCGGGACACCCAACGAACTATGCCCGGTACTGATCCGGCCCGAGCACGAAGTCCGCGAAAGCCCGACACCTGCCGACTCGCGGGCGGCCCGGCGGCTGCGGGAAGGTAGCGCCATCATGGCCGGCGCCGAGGCCGCCTTTTCCACCGCAAAACAGGCGCTGCTCGCCCCGTTCACGCTGGCCGAAGCCTCCGGCTGGGCCGCCGGTCCGTGGGCCGCGGCCAAAACGCTGAGCCCGATCGCCAGCGGCACCCTGCGCCGGCGCCTGCGCGACCGGCTGGCTCCGCCGGCACCCAGCGTGCTCACGGTCAACGAGAGCGTCGACCTGGCTCACCGCGCTCTTTATGCGCAGGTGGCGCTCACCACCATGGGACTGACGAACGGGTTCGCCCGGCTGGTGGTGATGTGCGGACACGGCAGCACGACCGAGAACAATCCCTACCAGGCCGCTCTGGACTGTGGGGCTTGCGGTGGGCAGCCGGGTGGGCCCAACGCCCGCACCGCGGTGACGATCCTCAACAACGCCGAAGTGCGTGCCGAGTTGAGCGAGATGGGGATCTCGATCCCCGCCGACACCTGGTTCGTCGCCGCTCTGCACGACACGGCCACCGACCGGGTCGACGTCTTGGACGAGCACCTGATCCCGGCGAGCCACCTACCGGACCTGCACCGGCTGATCACCGATCTGGAGGTCGCCGGTGCCGAGTTGGCGGCCGAGCGTTGCGCCGCGTTGCCGGGCGGGCCCGCCCGCCCGAACGCGGCACGGGCGGCGCGCCATGTCGCCAACCGATCCGCCGACTGGGCACAGGTCTTTCCGGAGTGGGGGCTGGCCGGCAACGCCGCTTTCATTGTCGGGCCCCGCGACCTGACCCGGGGGCTCGACCTGCAGCGACGGGTGTTCCTGCACTCCTACGAAGCTGACGTCGACCCCGACGGCAGCGCGCTGGAAACCATCCTGACCGCCCCGATGGTCGTGGCGCAGTGGATCAACTGCCAGTACTACTTCTCGACGGTGGCGCCGGAGCTCTTCGGAGCCGGCACCAAGACGATCCACAACGTCGTGGCCGGCGTGGGCGTCCTGGCCGGCCACGGCGGTGACCTGCAGCTCGGCCTGCCTCGTCAGTCGGTAACCGACGGGCAGTCCTTCGGGCACGAACCGATGCGGCTGCTGACCGTCGTCGAGGCCCCGCTGGAGCGGATCGACATGATCGTCGACCGCAACCCCGTACTTCAGCATCTGTTCGGCAACGACTGGGTCGCGCTCGCGGCCCGGGAGAACCCCGGACAGGACTGGCAGCGCTGGACCCGCAACGGCTGGCGGGGCTGGGAAACGGGAGTCGAAAAGCACAACGCAACTGAGGAGGTAATGCCATGCCGCTGAACGGCCTGACAAAGATGACGAAGATCGAAGTGGTCGTGGGCGGCGAACACGCGACCGCGGTCCGCGAGCAAATGCAGAGCGCCGGGGCCACCGGATACACCAGTGTCTCGGGCGTCTCGGGGCTCGGCCATCACGGCTATCACCAAGGCCGGCTGCTCTTCAATCAGCAGGCGGCGTTGGAGCTGCTGATCACCGTCGTCCCGGATACCAAGTCCGAGGCACTGGTCGCCGGCCTGCGACGACTGCTCGAGGGTTCACCCGGGGTCATGTTCGTCACCGACACCTACGTCAGCCGGCCCGAGTACTTCAGCTGAAACCCACCAAAGAAAGGTAAGAATATGTCCAACCCCACCTCCGCCTGGCAGAGCCTGCAAGCCGGAAATCAGCACTTCCACAACACGTTGCGGGCCAAGCCGCTGCACGCCGCCGCCGGGAGCCGGCCCACCGCCGTGGTGTTCCGCTCCGCGGATTCCGACCTACCCAGCCAGGTGGTGTTCGGTCAGGGCTGGAGCTCGATCATCGACATCAGCAACTGGGGACACGTCATCGACACCGGCGTGTTGGCCACCCTCGAGTACGCCGTCGGCACCCTCAAGACGCCGTTGATCGTGATCCTGGGCCACTCGGACTGTGCCGCCATGCAAACGGCCCTCGACGCCTGGAACAATGCCAGCTTCCCCGACGGTGCCTCGCGCGCTGTCGTCGAACAGGCGGTTTCCTCACTGGCCCGCAAGGACGCCGGCATCAGCACCGCCGACGATCTGGTGGCCGCTCACGTGGCACACGTCGGGGTGTCGCTGCTGCACAAATCGCCGGTGGTCGCCAAGGCGGTCGACAGCGGCCAGTGCGGGATCGTCTGCGCTGTGCTTGACCGTGAGGACGGCCGGCTTCAGGTGTGCGGGACCATCGGTGACGTTTCCGAGAACGAAACACCGTTGCTGCGTGTCGTGTAAGGAGTGCGGGCAGCCCGGGTCGGAAACCCCTCCCGGCCCGGCTGCTCGCGTTAGCCATCAAATGATCTCCAAGTTCTCTCATCGCAAACTCGGCGACTATGCCGGGACCCTGATCGCGATGGGCACCATGCACGGGAAACAACGGCAAGTCGCGCCGGCTTTCGCCGCCGAGCTCGGTGCGCACGTCATCGCCCCGTCCGGAATCGACACCGACCAGTTCGGCACATTCGCCGGCGAAGTACCCAGGACCCTGACGCCGGCGGCGGCGGCCACCGAGAAAGCCCGGCTCGCGATGCGTGCGGCCCAGGTGCCTTACGGGCTGGCCAGCGAAGCCAGCTACGACGCCTGGTGCGGAACACTGGCCAGGCACACCGAGTTGCTGGTTTTCCTCGACGACACCCGAGGGATTCGCATTGTCGAGGCCACCACCGCGCCCGCCGCCCCCGGCCTGCCCAAGCTGGTCGAGTCCACAGCCGACGCGCTTTTCGCCGCCACGCGATTCGGCTTCCCCGACCAAGGCGCCGTGGTCAAGGCGACCGTCGACGGCAGGGTGCAAATCTTCGGCAAGGCGATCACGGATGAAGATGCGCTGCGGGACACGGTCGATGCCGCGATGGCGGTTGCCGACGACCACCGCGCCCTGGTCGAGCCCGACCTGCGGGCACACCTCAACCCCAGTCGCCGGCAAATCCTGACGGACCTGGCGCGCCGTCTCGCGCGTCGCCTGGGCACGCGTTGCCCGCGCTGCTCGGCTCCCGGATACGGCCGGGTCGCGGTTCGCGAAGGGCTGCCGTGTCGGGTATGTGGGTGCCCCACTTCACTCGTCGCCGCGGATAGCTACGGCTGTGCGGCATGCGAGCACAGCGAAACAATCGAGCGTAACGGCGCCGAAGCGGAGCCGTGCTTTTGCCCGATGTGCAATCCGTGAAGCGGGTTCAAGACAGCGCGGCGAGGAGCTCACCGACCGTATGGTTGGCTTCCAGTGGGTGACGCAGCCGGCCGTCCAGGATGACTTCGTACACGTTGCGGCGGCCGACCTTGGACTTCACCAGGTAACCCTCCGCGGTCAGGTCGGTCAAGATGGCTTGTACCGAACGCTCGGTGATACCGACTTTCAGCGCCAGCTCTCGCGCCGTCAACTCCTCGCCCATCGAGATGCACAGCAAAACGTGCGCATGATTGGTCAGGAACGTCCAGCTCCGATCGGGTGCTTCAACCGCAGCCGGAGCTTCTTCTCGTCGTTTCCTGGCGACCGCCACCGCTTGATGATACCCCCAGCCCATTCGCGTAAAACGCTTCGTCATTCCCCCCGCGCGGCGCGTCGCTACTCCCGAGGCGACCCGAGGAACGACTCGACCGCCTGTCGGTACACCTCCGGCGCTTCGTCGTGCACCAGATGACCCGCCTGGGGAACATGCAAATATGCTGCCGTACGGTCGCTTTCGGCCATTCTGCGCATCTGCCCGGGCGGCGTGACGGTGTTGCCCGCCTCGATCAACAGCGTGGGCGAACGCACGGCATGCCATTGTGCCCAGTAATCGCGGGTGCCCCACTCCGCCGCGATCTCGATCCATCGGGAGGGATGTCCGTGCAGCCGCCAACCCGAGCTGGTTCGGTCGAACGCCTCCAGGAAGTACTGACCGGCGACGGACCCGAACGCCGCGAATACCTGATCGGCAGAGTGAAACTCCACCGGCAACGCGTGCAGCCACGGCTCCCAGGGGCCGGTTGTCCGGCCGACGAAGTCGGGTGCCATGTCCTCGACCACCAGCGCGCTCACCAGGCTGGGCCGTTCGGCGGCCAGGCACCAGGAGTGCAGGCCCCCCATCGAATGCCCGATCAGCACGACCGGCCCGCCCAGTGAGCTGACCGCGTCGCCGAGGTCGGCGACGAAGCGCTCGGTGCTGATCGGGTACGGGTCTTCGACGTCCCGCCCCCGGTGCCATGGGGCGTCGTAGGTGTAAACCGCGCCCAACCGGGTGAGCCACGGCAATTGGCGCGGCCACGTGGTCCCTCGTCCCATCAGACCATGCACCAGGATCAGCGGCCTGCCCGCTCCACCGCGATGGGTCAACAGATCGGTGGGCATGCCCGGCACGGTAGCCTAGCCCCATGCCAGTGGTGAAGATCAATGCAATCTCGGTGCCCGCCGGCGCTGGCCCCGAACTGGAAAAACGCTTCGCTCATCGCGCGCACGCGGTGGACAACCAGCCCGGCTTTCTCGGCTTTCAGCTGCTACGTCCGGTCAAGGGTGACGACCGCTACTTCGTGGTGACACATTGGGAGTCTGATGAAGCTTTCCAGGCGTGGGCGAACGGGCCCGCGAAAGAAGCCCACGCGGGCGAGCGTGCCAACCCCGTTGCCAGCGGCGCCTCGCTCCTGGAGTTCGAGGTCGTGCTCGACGTTGCCGGGACCAACCGGGCCGGATAGGCGGCGCGCGGTGCCCCGCCGGGCACTGGCGTTGAGCGTCGCCGCCGCGCTGGTGGTGACGCTGACTCCGGGTTGCTCTTCGTCACCCACGCCGTCGGCGAACGCGGCGAACGTGGGACACCGGATCGACACCACCACTCCGCCCGGTCTGCGGGCTCAGCAGACCATGGACATGCTGAACTCCGACTGGCCCATCGGGCCGGACGGCGTACGCACCCTGGCCGCTGCCGACAAGGTCGATTCGGTGGAAGCGACCATGGCGAGTCTGTGGTGGGATCGGCCGTTCACGCTGGACTCGATCTTCATCGGGGCCAACGTGGCCACCTTGCAGCTCGTCTCCTCCTACGGGGCACGTCAAGACATCCGGATACACACCAATGACATCGGCGAGGTCGACCGGTTCGACCTCGACACCCAACCGCCGCCGCCGATCAACGCCTGGCCGGACGTGGACGCGGTGCTGAGCAAGACCGGCGCCCGCTACTCCTACCAGGTGGCGAAGGTGGACAACGGCCGGTGCGACCCGGTGGCAGGCGCCAACACCGCTCAACCGCTGCCGTTGGCATCGATTTTCAAGTTGTACGTGCTGCATGCCGTTGCGACCGCGGTCACCCAGGGGACGGTGTCCTGGGATGACGAGTTGACGGTGACCGCCAAGGGCAAGGCCGTCGGATCGTCAGGTTTGGAACTGGCCCCGGGCGACCACGTCTCGGTGCGCAAGGCCGCCGAGAAGATGATCGCCACCAGCGACAACATGGCCACCGACATGTTGATCGAGCGAGTTGGAACACGCGCCGTCGAGCAGGCGCTGATCACCGCTGGGCACCACGATCCGGCCAGCATGACGCCCTTCCCCACCATGTACGAGTTGTTCTCCATCGGCTGGGGCCGGCCCGACGTGCGTGAGAGGTGGAAGAACGCGTCACAGCAGGAACGGGCCGCGTTACTCGACCAGGCGAATTCCACTGAGTATCAACCTGATCCATTCCGTGCGCACACGCCGGCGTCGGCCTACGGTGCCGAGTGGTACGGCAACGCCGAGGACATCTGCCGCGTACACGTGGCGTTGCAGGCAGACGCCGTCGGCCGGGCGGCACCCGTGCGCCAGATCCTGTCCGCTGTCGCCGGCATCCGGTTGGACCGCGACGTGTGGCCGTACATAGGCGCGAAAGCCGGTGGGCTGCCAGGAGATTTGACGTTCAGCTGGTATGCCGTGGACAAGACGGGGCAACCGTGGGTGGTCAGCTTTCAGCTGAACTGGCCGCGTGACCACGGGCCGACGGTGACCGGCTGGATGCTGAAGGTCGCCCAGCAGGTCTTCGCCATGGTGGCCCCGCGATAGCTAGCGGCGCAGGGTCCACCCCCGCCCGCGGTAATGCAGTTCGGTGCTGCTGACCGGAGCAATGTCGATGCGCCAGAACGACTTCGGCGGTGCGTCCAACACCACCAGGATCGCCGCTCTGATCACCGCCGGGTGAGTGACGGCTACCGTCCGAATCATGTTGTCGGCCTGCACCTTCAGCCACCGGCCCACCCGGTCGATGAGGTCGGCGACAGACTCCCCGCCGTGGGGCGCAGCGGCCGGATCGGTCAGCCAGGCATGCAGTTCGGCCGGCGGGATGTCGTGCAGCTTCTCCCCGCGCCAGCCCCCACAGTCGAGGTCGGCCAGCCGCGGCTCGGTGGTGGCTTGCAGACCCAGCAGTGCCGCGGTTTGCCGCGTCCGCCGTTCGGGGCCGGCCAGCGCCGCGGCGTCGTCGTACCGCCGTCCGGCCTGACGGCGGCCGAGGTGGCTGAGCGGTTCGTCGGCGGGAAAGCGGCCCGCAGCCATCGCGTCGGTCATCGCATGCGAAATCAGGGTGAGCCGGCCGACGTCGGTCATGGCGGGTCAGGCCGCGACGCTCTGCGCCCGTGCGCCTTCGCCCAACAGCCGCCCGGCAAGTACCGCGAAGACCAGCCCCAGGCCCGTCCACAACACCAGCTGGGTGCCCAGCGACACCATCCTGAACTCGTAGAGGTCGTCGGCGGGGAAGCCGGGCGGCACCTCGGCCACGCTGGGCAAGGCCAGCATGACGGCGACCACCACCAACAGGTAGGCAGCGGCCGCCAGCAGCCGGGCGTTGAACGCCCCGAAGCGCACCTCGAGGCGGCGGGTCAGCGACCGGGCGGCGATCGTCAGAGCCACCGAAGCCAGCACCATGACCAGGTACCACAGGGTGCGCGACCCGATGGTGTCTGCCTGACCGACGGCAGGCGGGTTGGACGGGTATTTCAGGAACGGCACCAGATAGCCGGTGACGAACACCGTCGCCGCCAGGCGAACTGAAATCGACTGCGGGGCAATATGTTCCGATCGTGGATAGCAGACGCAGAACAGCACCGCGAACAACGCGCCCATCGCGACGCCGAAAATCACGACGCCGAAACCCAATCCGGCGTTGCCCTGGACGGCGCGGGTGAACAGTTCAGCACCGTGCTCATGTACGCCCTGGGCGTGCGCCGCTTCGATTCGACGATCCTCGAACTCGACCGCGCGGCCGATCACCGGTTCGGCGAACAACCGGGCGAAAACAAAGGCCAGCACGCCACCGGCCGCACCGGCCGCCAGACCGCGGGCGATCAGACGCTTCTCCACGAATCAGTGGCAGGGGAAGCCGAGCAAATGCCTTGCGTCGTGAAAGAATTCGTGCACGTGCGTGTCGCTGCCGAACAGCGATACGGCGCCCTGGTCGATGCCGACGAAGTACACGGCCAGCAGTGCCAGAAAGGCGGTCGCCGCCAACCAGAGCGCTGCCCTTGCGGCCGACAGGTCAACAGCTGCGACCTGCGTCATCTCGGAACTCGCCACGATCAACTCCTTCTGGGATCTCGCGTCCCGCGTAGGTAGCCGGCGACGGGGTCACGGGTCTGACTGTGCACAGTGGCGCGACCGTTCCGGAATTCCACCGGATTCCGTGAACCCGTCTACAACACCGTCAGTGTAATCCGCGCCTGGTTAACGGGTAACCAGGCGCGGACCACGCTGCTTATCCGGACGTCCCCGGACCGCCCGCACCCGCCTTGGCCAGATCCGGCTCGGCCGGCGGCTTGCGCGTTCCGGTGAAGGTGAACACCGCGTCCTCACCGTTACCCTCGCCGTCCCAGTTCTCGACGTCGACGGTGACGATCTGCCCCGGACCGACCTCCTCGAAGAGGATTTTCTCCGACAGCTGGTCCTCGATCTCGCGCTGGATGGTGCGTCGCAGCGGACGGGCACCCAGCACCGGGTCGAAGCCGCGCTTGGCGAGCAGCGCCTTGGCCTGGTCGGACAGCTCGAGCGCCATGTCCTTGGCCTTGAGCTGCTTGCCGACGCGCTCGATCATCAGGTCGACCATCTGGATGATCTCGTCGCGGGTCAGCTGGTGGAAGACGATGATGTCGTCGATACGGTTGAGGAACTCGGGGCGGAAGTGCTTCTTGAGCTCGTCGTTGACCTTCTGCTTCATCCGCTCGTAGTCGTTGGCTCCGCCACCCTGGGTGAACCCGAGGCCGACCGGCTTGGAAATGTCGGATGTGCCCAGGTTCGACGTGAAGATCAGCACGGTGTTCTTGAAATCGACCGTGCGGCCCTGACCGTCGGTGAGCCGGCCGTCCTCGAGAACCTGCAGCAGGCTGTTGTAGATCTCCTGGTGCGCCTTCTCGATCTCGTCGAACAGGACCACCGAGAACGGCTTGCGCCGCACCTTCTCGGTGAGCTGACCGCCCTCTTCGTAGCCGACGTAGCCCGGAGGGGCACCAAACAGCCGCGATGCGGTGAAGCGGTCGTGGAACTCGCCCATGTCGATCTGGATGAGGGCGTCGTCGTCGCCGAACAGGAAGTTGGCCAGCGCCTTGGACAGCTCGGTCTTTCCGACACCGGACGGGCCGGCGAAGATGAACGAGCCCGATGGGCGCTTCGGGTCCTTCAACCCGGCGCGGGTACGGCGGATCGCCTTCGAGACCGCCTTGACGGCGTCCACCTGGCCGATGATCCGCTTGTGCAGCTCATCCTCCATCCGCAGCAGACGGGTGGTCTCGGCCTCGGTGAGCTTGAAGACCGGGATGCCGGTCCAGTTACCCAGCACCTCCGCGATCTGCTCGTCATCGACCTCCGCGACCACATCGAGATCGCCTGAGCGCCATTGCTTTTCACGCTCGGCGCGCTGTGCGACCAGTTGCTTCTCCCGATCCCGCAGGCTGGCTGCCTTCTCGAAGTCCTGGGCGTCGATCGCCGACTCCTTCTCCCGGCGCGCCTCGGCGATCTTCTCGTCGAACTCGCGCAGGTCCGGCGGTGCCGTCATGCGGCGGATCCGCATCCGGGCGCCGGCCTCGTCGATCAGGTCGATCGCCTTGTCCGGCAGGAACCGGTCGTTGATGTAGCGGTCGGCCAGGGTGGCCGCGGCGACCAGTGCGCCGTCGGTGATGGACACCCGGTGGTGCGCCTCGTAGCGGTCGCGCAGGCCCTTGAGGATCTCGATGGTGTGTTCCACCGTCGGCTCGCCCACCTGGACCGGCTGGAAGCGGCGCTCCAGCGCGGCGTCCTTCTCGATGTACTTGCGGTACTCGTCGAGCGTGGTCGCACCGATGGTCTGCAGCTCACCTCGGGCCAGCTTGGGCTTGAGGATGCTGGCCGCGTCGATGGCACCCTCGGCGGCGCCCGCACCCACCAGCGTGTGCAGCTCGTCGATGAACAGGATGATGTCGCCGCGGGTGTTGATCTCCTTGAGCACCTTCTTCAGGCGTTCCTCGAAGTCACCGCGGTACCGGGAGCCGGCCACCAGCGAGCCCAGGTCCAGCGTGTAGAGCTGCTTGTCCTTGAGCGTCTCGGGCACCTCGCCATGCACGATGGCCTGCGCTAGGCCCTCGACGACGGCCGTCTTGCCGACACCGGGCTCGCCGATCAGCACCGGGTTGTTCTTGGTGCGCCGGGACAGGACCTGCATGACCCGCTCGATTTCCTTCTCGCGGCCGATGACCGGGTCCAGCTTGCCCTCCATGGCGGCTGCGGTCAGGTTGCGGCCGAACTGGTCGAGCACCAGCGACGTAGAAGGTGAGCCGGACTCTCCGCCCCGGCCACCGGTGCCGGCCTCCGCGGCCTCCTTGCCCTGGTAGCCGGACAGCAGCTGGATCACCTGCTGACGCACTCGCGTCAGTTCGGCGCCCAGCTTGACCAGCACCTGGGCCGCCACACCCTCACCCTCGCGGATCAGGCCCAGCAGGATGTGCTCGGTGCCGATGTAGTTGTGGCCCAGCTGCAAGGCCTCACGCAGGCTCAACTCGAGAACCTTCTTGGCCCGCGGAGTGAACGGGATGTGGCCGGACGGTGCCTGCTGACCCTGGCCGATGATCTCCTCGACCTGGCTGCGCACGCCTTCGAGCGAAATTCCCAGCGACTCCAGCGACTTGGCTGCGACACCTTCGCCTTCGTGGATCAGACCCAACAGGATGTGCTCGGTGCCGATGTAATTGTGGTTGAGCATCCGGGCCTCTTCTTGCGCCAAGACGACGACCCTGCGGGCACGGTCGGTAAATCTTTCGAACATCGTCGGTTACCTGCTCTCCCTCACCATTAGGCACTCCGTCTCGGAAAGCCGTCTGCCGGCCCTTGCCGACCCTTTGTCGACACATGGCCCGACACCGCGTACCTGTCGTCCACTGTAGTGGTCGGCCTGCCAGGGTTCATACCTCGCAGTGCGCACGGTTGCCCAGACGTAACTGGTTCAACCCGGTTAACGAGGAAAAGCGCCAAAGCGTTTCCCGATCCGGGCGGCGATCAGTTCGCCACAAGCGAAAAGCAAAACCCGGCGCCCGGGCATCGAGCCTGGGCGCCGGGGGCTTTGTCGTCTAGGTTGCGGCGTGGAACGCGTCGATGACGTCGGCCGGGATGCGGCCGCGAGTAGACACGTTGTGCCCGTTGCGGCGGGCCCATTCCCGGATCGCAGCGCTCTGCTCGCGGTCGATGGCGCCACGGCCCCGACCCGAACCGGAACGGCCGCGCCGCCTGCCGCCGACGCGACGACCCGCGGCGACCCATTGCTTCAGGTCGTTGCGCAGCTTCGTCGCATTCTTACTGGAAAGGTCGATCTCATAGGTCACCCCGTCAAGCCCGAATTCGACCGTTTCGTCGGCGGAGCCGGCACCGTCGAAATCATCGACCAAGGTGACGGTCACTTTCTTCGCCATTGGCTTACCCTCGCGTTTCTTCCTGTGCAGTTACACATCCAGTTTGGATAGACTCCCCACTGATCTAATCTGCCATAGCAAGGGAAAATACTCAATCTAGACACAACTTGTGCAGTTCAGTTGGAGTGCGGACGAACAATCGGGAACAATACTGTCTCCCGAATTGACAGCCCAGTCAAACACATCAACAACCGATCGATACCCATTCCCGTTCCGGTGCAAGGCGGCATGCCGAACTCCAGGGCAGCAAGGAAATCCTCGTCGAGTTGCATCGCCTCATCATCGCCGGCGGCCGCGGCCCGGGCTTGGTCAGCAAATCGATCCCGCTGCACTACCGGGTCGTTCAATTCCGAATAGCCGGTGGCCAGCTCCATTCCGCGCACGTAGAGGTCCCACTTCTCGGTTACCCCCGGGATACTGCGGTGATGGCGGGTCAGTGGCGTTGTCTCGACCGGGAAATCCCTAACGAAAGTGGGTGCGATCAGAGTCCTGCCCACCGTGTGCTCCCACAGTTCCTCGACGAGTTTGCCGTGACCAAAGCCACGGTCTTCGGGAATCTCCACATCGAGTTGCGCGGCGATCGCAAGCAACCGTTCGACCGACGTGTCCGGTGTGATCTCTTCTCCGAGCGCGTCGGAGAGGGAGGAATACATCTGCAGAGTTGCCCATTCTCCGTCGATGTCGTAGACGGTGCCGTCGGGCAGCGGGAGTTGTCTGGTCCCGATCGCCTCATCGGCCACCTCTTGAATAAGCTCCCTCGTGACGACTGCCGAATCGTCATACGTGCCGTACGTCTGGTACGTCTCCAACATCGAAAATTCCGGCGAATGCGTGGAATCGGTTCCCTCGTTTCGGAAGACTCGATTTAGTTCGAAGACCTTGTCGAAACCACCGACGATGCAGCGCTTGAGGAAGAGTTCCGGCGCGATCCGCAGGTAAAGGTCGATGTCGAGCGCATTGGAATGCGTGATGAACGGCCGCGCCGCGGCGCCGCCGGCCAGCGTCTGCAGGATGGGAGTTTCGACTTCGGAGAACCCGCGGCGCTCCAGCGCATTCCTAATTGCCCGGATAACGGCAATGCGCTGCCGGGCCACCGAACGCGCCTGCGGACGGACGATCAGGTCGACATAACGCTGGCGCACCCGCGCCTCTTCGCTCATCTCCTTATGGGCGACCGGCAGCGGGCGCAGCGACTTGGCGGCCATCTGCCAGGAATCGGCGAGGACGGACAATTCGCCCCGGCGTGAGCTGATCACGGTGCCGTGGACGTAGACGATGTCGCCGAGATCGACATCGGCCTTCCAGGCGTCCAGCGACTCCTGCCCCACCTTGTCGAGGCTGATCATCGCCTGCAACTGGGTGCCGTCACCGTCCTGCAGTGTCGCAAAGCACAATTTTCCGGTGTTGCGGGCGAACACCACGCGGCCTGCGACGCCGACCACATCGTCGGTCGCGGTGTCGATGGGCAGATCTGAGTGGGCCGCACGAACCTCGGCCAGAGTGTGGGTCCGCGAGATCGCCACCGGGTAGGGGTCGCGGCCTGCTGCCAGCAGGCGGGCACGCTTGTCCCGACGGATCCGGAACTGCTCGGGAAGTTCCCCTAGGGGATCTCTGTCGGGGTCTCGATCGGCGGCACTCACGACGTGCCAGCTTAAATGAGTTCGGGCCGACACTCTGCGCGCGGCCTCGCCCGGCTCACCTCGACACGTGACCTCGCACCCGGCACACGCCGCCCGTCACAAGCGGGCGAACGGGTGCGCGGCGCCCTCCGTGGCTCAGCGCGCGGTCTTCAGCCGGCTGCGCTGGGCATCGCGATTACGTTCGAAGACCAGCCGCAGCCCGTTCAGCGTCAGGTGCCGGTCGTAATGCTCCACGGTGTGCAACTCGGGCAGCAACAGCGGCGCGGTGTGCCCGGTGGCCACCACAGCGACGTCATCGGCGGCCGAGAACCCTTTGACGTCGTCGCGGATCCGGCCGACCAGTCCGTCGACCAGCCCGGCGAAGCCGAACACCGCGCCCGCCTGCATGCATTCCACCGTGTTCTTGCCGACCACGGATCGGGGCCGGGCCAGTTCCACCCGGCGCAGGGCAGCCGAACGCGCTGCCGCGGCATCGGAAGACACCTGCACGCCGGGCGCGATCGCGCCACCGAGGAACTCCCCCTTGGCCGAGACCACGTCGACACAGATCGACGACCCGAAGTCCACGACGATGGCGGCCTTGCCGAAGTTGTGGAATGCGGCCAGGCAGTTCACGATCCGGTCGGCACCCACCTCTTTGGGGTTGTCGACCAGCAGCGGAATGCCGGTGCGTACCCCGGGCTCGATCAGCACATGCGGGACGGACGGCCAGTACTGCTCGAGCATGATCCGCACCTCGTGCAGCACCGACGGAACGGTGGACAACCCGGCGGCACCGGTGAGCCGCTCCGCATCCTCACCGATCAGGCCGTCGATGGTGAGCGCCAGCTCGTCGGCGGTGACCTCGGACTCGGTGCGTATCCGCCACTGCTGTACTACTTTGCCGTTCTCCTTGGCTCCGGCCAACAAGCCGACGACGGTGTGGGTGTTGCGGACGTCGATCGCCAGCAGCACGGCTACCGCACGCCGATCCGCGGGTCGTGGGGGTACCACCCGCGTGCGGGGGACAACTCCCCCATACCGGGTGGGACGCCGTCCGGGACATGAGCAGGGTCGCTACCGAGGTCCATCTGCCTGTTCTCGGCATCGACGAACACGATCCGGGGCTGGTAGGCGCGCGCCTCGGAGTCCTCCATGGTGCCGTAAGCGATCAGAATCACCAGATCACCCGGATGAACGAGATGCGCTGCGGCGCCGTTGATTCCGATCACCCCGGTGCCGCGCGCACCGGTGATCGCGTAGGTGACCAACCGCGCGCCGTTGTCGATGTCCACGATGGTGACCTGTTCACCCTCGAGCAGATCGGCGGCATCCATCAGGTCGGCATCGATGGTCACCGATCCGACGTAATGCAGGTCGGCCTGGGTAACGGTGGCGCGGTGGATTTTCGACTTCAACATCGTTCGTAACATCAATTCCTCCAATGCGATTGAGCGTCCGGCCCACTGGTGGTGCCGGCGAGATTGCCGATTTGAATCGCCACGTTGTCCAGAAGCCTGGTGGTGCCGAGCCGCGCTGCGACCAGCAGCCGGCCGGATCCGTTGGTGGGCACCGGACCCAGTTCGGTATCGCGCAGCTGGAGGTAGTCGACCTCCAGGCCGGGCGTGGCCTGCAGCACCGAGTTCGCCGCGTCCAGCGCGGCCTGGGCGCCTTGGCCGGCCGCATGGGCGCCCGCGCTCAGGGCCGCCGAAAGTGCCACGGCGGCTTCCCGTTGCACCGGGTCCAGATAGCGATTTCGCGATGACATCGCCAGGCCGTCGCGTTCCCGCACGGTCGGCACGCCGACCACCTGCACGTCGATGTTCAAGTCGGCGACCATCTGCCGGATCAGCACCAACTGCTGATAATCCTTCTCGCCGAAGAACGCCCGGTCCGGCCGCACAATCTGCAGCAGCTTGAGGACGACGGTCAGCACACCCGCGAAATGCGTTGGGCGCGCACCACCCTCGAGCTCGGCAGCCAGCGGACCGGGCTGCACGGTGGTACGCAGGCCGTGGGGATACATGCCGGATGCTGCAGGGGCGAACACCATCTCCACACCTTCACCGCGCAACAGCTCGATGTCCCTGTCGAGGGTGCGCGGGTAGGCGTCGAGGTCTTCGCCGGCGCCGAACTGCAGAGGGTTCACGAAGATCGACACCACCACCACCGAACCCGGCACCCGTTTGGCGGCGCGCACCAGAGTCAGGTGACCTTCGTGCAGCGCTCCCATGGTGGGCACCAGCATGATTCGCCGCCCGGTGTGCCGCAACGCGCGGGCGACATCGGTGACGTCGGCCGGTGTCAGGTACACATTGAGTTCACCGGGCTTGAAGGCCGTCGGCTTCTTGCTGCCGATCACCGCGCCAGCACCTCGACCACATCCTCGGGAGCATGCGCGCGCTGCGCGGTTCGCAACGCATTCACCCGGTAGGCCTGCGCAAGCTGGGGATCGGCATCTCCGAGTGCGTGCAGATGTCCGGCGACGGCGGCGGCGTCACCGCGAGCGACAGGGCCGGTAAGCGCGGCCTGACCGCGCTGCAGCGTGTTCTCCAGCGCCGCCCGGGCCAACGGACCCACGATGCGTTCGGCGATACCGCCGGGCTGGTTGTCGACTCGTTGTTGACCGAGCAGTTCGTCACCTTTGAGCGCGGCCCGCAACGCCTCCAGCGCGTCGGCCAGCACGGTCACCAGGTGGTTGGATGCGTGGGCGAGCGCGGCGTGGTAGAGCACACGGGCTTCCTCGCGCACACAAAACGGCTCCCCGCCCATCTCCAGGACCAACGACTGGCCGATGGCATGTCCGACTTCGTCGGCGGCCGTCACACCGAAGCAGGTGTCGGGCAACCTGGCGATGTCGTCGTCGGCGCCGGTGAAGGTCATTGCCGGGTGAATCGCCAGCGGGATACAACCCTGCCGGGCGAGCGGGTCCAGAACCGCTATCCCGTTGGCACCAGAGGTATGCACCACGATGGTGCCCGGCCGCACCGCCGAGGTGGCGGCCAACCCGGCCACCAGACCGGGCAGCTCACTATCGGTGACCGCCAACAACAGCAGTTCGGCACCGGCGGCGACGTCGATCGGCGGCAGCACGGGTGTATCGGGCAGCCGGCGCCGCGCCCGCTGCAGGGATGCATGGGAAATGGCGCTGCACGCCACCACGACGTGGTCGGCACGCTCGAGCGCCACCCCCAAGGCGGTCCCGACCCGGCCGGCAGAAATGATACCCACCTTCAGCCTGGCCGGGCGCAGACCGTCGAACTGCTCCATCGCAGACGACCTCACAGATTTATTCGTTCGTTCCAGTCCCACAATTCGGGTACCGGACGGTCACTACGACTCTAGACGATTCTCCAGATCGAGCACAGCGTGTCAGGCGTCACGGCGGCGCCGCCGGCCGCCTCCGGTGGGCTGGACCTGGAAGCGTGCCAACAGGTCGGCGGCCGATTGACCACCGCTCTGCGGCTCGTCGCCGTGCTCCGGCTCCTCGGCACCGCGGTGCCGGGGAGTGGGGGGTGGCGGCGGCGGGGGGGCAAGGCGCGGGGGCGCTGGTGCGGCCGCGGGCTCCGGGACCGGCGGGGAGGTTTCGGAGCCGGGCTGGGAATCCCACCGACCCGTGAAGTTTCCGACACTGTGCTCCCGGTACTCCGCGGAATGACGGGAGCGCGAACGTCGACCCCCGTACTGCGACACCGGGCCATCCTGGGGGGCACCGATGACAACCTCACCCGGTTCATCAGGGTCGGGCCGGTAGCGCCTTCTGCGACCGCCGGACTGCGCGCCTGCCTCGGGCTCAGCTGCGGCCGCCGCCCCCCAGTTGCTGCCCGGCGCTCCGGGTGGCAACCACTGTCCCTCGGCGGCCACCGGCTGCCAGGCGGCGCGCTGTGGTTGCGGCGGCGGCTGGTACTGCGGCTGAGGCTGGAATTGCGGCTGCGGGGGCGGTGGCCGGTGCCGGGGCTGTGGTTGCGGTGGAGGTGTGGGCGCGAACTCGCGGACGTGGGTGGGCTGGCGCGGCGGCAACAGCGGTTCCTCGGGCACGTCGATGATGGCGGCTTCCTCCTCGCGCGCAGGGAACTCCTCCCGCGGTTCGTCCGGGCGTACGGCGGTCACCCGATCGCTGGCCACCCAGTCGGCGGGCGGGACCTCACCGTTGCTGGCGCCGTTCTGCGGGCGATCGGTCAGCGCCCGCGCGGCCTCCCTGTTGAGGGTCTCCAGGGCCGGACGGTGTTCGAGGTCGGTGTCGAACAAGATTTCCAGGTTGGTGCGCAGCGCCGACAGTTCCGCCCGCAGCGCCGCGATCTCGTCGGCGGCCTGCGCGCGCAGTTCGGCGGCCAGTTCCCGGCGCAACTGCGACTCCACCGAGAGCTCGTACTCGCGGCGTGCCGAGATTTCGCGGTCCAACTGAAGGTCGTAAACCAGCTTCATGTCCCGCGCCCGCGCCTGGTCAGCCTCGGCCTGCCGGCGGTACAGCACAGACACGAAGGCGCCGGCCACGGCGGCCCACAACGCCAGGATCACAGCGAGCTTGAGAAGTTCCACCCGATCGGTGAAAACCAGCGCGGAACTGGCCCCGATCGCCAGGACCAGCAACGTCGTCAAGAGCACCCAACCCGGCCTGCGGCCGCCGCGCCGTACCCGGGCGCCGCGGGACAGAACGGTCATGGCCCCTGACTGTACCGGGCGAGGTCACTTGGCGTGTCGCGCCAGTCCGGCGATTCTCGCCAGGAGTTGCCGTCCGGCTAAGTCTCCACTCCCTCGCCCTGCTCGGCCGGCTCCTGGGGCGGCGACTTACAGCAATGCTGCAGCCACATCGCGGCTATCACCAGAGCCAGCGCGCTGGCCGCCGCCACCACCGCGCCGCCGGTGTCCTCGGCGGCGGCCCGCATCCACGACCGCCGGGGCAGGAAGTAGACCAGCACCCCAACCCACCAACCGAGCATCACCGCGCCGACCCAGGTGGACGCCTTGGCGACCATCAGGCTGCGTGCCACTGCGAGCGGGTGCAGCCAACCGGGTGCGTCGCCGATTTCGCCGTCGTTGATCTTGGCGCGGACGTTGCGGGCCCACAAACCCTCTGCGACGGCGACCACCAGCAGCGAGGCCCCACTCCACACCGTGATCGGAGGAAAGTACCGGTACAACACGGTGATCAGCAGGTATCCCAGGAACGCCGCACCGAGCACCACGGCCGTCAGGTCACGTTTGCGAGTCGGTCCCATCAGATTTCCAGCGTCAGCGTCGTCGGGCGTACGCCTGTTGCGTCGCCGTCCAGCTGGCCGAGCAGTTCGGTCACCGGCCGGCTGAGCGCAGCTTGCGGATCGACATCCAGCCACGGCACCAACACGAATGCCCGAAGATGCGCCCGCGGGTGCGGCAAGGTCAGGTCGGGGTCGCTGAGAGTGATCGCACCTTGCGGTCCGTAACAGGCGACGAGGTCGACGTCGAGCGTGCGCGGACCCCAGCGTTGGTCCCGGGCGCGTCCGGCGGCGGCCTCTAGTTCCTGCCCGCGAAGCAGCCAGTCCCGGGCATCGCGGTCCGGATCGTCGGCGACAAGCACCATGTTGAGGAACGGCTCCTGGTCGACGCCACCCCAGGGGTCGGTCTCGTATATGCGCGACACCGCCCGGACCGCATCGCCCAACCCGGCTGCGACCGACCGCAGGTGGCCCAGGCGGTCACCCACGTTAGAACCGACCGACAACACCACCCTGGTCACCCGCCGCCCCACCTCATCGCTTCGTCCCCCGCAAGCGGGTGGGGGTACCTCCCACTTGTGGGGCCGTGCCCCCACTGCATCGTCGCCGGCGCGTCATACCGCCGCATCCGAGGTCACCGCACCGCGCCCGCCGCGTCGCGATCGCCGGGTCACCACCGCGACGTCGTTGAACGGCAACGGAATCGGGGCCTGCGGCTTGTGGACGACCACTTCGACGGCATGCACCCGCTCGTCCTGCATCACCTCGTCGGCGATCTCTCCCCCGACCGTCTCGATCAGGTTGCGCGGTGGCCCGCCGACGATCTCGGTCGCCCGCTGAGCCAGACGGACGTAGTCGTAGGTGTCGGCGAGTTCGTCGCTGCGGGCCGCGTCGGCAAGGTCGATCCACAAGACGATGTCGATGACAAACCGTTGCCCGGCCACCCGCTCGTGATCGTAAACTCCGTGGTAGCCATGAACGATCAAGCCACGCAACTCAATTCGGTCGGCCATCGCACTCTGTCCTTTCAGATTTGTGCCACGCCTGGACAACCTTCAGGGCGTCGACCGAAGCGCGCACGTCATGCACCCGCACACCCCACACCCCGTGCAGCGCCGCCAGTGCGGAGATGACCGCCGTCGCTGTCTCCCGGCCATCGGGCGGGCGGGGCGTGCCGTCGGATTCGGCCAGCAAAGTACCGAGGAAACGTTTACGCGAGGCGCCCACCAACACCGGAATCCCGGTGGCCACCAACTCGTGCAAGCCGTGCAGGAGAGCCCAATTGTGTTGTGCGGTTTTGGCGAAACCCAGCCCGGGGTCGATCAACAGTTTCGCCGCGTCGACTCCCGCGGCCACCGCGTCGTCCACGCTGGTCAGCAGGTCGGCGCGCACGTCGGCGACCACGTCGCCGTAGTTAGGCACCCGGTGCGGCTGGTCTGCCGAAGCCGGCCGCCAGTGCATCAGCACCCACGGCACCCCGGCGTCGGCCACCAGTGGCGCCATGGCCGGGTCGGCTCGTCCGCCGGACACATCGTTGACGATCTGTGCGCCGTTCTCCAGTGCCGCCCGCGCCACCCGCTCGTGCATGGTGTCGATGCTTACGGTGACTCCCTGTGCGGCAAGCTGTTTGACCACCGGCACGACGCGCGCGGTCTCGACCTCCGGGTCCACCCGGACCGCGCCGGGCCGCGTCGATTCCCCGCCGACGTCGACGATGCCCGCACCTTGGGCAGCCAACGCCAACCCGTGCTCGACGGCATCGTCGAGGTCGAAGTAACGTCCCCCGTCGGAGAACGAGTCGTCAGTGACGTTGAGCACCCCCATAACCTGCACGGGGCCGAACTCACTTGCGCAGAATGAGATCGAGCGCTTCGGCTCTAGAGGCCGCGTCTGTCTTGAACTGGCCGCGTACAGCCGAAGTCGTCGTGGTCGAACCGGGTTTGCGAACACCGCGCATCGCCATGCACAGGTGCTCGGCCTCGATCACCACGATCACCCCGCGCGGATCCAGTCGCTGCATCAGCGCGTCGGCGATCTGGCTGGTGAGCCGCTCCTGGACCTGCGGTCGCTTGGCGTACAGGTCGACCAGCCGGGCGATTTTCGACAGGCCCGTCACCCTGCCGTCTTCACCGGGGATGTAACCCACGTGGGCCACCCCGTGGAAGGCGACCAGGTGATGCTCGCAGGTGGAGTACATCGGTATCTCCTTGACGATCACCAGCTCGTCGTGGTCCTCGTCGAACATGGTGTTGAGTACCGAGGCGGGATCGGTGTAAAGCCCCGCGAAGATCTCCCGGTACGCGCGAACCACGCGAGCCGGCGTCTCCTGCAGGCCATGCCGATCCGGGTCTTCGCCGAGCGCGATCAGTAGTTCGCGGACCGCCGCCTCGGCGCGGGCCTGGTCGAACAGCATTGCGCCGGTGTCTGTGGATTCCAACTGCGTCATCGAACCCTCCTGGTCAGCCGTGGCCCGGTGGGTTGGACCGGCTCACATCCTTGTCGAGCTGCCCAGCTGACTCTTCGGCACCGGCCTCGTCGGAGTCCGGGCCGGGGTAACCGGGTGCGGGTTGCGGCCGACTGGACGACGGCGGCGGCCAACCGGGTGCGTGCCATCCGGCCGGGGCGCCGTAGTCCGGCTGGGTGGGCTTGTGCGAACCATTGGCACCGCGAGCAGCACTGTCGCCGTTTCCTTCGGCCTGGGCCTCCTCGGCGGCCTGGCTGGCGCGCGCGATCGCCACCTTGAACGCGGGCTCCGGCACCGGCTGGGGCCAGGGTTCACCCCGCTCGATGGCCAACTCGCCCGGCGTCTTGATCGGCGGCTTGTCCGACGGAATGCGGCCACCAAAGTCGTCGAACATGGTGAGTCTGGGGCGCTTCTCGACCTCGCCGAAGATCGCCTCCAGCTCGGACCGGTGCAGCGTTTCCTTCTCCAGCAATTCCCCGGCCAAGGTGTCCAGCACGTCCCGGTACTCGGTGAGGATCTCCCAGGCTTCGGTGTGCGCCGCCTCGATGAGCTTGCGCACTTCTTCGTCGATTTCCCGGGCAACCTCATGCGAATAGTCCGCCTGGTTGCCCATGGTGCGGCCCAGGAACGGGTCACCGTGTTCGGTGCCGTACTTCACCGCGCCGAGCCGCGCGCTCATGCCGTATTCGGTGACCATGGCGCGCGCCACCTTGGTGGCCTGCTCGATGTCCGACACCGCTCCCGTGGTCGGCTCACGGAACACCAGTTCTTCAGCCGCGCGCCCACCCATCGCGAACACGAGCTGCGCGATCATCTCCGAGCGCGTTCTCAGTCCCTTGTCTTCCTCCGGCACGGCAACCGCGTGTCCGCCGGTACGGCCGCGAGCCAGGATCGTCACCTTGTAGACCGGGTCGATGTCCGGCATCGCCCAGGCCGCCAGTGTGTGCCCGCCCTCGTGGTAGGCGGTGATCTTCTTCTCCTGCTCGCTGATGATGCGGCCCTTGCGGCGCGGCCCCCCGATCACCCGGTCGACCGCCTCTTCCAGCGCCGCGCCCGTGATGACGGTGCCGTTCTCCCGCGCGGTCAGCAGAGCCGACTCGTTGATCACGTTGGCCAGATCGGCGCCGGTCATGCCGACGGTCCGCTTGGCCAGTCCGTCCAGGTCGGCGTCGGGGCCGATCGGCTTGCCTTTGGAGTGCACCCGCAGGACCGCGCGACGGCCCGCCAGGTCGGGGTTGGTCACCGGGATCTGGCGATCGAAACGTCCGGGCCGCAGCAGCGCGGGGTCCAGAATATCGGGCCGGTTGGTCGCGGCGATCAGGATGACACCGGCACGGTCGCCGAAGCCGTCCATCTCCACCAACAGCTGGTTCAGGGTCTGTTCCCGCTCGTCGTGCCCGCCGCCCAGACCGGCCCCGCGCTGACGGCCGACAGCGTCGATCTCGTCGACGAAGATGATGCAGGGGCTGTTCTGCTTCGCCTGTTCGAAAAGGTCTCGGACCCGCGACGCGCCCACGCCGACGAACATCTCGACGAAGTCTGAGCCGGAGATGGTGAAGAACGGCACGCCCGCCTCGCCTGCCACCGCGCGCGCCAGCAGCGTCTTGCCGGTGCCGGGCGGGCCGTAGAGCAGCACGCCCTTCGGGATCTTGGCCCCGAGCGCCTGGTAGCGGGAGGGGTTCTGCAGGAAGTCCTTGATCTCGTAGAGCTCCTCGACCGCTTCGTCGACGCCGGCGACATCGGCGAAGGTGGTCTTGGGCATGTCCTTGGACAACTGTTTGGCGCGGGACTTGCCGAAGCCGAACCCCATCCGCGCGCCGCCCTGCATGCGGGAGAACATCACGAACAAGCCGACCAGCAGCAACAGCGGCAGCGCGTAGACCAGCAGTTCGCCGATCAGGCTGCCTTCGTTGACCACCGTGCTGACCTTGGCGTTCTTCGCGGTCAGCGCATTGAACAGGTCGACTCCGTAGCCGGTCGGGTATTTGGTGATGACCTTGTCGGAGTTCTCGGTGTCGTTGTTGCCCTTCTTCAGCGTCAACCGCAACTGCTGCTCGCGGTCGTCGATCTGCGCACTCTTGACGTTGTCGGTGTTGATCTGGGTCATCGCCACCGAGGTGTCGACGGGCTTGTAACCGCGGGTGTCGTCGCTGAAGTAGAAGAACGACCAGCCCAGCAGCACCAGCACCGCGACTGCCGTAACGGTGCGGATCACGTTTTTACGGTTCATCAATCATCGGCCGAGGGGGCCAGGTCCTTCCGACAACGCAGCTGGAAACGTCCAGGCTACCGCCCGTGGCGATCGCCGGCTCCGTCAATGTCTATTAGTAAGTCTCTTAGTCAACGCGCGGAAGTTCCCGGTGGCGGGCGTCCGGCCAAACTTCGCCGCACCGGGCTACTCGTAGTAGCGGGCCTCGACCACGTTGCCGTCCGGGTCGGCGAAGTAATAACCCTGCGGCGCCCAGCCCCGCGCGCCGAAGCTGTGGTTGCGCCGCGCGGCGGTATCCACGCCCTCGGCCTGCAACCGGCGGTCCAGCGCATCGTACTCGGCCTTCGTCATGGCCAGGCAGACATGGTTGACCGGATGCCCCGCACTTCCGCGCACCTTTGTCATCGCGTCGGTGCCGGCAGCGGCTACGGCCGGCATCAAGTCGATGATGGAGTCGTCACAAACCCGCACGCTGGGAAACGGCGCCGCACCGGCCCGGAACTCCTCGAATCGGACCGGCGCCAGCCCGACCACCCGCGTGTAGAAATCCATCGATACCGCGGGATCATTCGTCCACAGCACTACATGGTCAAGCCGCATGAAACTCCATGATGCTCGGGCGGGCGGCCGATAAGTATCCGCGGCCCCTTCTCAGCCCGTTGGTGTTGTGCTTTGGTGTGACGATGGGCGTATCAACCGAACGGTTAGTTGACACCAACGGGGTGCGTTTACGAGTGGTCGAGGCCGGGGACCGCGGTGCGCCCGTCGTGGTGCTGTGCCACGGCTTTCCGGAACTGGCCTACTCCTGGCGACACCAGATCCCGGTGCTGGCCGACGCCGGTTACCACGTCCTCGCACCCGACCAGCGCGGTTACGGCGGTTCGTCGCGGCCGGAGGCAATCGAGGCCTACGACATCCACCAATTGACCGCCGACATCGCCGGTCTGCTCGACGACGTCGGGGCCGAGCGGGCGGCGTGGATCGGCCACGACTGGGGCGCCATGGTGGTGTGGAATGCCGGGCTGTTGCACCCCGCCCGCGTGGGGGCCGTGGCGGCATTGAGCGTCCCCCCGGTGCCGCGGGCGAAGCGGCCGGTAACCGTTGCGCTGCGCCGCACGTTCGGCGAAAACTTCTTCTACATCCTCTACTTCCAGGAACCGGGCGTGGCCGATGCCGAACTCAACGGAGACCCGGCCCGAGTGATGCGCCGGATGATGGGTAGCTTGCAGTTGACCGGCGACCAGGACGCGGCGATGCGGATGGTGGCACCAGGGCCGGAGGGCTTCATCGACCGCCTGCCGGAACCAGATTCACTGCCGGACTGGATCAGCCAAGACGAATTGGACCATTACGTAGCCGAATTCACCCGGACGGGGTTCACCGGCGGACTGAATTGGTACCGGAACATGGACCGCAACTGGGAGACCACGCCAGAACTCGATGGCGCGAAGATCGCGGTGCCATGCCTTTTCATCGGCGGGACCGCCGATCCGGTGCTGGCCTTCACCCGCAGCGACCGCGCCGGCGAGGTCATCAGCGGCCCATACCACGAACTCATGATCGACGGTGCCGGGCACTGGCTGCAACAGGAACGGCCCGACGAAGTGAACACCGCCTTGCTGGAGTTCCTCAAAGGAGTGGAATGGTGAGTGCACCAATGCGATTCGGCGTGTTCATCACGCCGTTTCATCCCACCGGTCAATCCCCCACCGTGGCACTGGAATACGACATGGAACGCGTGGTCGCGCTGGACAGCCTCGGTTACGACGAGGCGTGGTTCGGCGAGCATCACTCCGGCGGTTACGAATTGATCTCTTGCCCCGAGGTTTTCATCGCGGCGGCCGCCGAACGCACCAAACACATTCGACTTGGCACCGGCGTGGTTTCACTGCCCTATCACCACCCGTTGATGGTGGCCGATCGCTGGGTGCTGCTGGACCACCTGACCCGGGGCCGCGTGATGTTCGGCGCCGGGCCGGGCGCATTGCCGTCCGATGCCTACATGATGGGGATCGATCCGGTCGACCAGCGACGGATGATGCAGGACTCGCTGGAAGCGATCCTGGCATTGTTCCGCGCCGCGCCAGAGGAACGCATCGACCGCCACAGCGAATGGTTCACCCTGCGCGATGCGCAGCTGCACATCCGCCCCTACACCTGGCCTTATCCCGAAATATCCACCGCCGCAATGATTTCGCCGTCCGGACCGCGGCTCGCCGGGGCGCTGGGCACATCGCTGCTGTCGCTGTCCATGTCGGTACCCGGCGGCTTTGCGGCCTTGGAGAACACCTGGGAGGTGGTGTGCGAACAGGCCGCCAAGGCAGGGCGTGCCGAGCCCGATCGCGCCGACTGGCGCGTCTTGAGCATCATGCACATCGCCGACACGCGCGATCAGGCGATCGAGGATTGCACCTACGGCCTGCCGGACTTCGCCAAGTACTTCGGCGCCGCGGGCTTCGTGCCGTTGTCGAACACGGTCGACGGCGCCGAGTCACCGCGCGAGTTCGTCGAAGACTATGCAGCCAAAGGCAATTGCTGCATCGGCACACCCGAGGATGCGATCGCCCACGTCGAAGACCTGCTGGACCGCTCGGGCGGCTTCGGCACTTTGCTGTTACTCGGCCATGACTGGGCGTCGCCGCAGGCGACATTCCACTCGTATGATCTGTTCGCCCGCAAGGTGATCCCGCACTTCAAGGGCCAACTGGAGGCACCTCGGGCGTCGCATGACTGGGCCAAGGACAAACGTGAGGAGCTGATCGGACGCGCCGGCCAGGCCATCGTGCAGGCGATAAGCCAGCATGTGGCCGAGCACGACGGCGCGGCAAACTGATGCGCGCGTCGGTGCTGCGCGACGGGCGGATGGTCTACCGGGACGACGTGCCGGAGCCGGTTCCGGGCCCGGGACAGGTGCTGGTAGGGGTGCGATGCTGCGGAATCTGCGGCACAGATCTGCATTTCGCCGCGCACGGCGCCGAAGTCGTGGCGCTCAGCAAGCAACTGGCCCGCGGCCGCGGCGGCATGGACCTCGATCTGAAGCAGGACGTCTTCATGGGTCACGAGTTCAGCGCCGAGGTGCTCGAGGCCGGACCGGATACCGAAGCTCCTCCACCCGGGACTCTGGTGACGTCGATCCCAGTCGTGTTGTCCGACAAAGGTGTCGAACCGATCGTCTTCAGCAACACCACCCTGGGCGGGTACGCCGAGCGGATGCTGCTGTCGGCTCCGTTGCTCGTTGCCATACCTAACGGCCTGGATGTCCGGCATGCCGCGCTGGCCGAGCCGATGGCGGTGGGACTGCACGCGGTGAACAAGTCCGGGATAGGCGTGGCCGAGACGGCTCTGGTGATCGGCTGCGGGCCGATCGGCATCGCCATCGTTGCAGCGCTCCGGGTGCGCGGGGTGGAAACAATCGTGGCCGCTGACTTCTCCCCGAAGCGGCGGGAGCTGGCGGCCAGGATGGGCGCGCACCAAACGGTGGACCCCGCAGCGGGGTCACCATTGGACACGGTCAAGGCACGGGTGGTCTTCGAGGCGGTCGGGGTGCCCGGCGTCATCGACGACATCATCCAGCGAGCCCGCAACGGCACCCGATTGGTCGTCGCCGGCGTATGCATGCAGGCCGACACCATCCACCCGTTCTTCGGGATCGCCAAAGAAATCAGCCTGCAGTTCGTCAACGCGTACACCCCGGAGGAATTCGGCGACTCGTTGCGCGCGATCGCCGAGGGCCAGATTGACGTCGCCCCGATGATCACGGGCGAGGTCGGCCTGCAGGGCGTAGGCGCCGCTTTCCACGACCTGGCAGACCCGGAACGGCACTGCAAGATCATGGTCACGCCGTAACCGGCCGGCCCGAGAACGAGCGGTGACCCTCGGGTTCAAATGCTGTTTGCTCAACACTGGGGGGCCGCGCCCGCCGGTCACCTTGACGTAAACAACGAGCGCGGCCCGCTCTACTGTCGCCGTCCATCTACAGTCTTATGCCCATGACCGGCTGAGCGATAGGGACCTATGGCAGTACCGCGAGGTTACCCCGCGCACGGCAACGGCGGCGG
Organism: Mycobacterium sp. NGS49; assembly: GCF_059812565.1. Taxonomy (NCBI): domain Bacteria; kingdom Bacillati; phylum Actinomycetota; class Actinomycetes; order Mycobacteriales; family Mycobacteriaceae; genus Mycobacterium; species Mycobacterium sp. NGS49. The sequence continues at coordinate 167,071 of NZ_JCALCX010000006.1, read as the reverse complement.
CGAGCCGAGACTCACCGCCGCCGCCTTCCGTCTGGATCAGGCCCAGCTGGACCCGACTGCGCTGTCGGTCTGCGCCATGTTGTTGCCGGCGCTCTGGACCTTCTGGCCGTGAGCGTTGGCCTGCTCGTAGATCACCTGGAAGTTGCGGCCCAACTGGGCGATGAACTCCTGGCAAGCCACCGAGCCGGCGCCGCCCCAGAAGTCGCCGGCAGCCAGCACATCGCGGACGATGGCCTGGTGCTCGGCTTCGAGGTTGGCGGCCTGCGCGCGGATGAGTGCGCCGTGGGCGTCGACGTCGCCGAACTGGTAATTGATGGTCATTCGGGTGATCCCTTCTAGCTGCTCAAGATCTGCTGGGAGGCCTGCTCTTGCTGCTCGTAGTTGTTGGCGTCGCGGATCAGCCCGTCGCGCACCCCGTGCAGCATGTTCACGATGTTGCGGAAGGCGGTGTTCATCTGGCCCATGGTGTCCAGCGAGGTGGCCGAGGCCAGACCGCTCCAGCCGGCGCCGGAGATGTTCTGCGAGGAAGCCCACATGCGACGGGCCTCGTCCTCGACGGTCTGGGCGTGGGTCTCGAAACGGCCCGCCATGTCGCGCATCGCGTGCGGGTCGGTCATAAAGCGTGTTGCCATGTTTACCGTGTCCTTCGTTTGGAATGAATGTGTTTGGCAGGGTTCGACTTAGCCGCCGGATGGCGGCTGAACCACCATGGTCGGCTTGAATCCGTAACGCGGCGCCGCGAAGTTGGCCACGCTGCGTCCCGCGCCGGCGCCGGGCACCATCGGCAACCCACCGAAGGCGCTGGTGGCGGGTTCGGCGGCGGCCGCAGCACCGGCGGTGTTCAGGGCCACTGTGATCGGGTTCGCCGCTCCTGTTCCGGCAGTCCACGAAGCCGGCACCGACAAAGCGCCCGCCTTTGCCGCGCCACCGACGGCCCCGATGATCCCGCCCAGACCGCCCCCGTGCGGAACCGCCGCCGCGGCTGCCGGCAACGCGCTCGCGGCGGCCTCGGCACCGGCTTTGGCGCTCTGCGCGAACATCTTCGGCATTTGTTCGACCAGTCCGACGTAGTCCTTGAACTGCGTCACCATCAACCGAGCGGGGGACACCCACCTGTTGAACACGTCGAAGGCGAAGCTGTTGTCCAGGGTCGACGACCCAGTGAAGCCCTCCACCACGTCGCCGAGCATTCCGTTGACGACAATTCCGTCGCCGGTTGAGTTCCAGGTGTGACCCGTCAGACCGAGCGCCGTCAAGGGGTCCTTGAGCCAAGGGGCTTCATTGGTCAGCCCGGCCATCCGCATCAACGCCTTGGGTACTTCATAGAGGCCCTGCGCATTGGCGGCCGTGGTGGCAGCGTTCACGCTCGCAGTGAACTGCGAGTAAAGCCCGTTGAGGTTGACGCCGGCCTGTGCCGGAGTGAACGGCGTCAAACTCGCCGCCTGCGCCGTCGCACCGGAGTAGCCGTACATCGCTGCCGCATCCTGTGCCCACATCTCCCCGTACAGCGCCTCCGTCGCCGCGATGGCGGCGGTGTTCTGCCCGAGAAAGTTGGTCGCGAGCAAGGCAGCCAATTGCGCCCGGTTCGCCGCGACCTCCGCGGGGGGCACTGTCGCGGCGAATGCCGCTTCGTAGGCACCTGCTGCCGCAACTGCCCGGGCACCCGCATCTTGTGCCAGGCCGGCAGTGTTGGTCAGCCAGGAAATCTGTGGCCAGGATGCACCCGCCATGGCCGCGGCTGATGTCCCCTGCCACGGCCCGTCCATCAGGCTGGTGATCACTGCCGTGTACGCAGACGCCACGGTCTGCAATTCGCCGGCCAGCGATTCCCAAGCGGCGGCGGCGGCCAGCATCGGCCCCGATCCGGGGCCCGCGTACATCAACGCCGAATTGACCTCCGGCGGCAACTGCGCGAAATCCACGATAGTTCCTAACCGACCAGAGCCTGGTTGGCGGCCTCAGTCACTGCATACGAACCTGCGCTGATGCCCAGCGTGGTCGCCAGCTGCTCCTGTACAGCGGCGGCCTGCGCGCTGATCTCCTGAAACAGCTCGGCGTGTTTCGCGAATTGCATGGCTGCGAGCATGGAAACCAGGTCCGACGCGGCCGGCACAACCCCGGTCGTCGGTGCTGATGCGGCCGCATTCCCGGCGCGAAGCATGGCGTTGATGGAGAGCAGCTCCCCCGCCGCCCCGGCCAACTCATCAGTTTGGGCGAGCATGATCGACATGACATTTCCTCCTCAATGTCCCAACAAACGGCTTTCAGCGGCGCACGACCTCGTTGTCGTTGCACGCCAAAAGAACCCGTCGCAACGGTAGGCGGATCGGTAGGAACATCCCAGGCGTTGCACAGGTTGTTCATAGTCGAGTTGGGAATTATTCATTTGCTGCGCGATATCCGCAGGACACGGGAATCTAACGGCCCCTCATAGCCAACTCAAATATGTTTTGAGTTGGCTATGAAAACGCTCCTGATGCTTGCTTGCCGCGACATCAAAGAGTCCAATCGCGTACTTCCTCGCAAACTCGACGCGCTGGGCTGTCAGCAGTCGCGGCCGGGCATGCCGCTTTGCCGCGCCGAATGTGCGATGCAGCGGTTGTCACCTGCGTTGCTGTCGAGCTGTGTGACGCAGTCGGTGGGCGGTGCCGGGGATGGCGGTCCCGATTGGTACCCGACATGCGATCCGCACGCTGGTCAAGCACATAGAGAGGCGGTCGCGTCTGACCGGTGATTGGTGAGCCAGACGTGCAGTTGATCACGGCTCGATGAAGTGACGGCCGTCATTCAGAAATTTGCTGCCCCCGGGCTGCCACGAATTCGGATGATCTCGTACCGTCGGTAAGATGAACGCAGAGTGAACTAGGGATAGCGCCACGCTGTCGACTGCCGCCGCTGGAATTTCGTCCCATTTGTCGCTGCGACTCCCTTACCCGGGCCGGAACCCATCCGCGGCGTTACCGCGCCGGCAATGTCAGCGAAATCAACATCCAAACCCGCCGGCATCGCGTCTAGCTGCCGACCCTGGTCGTCACTTTCGGGACCCGGGGGAAGCTCAACCGACTACTGGTAGACCCGTGGGTCCAGGGTGCCGATATAGGACAGGTCGCGGTAGCGCTCGTCGTAGTCCAGGCCGTACCCCACCACGAAGTCGTTGGGAATGTCGAATCCCACGTAAGTGATGTCGACGTTGGCGCCCACCGCGTCCGGCTTGCGTAGCAGTGTGCACACCCGCAACGAGCGTGGATGGCGGCTGGTCAGGTTGCGCAACAACCAGGACAGGGTGAGCCCGGAGTCGACGACGTCCTCCACGATCAACACGTCGCGGTCGTGGATGTCGCGGTCGAGGTCCTTGAGGATGCGCACCACTCCCGACGAGGACGTCGAAGAGCCGTAGGAGCTCACCGCCATGAACTCGAATTGGGTGGGCAGCGGAATGGCGCGCGCCAAGTCGGTGACGAAGAGCACCGCGCCCTTGAGAACGGTGATCAACAGCAGATCCTGGCCGGTGGTTGCGGCCAGATCCCGGTAGTCCTCGCCGATCTGCTGACCCAGCTCGCTGATGCGGCCCTGGATCTGCTCCGCATTGAGCAGCACCGACTTGATGTCCCCCGGGTACAGCTCCGTCACGTGCACAGCGTGCCACGCCTACCTGAGAACGACCAACGCAGGCGTCAAATCGCCTCCGGGCGCAACGTGAGGGCGTCGTCTCGCCGGCCCGCCACCAGCCGCTGCCTCCGCAGGCCCGACCCGACCGCCACCCCGCCCTGGCCGCGCCACGCGGTGACCAGCGAGTCCACCCCGCGGATCTGCTTGTCGGTCAATCCGATCGCACCACCGGCCAGCAGCCAGCCGCGGATCACCCGCCGGCGCACCGCGGCGGGCAGCGCGGCGAGAGCAGCGGTATCGAGTCCGGTCGCGGTGGAGACTTCGGCCAGCGCGTCCGCGGCGATCGCGTCGATCAGCTCGGTGTCCTCACGCAGCGCCGTCGCGGTGCGGGCCAGTGCCGCGGCCACACCACCACCCAGCACATCTTCGAGCAGCGGCAGCACTTCGTTTCGCAGTCGGGCGCGGGTGAAGCGGCGATCCACGTTATGCGGGTCCTGCCAGGGCGTCAGGCCGGCTTCGGCGCAGGCGGCGTGGGTGATCGCCCGTCTGACTCCCAGCAGTGGACGACACCACGGCGGATCGTAGGGCCGCATCCCGGCGATGGACCGCGCGCCCGAACCGCGGCCCAGGCCCAGCAGCACCGTCTCGGCCTGATCGTCGAGAGTGTGCGCCAGCAACACCGGGCCGTCCCGGTGAGCTTGCAGCGCGACGTAGCGGGCGGCGCGGGCCGCGGCCTCCGGCCCGCCATCCGAACCGACCTGCGCGCGCAGCACCCTGGCCGCGCCGCAACCCAGCGAAATAGCTTGTGCCCGAGCAGCTTCGGCAACCTCCGCGGAACCCGCCTGCAGGCCGTGATCGACGATCAACGCGGTGGTGGGCCGCAACTGCGCCGCCACCGCGGTCAGCGCCAACGAATCCGGGCCACCGGACAGCCCCACACACCATCGATCGGCACCAGCCAGATAAGTCTGCGCGAAATCGTCTACCGCCCTGCGCAGTTGGGCTACAGCACCCGGTCGATCCATCGCTGCGGGTGTTCGATCTCGGCGGGCAGGGGTAACGTCTCGGGACCCGTCCAGATCGCGTTGAACCGTCTCATGCCAACCCGGTCCACCACCTGGTCCACGAACACCTTGCCGCGGGTGTACTGACTGAGTTTGGCTTCGAAGCCCAGCAACGCGCGCAGCAGCCGCTGTAACGGCGGTTGCCTGCGCTGACGGCGCTCGTCGAACTTGCGGCGAATGGCGGCGACCGACGGCACCACCACCGGCCCGACGGCGTCCATCACGTGCTCGGCGTGGCCTTCCAGCAGTGTCCCCAGCACCAACAGTTGGTCCAGGGCCTGACGCTGCGGCTCGGACTGCACGGCGCGCACCAGTCCCAGGATCCCCTCGGGGTGCGAGTCGTCGCGCCCGCGGTTTCGGACAAACTCCGCGAGCCGGCCGGCCACCTCGCGGATGTCTTCGGCGGGCTCCTGCGTCAGCAGGCTCAAGGAGCTCGACATGTGACCGGCGATCCAGGGGTTGGCGGTGAACTGCACCCGGTGGGTCACCTCGTGCAGGCACACCCACAACCGGAAATCCGACGGGTCGACCTTCAGCTGCCGCTCGACCGCGATGACGTTCGGGTACACCAGCAGCAAGGTGCCGGAGTCCGGGCTGGTGAACGGGTCGTACTGGCCCAGGATGCCGGATGACACGAAGGCCAGCACCGCACCCGTCTGGGCGCCGGTGAGCCGTCCGGTGACGAAGCTGTGCGGCTTCTCCGCGCCGTTGGTCATGGCACGCATCGACTCGGCGGCCGCCCGGATCCACTCGGGCCGGTCCACGATGCGGGCCGGCGGTACCGCGCCTTCGGTCATCAGACCGGTGACGTCCCGGACCGGCGGCTCGGCCTGCTCGGCCGCTCGGGTCAGCTCCTCCACCACCTGCCGCCGCGTGTAATCGGAGGTGACCGGTCCGCCGCGGGCCAGCTTCTGTCCCACCGTGGCGGCGAACCGCCAGTCGACGGCATTGCCCATCGTGAGCCCGGAAGAGGAAGGCGTCACGTCGCGCACCCGCAGAACCACAACTTGGTGGCCAGCGCATCCATCGCGTTACGGCCGTTCGGCCCGGCGTCGTTGGAGATGAACGCAAACGTCAGCACCCGTCCGCTGGCATCGGTGAGCACCCCGACCAGCGAGTTGACCGCCGTCAGGGAGCCGGTCTTGGCGCGCAGCCAGCCCGCTGGACCCTGCGTGGTGGACCGGTCCAGGAAGCGTTCGCCCAGGGTGCCGCTGCCGCCGGCGATCGGCAGCAGGTCCAGCAACGCCCGCAGTGACGCCTGATCAGGGCCGGCCGCGGCCTGCATCACACCGTCCAGCGTGCGGGCGGTGAGGCGGTCGTTCACCGACAGCCCACTGGAGTCCGCCAGCGCCGCTCCGCTGGTGTCGACGTGGGCGGTGTTGAGCCGGCTGGTCACGGCGTCGACCGCGCCGGTGAAACTCTGCGGCCGGTTGATCGCGGCTGCGACCTCGCGGCCGATGCACTCGGCCATCACGTTGTCGGAGGCGTTCATCATCTGCGACAGCCGCTGGATCAGCGGCGCCGACTGCACCACCGCCAGCTGCCGGGCACCCGCCGGCGCGGCGGCAATGGTCACCGCAGCCGGGTCCAGGCCCAGCGCGATCGCCAGCTGGCGCCCGGCGTCCAGTGCCGGGGTCTTGGACCGTCTCGAGTTGACGGTGGTCGGCTGAATACGCCCGGCGTCGATCATCGCCGATTCGATGGGCGCGACATCGCCGTTGTCGATGTCGGCCGGGTCCCACCCGGGCGCCAGGCCCGGACCGGTGAAGGCCGAGGTGTCCACCTGCACGGCCGTCGGCGTCACACCGCTGCGGTGCACCTGCTCGACCAGATCGCTGATCCGGGCAGCACCGCGGTACCAGGTCTCCACTCCGGGCGGTGCCGCCGACAGGGTCGGGTCCCCAGCGCCGACCAACACGACCGGCCCCTGGGCGGCCTGACCGGCCGCCACCACCCGGGTGCTGACCCTGGCCTGGCGGTCCAGGGTGAGCAGCGCCGCCGCCGCGGTCAGCACCTTGTTGGTCGACGCCGGCACCATCGGCAAGTCGTCGAGCTGCCGCCACAGCTCCTTCCCGGTCATCGCGTCGGTGATCCGGCCACCCAGCCGGCCCAGGTTCGGGTCGGCAACGACGGCCGCCAGCGCCGCGCTCACTCCACCGGGGCTGGGCGCGACGGCGTTGTCGGCTACCGGGCTCACCGCCGCCTTGACCGTGGGCGGCCGCGGCGGGGGGACCGGTGACCGCGCGCCGCCGGCGCCGCGCTTTCCGGTGGTGAAGAGCACCGCCGCCGCCACTACGGCCGCGACGAACGCAAGCACCACCAGCCCAACCAGCACGTGGGTGGACTTGCGCCAGCGTTTGGGGCCCATAGATCGCCGCACTCCTGTCTTGTCGTGTCCCATTCTGCCGAACCGGCCGCCAGGCAGTGCCGCCGCACCTGCTCGACTACTGTGTAGCCGTGCAATTCGACGTGACCATCGAAATCCCCAAGGGCCAGCGCAACAAGTACGAGGTTGATCACGAGACCGGCCGGGTGCGGCTGGACCGTTACCTCTATACCCCGATGGCGTACCCGACGGACTACGGCTTCATCGAGAACACCCTGGGCGAGGACGGCGACCCGCTGGACGCATTGGTGCTGTTGCCACAGCCGCTGTTCCCCGGCGTGCTGGTGGAGGTGCGGCCGGTGGGGATGTTCCGGATGGTCGACGAGGCAGGCGGCGACGACAAAGTGTTGTGCGTTCCCGCCGGCGACAAGCGCTGGGACCACCTCCAGGACATCGGCGATGTTCCCGACTACGAACTCGAATCGATCAAGCACTTCTTCGTGCACTACAAGGACCTGGAGCCGGGCAAGTACGTCAAGGCTGCCGACTGGGTCGGCCGCGCCGAAGCCGAAGCCGAAGTGCAGCGCTCGGTGGAGCGCTTCCAGGCCGAAGGGCACTGACTGCAAGTCCGCTAGTGTCGCGACGGTGACGGACGGCGGGGGCAGCACGGGCGCGACCGGGTGGTCAGGAGCCTCGGCGGGGCCGGTCGCGCGCGGCAGCGTGGCGCGGGTAGGCACCGCGACCGCGGTCACGGCGCTGTGCGGCTACGCGGTGATCTACCTCGCCGCCCGCAATCTGGCACCGAGCGGCTTCTCCATATTCGGCGTCTTCTGGGGAGCGTTCGGCCTGGTCACAGGCGCGGCGAACGGCCTTCTCCAGGAAACGACCCGGGAAGTCCGCGCTATGCAGTATCTCGACGTCCGCCCGGACCGACCGGGAGAACCGAGTACCCACCCGCTACGCGTCGCCGGCATGGTGGGGCTGGCCGCGGCCGCCCTGATCGCCGGTAGCGCACCGCTGTGGAGCGGTCGGGTCTTCGTCGAGGCCCGCGGGCTGTCGGTCACGCTGCTCAGCATCGGGTTGGCGGGGTTCTGCCTGCACGCGACCCTGTTGGGAATGCTGGCGGGCATCAACCGGTGGGGCCAGTACGGCGCGCTGATGGTGACCGACGCCGTGATCCGGGTGGCGGTCGCAACGGCGACCTTCGTGCTGCACTGGGGGCTCGTCGGCTTCCTGTGGGCGACGGTCGCGGGCTCGGTGGCGTGGCTGATCATCCTGGTCACCTCGCCTGCGGCCCGGGTGGCCGCGCGGCTGTTGACACCGGGCAGCACCGCGACTTTTCTGCGGGGTGCCGCCCACTCGATCACCGCGGCGGGCGCCAGCGCGATCCTGGTGATGGGTTTTCCCGTCTTGCTGAAACTGACCTCCGCCGAGCTGGGCGCCGAGGGCGGGGTGGTGATCCTGGCGGTGACCTTGACCCGCGCGCCGCTGCTGGTGCCGCTGACCGCCATGCAGGGCAACCTGATCGCGCACTTCGTCGACGAGCGCAGCCACCGCCTGCGCGCGCTCATCTCGCCCGCGTTGCTGATCGCCGGTATCGGCGGGGTGGGGGTGCTGCTCGCCGGCCTGGTGGGGCCGTGGTTGTTGCGCTTCGCTTTCGGCGCCCAGTATCAGGCCGGCAGTGGGCTGCTGGCCTGGCTGACGGCCGCAGCGGTGGCCATCGCCCTGTTGACGCTCACGGGTGCCGCCTCGGTGGCGGCGGCGCTGCACCGGGCGTATTCACTGGGGTGGGTCAGTGCCACGGTTGCCTCGGGGTTGTTGCTGGCGCTGCCGATTGCGCTGGAAACCCGCACCGTCATCGGACTGATGTGCGGTCCGATGGTGGGAATCGCCGTCCATCTGGTCGCGCTCGGGCGCGGTGGACGCGTGTAATTTTGGGCTTGAAATGGCATTGAGAACGGATTACTCCGACGTCTGGATCATCGTCCCCGCCTTCGACGAAGCCGCCGTCATCGGCGAGGTCGTCGCCGAGTTGCGGTCCGTCTTCGACCACGTGGTCTGTGTCGACGACGGGTGCTCGGACGGCACCGGTGAGATCGCCCGGCAGGCCGGGGCGACACTGGTGCGTCACCCCATCAATCTGGGTCAGGGCGCGGCCATCCAGACCGGCGTCGAGTATGCCCGCAAGCAACCCGGGGCCAGGGTGTTCGCCACGTTCGACGCCGACGGCCAGCACCGGGTCAAGGACGTGGTCAGGATGATCGAGCGGCTGAATCGGGGTGACGTCGACATCGTCATCGGCACCCGCTTCGGCCAGCAGTCGGCCAGCCGGCCACCGCTGGTGAAGCGCCTGGTGCTGCAGACCGCCGCGCGGCTGAGCCGGCGTGGTCGACGGCTCGGCCTGACCGACACCAACAACGGTTTGCGGGTGTTCAACAAGACCGTGGCCGATGGCATGAACATCACCATGAACGGCATGAGCCACGCCACCGAGATCGTCATGATGATCGTCGAAAACCATTGGCGGGTGGCCGAAGAGCCGGTCGAGGTGCTCTACACCGAATATTCGAAGTCGAAGGGGCAGCCGTTGCTCAACGGCGTCAACATCATCTTCGACGGATTCCTGCGCGGAAGGATTCGCCGTTGAACAGGACCCGAGCATGAATTGGATCCAGGTCCTGTTGATCGGATCGATCATCGCCCTGCTGGTGTTCCTGCTGCGGTCACGGCGCAGCGCTCGGGCGCGCGCCTGGGTGAAGGTGGGCTACGTCGTGTTCGTGCTGCTCGGCGTGTATGCGGTGTTGCGGCCGGACGACACCACCGTGGTGGCCAAATGGTTCGGCGTGCGGCGCGGCACCGACCTCATGCTGTACGGACTGATCATGGCGTTCAGCTTCACCACGCTCAGCACCTACATGCGGTTCAAGGACCTGGAGCTGCGGTACGCGCGGCTGGCCCGCGCCATCGCGCTCGAGGGCGCGCAGCCGCCAGAGAGCTAAGTACAGCGAGGCGCGTGCTCGTTTTCACGGCTGCGCATTTCACGATCACCGCATAGTTGCCGAAGGGCCGCACCGCACTGTGTGCTGCGTCACCTTGCTCGGGTGACACGTCAGTCCAGTCGGAGAAAGGCCGTTTCATGTCAACGGATCTTGCACCGCCCCAACCGAGAATCAGTGCAGCGCGCCCAGCCGTCGGCAGCGATACCGTCGCCGACAATCGAGACTCCCACAAACGAGAACCACGCACCGGCCTCGGCACGCTCACTCGACGGCGTCAGCCCAAACCCATGGCCGTTCTGCTGGTCGCAGTCTTCGGCGCATTCCTCGCGTTTCTCGACTCCACAATCGTCAACGTCGCCTTTCCCGCCATCCAAAGTCACTTCCACGGCCAAGACATCAGCACCCTGTCGTGGGTGCTCAACGGCTACAACATCGCTTTCGCGGCGCTTCTCGTGGCAGGCGGAAAATCGGCAGACCTGCTCGGCCGCAAACGGACCTTCATCTTCGGCGTCGTGTTGTTCACGGTCGCGTCCGGTCTGTGTGCGGCCGCCGACACTCTCGAGTGGCTGATCGCGTACCGGGTCCTGCAGGGCGTCGGTGCAGCGGTGTTGGTGCCGGCATCGCTGGCGCTGGTCGTCGAGAGCTTCGATGTCGCGCGCCGCGCGCACGGCGTGGGGCTGTGGGGTTCGGCCGCCGCCGTCGCCTCAGGGTTGGGCCCGCCGATCGGGGGCGCCCTGGTCGAGGTGTCGAGTTGGCGCTGGGTGTTCTTGGTGAACCTGCCTCTTGGTTTATTGGCGGTGATCGTCGCGCGGCGTGGCTTGGTCGAGAGTCGTGCCTCGGGACGGCGACGGATCCCGGACCTGCGTGGGACGGCGCTGCTCGCAATCTCACTGGGTCTCGTCACCCTTGGACTGGTCAAGAGTGTGGACTGGGGGTGGACCAGTCCGATGACCATCGGCTCGATTGCCGCCGGAGCGGCCGCAATGGCTGGGTTCGTGCTGAGCTCGCATTACCACCCGGCGCCGCTGGTCGACCGGGAGTTCATGCACATCCGGACCCTGGTCGCGGGCAATGCGCTGACCGTCGTCGCCAGTGCCGGCTTCTACGCCTACATGCTGACCCATGTCCTGTTTCTGCACTACGTCTGGGGCTACCCGTTGCTGCGTGCGGGGTTGGCGATTACCCCGGCGGCCTTCGTCGCCGCCGTCGTCGCAGCGGCGCTGGGCCGCGTCGCCGACCGGCACGGCTATCGGTTAGTCGTCGTCGCAGGCGCGCTCACCTGGACGGGAAGCCTGCTGTGGTATCTGTTTCGGGTTGGTTCCTCACCCAACTTCCTGGGTGAATGGCTGCCCGGCCAACTGTTGCAGGGCATCGGGGTCGGAGCGACGTTGCCATTGCTCGGCAGTGCCGCGCTGGCCGGGCTGAGCGCGGGAAGCAGCTACGGCACCGCTTCGGCGATGATCAGCGGTGCTCGGCAGGTCGGCTCCGTGATCGGCGTGGCGGTGCTGGTAGTGCTGATCGGGACACCGGCTCGCGGCGCCGCCGAAGAGGCGCTGCGGCGAGGATGGACGTTAGCCGCGATCTGTTTCACTGTTGTCGCGATCGGTGCGGTCTTATTGGGACGCGTCCACCACACCGCCGCCGACGTCGTCGACAGCGAGCCTGTCCCGGGAACCGTTCCGCCGCCTGTGCCGGCGCCCCACGCCAAACCACTGCCACCCCGTCGTGTGCCGACCACGCCTCACTATATGGACCCATTGGGCAGTCTGCCCCTCTTTGCCGGGCTGGACCCGTCGGTGTTGGCCCGGTTACGGCAAACCGCTCGACACTTCGAGCTGCATGCGGGCAAGTACCTCTTTCATGCGGGCCAACCAGCAGATGCCCTCTACGTGTTGTGCAACGGCCGTATGCAGGTAATCAGGAACGATCGGGTCGTCAGAAACCTGGGCCGCGGCGATGTCGTCGGCGAACTCGGATTGCTTATCGACGAACCCCGGTGCGCGTCAGTTCGAGCGGTGCGCGATTGCACTTTGGTGCGCATCACCAAAGCCCATTTCGACGAGATCGCCGACGCAGGAGTGCTCGGCGCGATGGCGCGGAATCTGGCCACTCGGCTCCACCAGCCGATCACCACGACGGGTGGCCGCCGAGCACCCGTCGCGGTGATCGCCGTGGTCGGCATCGATTTGAGCGCACCCGTAGCCATGGTCGCGAAGGAACTGACCAATGCGCTCTCGACCCGGCTCCGCGTCATTGATCCCGGGCGTGTCGATAGATACGGACTGGAGCGCGCCGAGCAGGCCGCAGACAAGGTAATTCTGCACGCAGCAGCCGACAGCGGCGCCTGGCGAGAGTTCTGCCTACGCGTCGCCGACCGAATCGTCGTGGTCTCGGGCAATCCCGTACCTCCGGCGAGATTGCCCGAACGTGCCCACGGGGCCGACTTGGTGCTGGCCGGATGGCCTGCTAACCGTGACCATCGCCGGGCGTGGGAGGAACTGATGACGCCCCGATCGGTACATGCAATTCGGGCAGGGAACTCGACCGCCGACCTGAGGGCACTTGCCGCACGCATCGCCGGCCGGTCGATCGGACTGGTCCTCGGCGGAGGTGCCGCGCGCGCCTACGCCCACCTGGGGGTGCTCGAAGAGCTGGAGCTCGCAGGTATAGAGGTCGACCGGTTCGCCGGCACGAGCATGGGCGCGGTTATTGCGGCCTTCGCGGCAACCGGCATGGACGCGGCGGCGGTAGACGCAAACGTTTACGAGTACAGCGTGCGCAACAACCCGACCGGCGACTACACGCTGCCGATCAAGGGGATTCTTCGCGGTCGGCGCACCTACGCCGGCCTGCAGAGCTCCTTCGGAGAGTTACTTGTTGAAGAACTTCCGAAAGAATTCCGCTGCGTCAGCGTTGACCTGCTGGCCAAGCGGGCCGTCGTACACCGTCGTGGGCGTCTGGCCGATGTCGTCGCCTGCTCGGTGCGGCTGCCGGGCCTGTACGCCCCGCTGTCCTACGGTGGGTCACTCCACATCGACGGTGGTGTGTTGGACAACCTCCCGGTGGGAGCGCTGTCCCGCGGCGAGGGCCCGCTGATCGCGGTGGGCATCGGTATCCGCCGTCCGGCAGCACCAGCCGCCGGCCGACACGCGCGCTCCGCTCGGGTGCCGAGCATCGTCGAAACGCTGATGCGCACCATGACGATCGCCAGCGGCAAAACCCAGTCCGAAGTGCTGGCACAGGCCGATCTCGCGATCCTCCCGGACACCAACGACATCGGACTGCTGGAGTGGCATCAGATCGATCGCGCCCGTGAGGCCGGACGGATCGCCACTCGGGAGGCCCTGCCGCAGATCATGGCCCTCCTCCAGGGATGAAGTGATGGCAATCTCGGAGCTGTTGATGTTCGCCCATCTCACCGACGACGACATCGAAAGCCTGGCCGTTGAGCTAGATGCGGTTCGCGCCGAGATCGAAGACTCGCTCGGTGAACGTGATGCTCGCTACATCCATCGCGCCATCGCCGGCCAGCGCGCGCTCGACCTTGCGGGCCGACTGATCCTGGCCGGCGGCAGCCGGCCCATGGCGTGGTGGGCCGGGGCGGCAACCCTGGGTTTGGCCAAGATCATCGAGAACATGGAGATCGGCCACAACGTCATGCACGGGCAGTGGGATTGGATGAACGATCCCGAGATCCACTCGTCGTCCTGGGAATGGGATATGGCGGGCACCGCGGCACACTGGCGGTTCACCCACAACTTCCAGCATCACAAGTACACCAATGTGCTCGGCCGTGACAACGACGTCGGCTATGGGTTCCTCCGAGTTACCCGGGATCAGCGCTGGCGCTGGTACCACATCGGCAATGTGTTGCTCAACGCGATGCTCACGCTCGGATTCGAATGGGGAGTCGCGCTGCAACACAGTCGCTCGGAGGTGCACGAGCTGTTCGACGCACAGAACCCGCGCGCCAGGGCATCACTACGGCAGCGGGTTTTCAAGGCCGGCAATCAGGTGGTCAAGGATTACGTCGCGATCCCGCTGCTGACGTCCCTGTCGCCCTGGGCGACCGTCCGGTCGACCGTAACCGCCAATGTGACGGCCAACGCCATCCGTAACGCATGGACATACGCGGTGGTGTTCTGCGGTCACTTTCCTGATGGCGCCGACAAGTTCACCGAGCGGGATCTCGACGACGAGAAGAAGGGGCAATGGTATCTGCGGCAGATCCTCGGCAGCGCCGATATCAAGGCTGGACGGCTCTTGGCGTTCCTGACCGGCAACCTTTGCTACCAGATCGAGCACCACCTCTACCCCGACCTACCCAGCAACCGTCTCGCCGAGATCGCCGTTAGGGTACAACAGATTTGCCACAAGTACGACCTGCCGTACACCACCGGCTCGTTCGCCATCCAATACGCCAAGTCGTGGCGCACGGTCGCCAAGCTCTCGCTGCCCAACTCGTGGTTGATCGACACCGCGGACAACGCCCCGGAGACGCGCAGCGAGAAGATGTTCGCGCAGCTCTCACCGGCGTTGTCGAACTCGAGACCGGCAGCTGGCCGTCGGCAGGGTCTTGTGACCGCGCTTGCCGCCGTGCGAACCCGCCGGCGAACCCGCGCAGCGGCGGGCAAACTTGGCTCTTCCACCCGACGCGAGAAGTGACTACATTGCCAGATATCCGAACCCAACCCACTGGAGGCATCATGCCCGACCCCGACGAAATCATGTCAGACGACGATCGCGACGAGGGCGAGTCGGAAAAGGATTTGCTGCCGGCCTGATGGACCAGGACTCCTCGGTCGAGCACCATGTCGGCGAGATCGACGAGTTCGGCTACACCGTCGTCGAGGACGTCCTCGACGCTGAATCAGTCGCCGAGTACCTCGCGGATACCCGGCGCCTGGAGCGGGAGTTGCCGACGGTCATCGCCAACTCCACCACCGTTGTCAAGGGTCTGCCGTGGCCCGGTCTCAAGCCGGTCACCCGGGGTGACCACGACTGGGTGCGCATCGACAATCTGCTGTTGCACGGTTCTCGATACGAGAAGCTGCCGGTTCATCCCAAACTGCTGCCGGTGATCGAAGGCGTACTCGGCGACGATTGCCTGCTGTCGTGGTGCATGACGAGCAACCAACTGCCCGGTGCGGTCGCCCAGCGCCTGCACTGCGACGACGAAATGTATCCGCTGCCGCGGCCGCATCAGCCGCTGTTGTGCAACGCGCTGATCGCACTGTGCGACTTCACCGCCGACAACGGCGCCACCCAGGTGGTGCCCGGCTCCCACCGCTGGAAGGAGTATCCGTCGCCGCCCTACCCGGAGGGCAAGCCGATGGAGACCAAAGCCGGCGACGCCCTGGTCTGGAACGGCAGCCTGTGGCACACCGCGGCGGCAAATCGCACCGACGGGCCCCGTCCGGCTCTGACGGTCAACTTCTGCGCGGGATTCGTGCGACAGCAGGTGAACCAGCAGCTCAGTATCCCGCGAGAGTTGGTGCGCCGCTTCGAGCCCCGGCTGCAGGAGCTGATCGGCTACGGGTTGTTCGCCGGCAAGATGGGCAGGATCGACTGGCGCCCGCCGGCCGACTACCTCGAAGCCGGAGACGAGCATCCCTTCCTGGACGCGGTCGCCGGTCGCCTGTAGCGCCGCGCGGCTCAGTGTCTGTGCCGGAAGTAGTCGACCGTGCGACGCACACCCTCCTGCAATTCCACTTGCGGCTGCCAGCCCAAAACCTCTGCGGCCAAGCCGATGTCGAGGCATGAGCGCTTCAGGTCGCCTAGTCGCGGCGGGTGGAACTCCGGGTCGTCCGGGCCGCCGACCGCGGCCGCGACGGCGGTGTGCAGTTCACGGTCCGAGGTCTCGACACCGGTCCCGACGTTGAAGCGCTGCCCACCGCCGGCAGCCCCGGACGCCTTGACGAAGGCGTCGACGACGTCGTCGACGAACACGTAGTCGCGGGTGTTGCTGCCGTCGCCGAAGACCTTGGTGGGCTTACCTTCCAGGAGCGCCTGCGCGAAGATGGCCACCACGCCGGCCTCGCCGTGCGGGTCCTGGCGCGGCCCGTAGACGTTGGCCGGCGCGATGTGCGAGCAATCCAGCCCGTACAGGTGACGAAAGGTGTTGAGGTAGATCTCGCCGGACACCTTACCCGCGGCATACGGCGAAGCAGGATCAGCGGGATCGGACTCCTTGGTGGGGTAACGCGGCGGAACGCCGTAGATGGACCCGCCCGACGAGGTGTGCACCACTTTGCGTACCTGCGCGCGCCGCGCCGCCTCGGCCAGCCGGATGGTGCCGATCACGTTGACCGAGGCGTCGAACTGCGGATTGGCCACCGAGTGCCGGACGTCGATCTGCGCCGCCAGGTGGAACACCACTTCCGGCTGGTGCTCGTGCAGGATCGCGTCCAGGTCCGACTGCACGATGTCGGCCTCGACGAAGACGTGCCCGGGGTGGTCGGCCAGGTGCTCCAGGTTGGTCGCGCGCCCGGTCGCGAAGTTGTCCAGGCTCACCACCGTGTGGCCGTCGGCCAGAAGACGGTCGACTAGCGTCGACCCGATGAAACCGGCTGCCCCGGTGACCAGTGCTCGCACCGGCCCACCATACCGAGTCGTCGTGGTGGCAGCCGCGCTGATCGCGGCGCAGCTGGGCGTTCGTGCCGTGCTGGCGTTCGGCGGCTATTTCTATTGGGACGATTTGATTCTGATCGGCCGCGCCGGTACCCAGGGCCTGTTGTCGCCGTCGTACCTGTTCGACGACCACGACGGGCATGTCATGCCGGGCGCCTTCCTGGTGGCCGGGGGGATCATCCGGCTGGCGCCGCTGGTGTGGACCGCGCCCGCGATCAGTCTAGTGGTGCTGCAACTGCTCGCATCGCTGGCGTTGTTGCGGGCGCTGTGGGTGATCCTGGGCCGGCGCCCGGTGCTCCTGGTCCCGCTGACTTTCGCCCTGTTCACCCCGTTGGGGGTACCGGCGTTCGCGTGGTGGGCGGCGGCACTGAACTCGCTGCCCATGCTGGCGGCACTGGCCTGGGTCTGCGCCGACGCCGTGCTGCTGGTCCGCACCGGCAACCAGCGTTATGCCGTCACCGGTGTCCTGGTCTATCTCGGCGGCCTGCTGTTCTTCGAGAAGGCCGCGGTGATCCCGTTCGTCGCCTTCGCGGTGGTTGCGCTGATGCGCCATGTCCGGGGCGAACCGGCCGCGCTCCGGACAGCATGGCGCGCGGGCATCCGGTTGTGGGTGGCGTCGCTGGCACTGACCGCCTGCTGGACGGCGCTGTACCTCGCGGTGGTGAATCAGCGGCGCTGGAGCTCGGATCTGGCGATGACGTGGGCGCTGCTGCGCCGGTCCGTCACGCACGGGATCGTGCCGGGGCTGGCCGGCGGTCCCTGGGACTGGGCGCGCTGGGCACCGGCCTCACCTTGGGCCACGCCGCCGCTGCCGGTGATGTGGCTCGGGTGGCTGGTTCTGGTTGCTGCGCTGGCTGTTTCGCTGATCCGTAAGCAGCGTGTGGGGTTGGTGTGGCTGACCGCGGCCGGTTATGCGGTCGCCTGCCAGGTGCCGATCTACCTGATGCGGTCGTCGCGGTTCACCGCGCTGGAACTCGCCCAGACGCTGCGGTATTTTCCCGACCTCGTTTTCGTGCTGGCGCTGCTGGCCGCTGTGGCGTTCACTGCACCGAACCGCGTCTCGTCGGGGTGGCTGGACGCGTCCCGGCCGCGCACCGCGCTGACCACCGTAGTGGGCCTGCTGTTTGCGGCCAGCAGCCTGTATTCGACCGCTTCGTTCCTCGAGTCGTGGCGCGACAACCCGGCAGAGCCCTACCTGAAGAACGCCGAGGCCGGCCTGGCGGCCGCTGACGCTGCGCTGTTGGATCAGGAAGTCGACCCACTGGTGCTGCAGCGGGTGGCCTGGCCGGAGAACCTGGCCAGCCACATGTTCGCTCTGCTTCGGAACAGACCCGACTTCGACTCAACGACAACGCGATTGCGGATGCTGAACAGCAAGGGCCGGTTGGTCGAGGCCCGGGTCACCTGGGTCCGGACCATCGTCCCCGGCCCCATCCCGAATTGCGGCTACTTCGCGCAGCCCGACCAACCCGCAAGACTGGTCCTGGATGGACCGCTGCTGCCAGCCGACTGGACCGTCGAACTGAACTACCTGGGCAACACCGACGGCTCGGTGATGCTGGCCCTCTCCGAGGGGCCGGAGGTCAAGGTGCCGGTTCACCCGGGACTGAACCGCGTCTACGCCCGGCTGCCGGGCGCCGGGGACGCGATCACCGTCCGGGCCAACACCGCTGCGCTGTCCTTGTGCCTCGCCTCGGGACCGGTGGGTTTCCTGGCGCCGCTGTCACCCTGACCTCGGCGGCGTCGCTGAAACATTTCGGCCCGCGGGAGCGATACCGTTAGTGTCCATCGTCATGCTGGAGGGCAGCGTTGTCGCACCTGTTTGCGGTTCCGGAGTTGATGTTTTCGGCGACAACGGATCTGGCGGGAGTGGCGGCCGGACTGAGGGCGGCCAATGCGACCGCCGCGGTACCGACGACCAGCCTGCTGGCCGCCGCCGGAGACGACATTTCGACTGCGGTGGCCGCGCTGTTCTCCGAGCACGCCCGGCAGTATCAGGCACTCGGCGCCCAGCTTGATGCGGTTCACCAGCGCTTCGTGCAGCTGTTGACCTCGGGCGCCGCTCAGTACGCGGCCGCCGAGTCCGTGAACGCCGGCACCCTGCAGCCGGTGCTCGACCTCATCAACGCGCCTACGCAGTCGCTGCTGGGGCGCCCGCTGATCGGTAACGGCTCCGATGCGACGGTGCCCGGCGGGGCCGGCGGGGCCGGCGGATTGCTGTTCGGCGACGGCGGCAACGGCGCCGCCGGGGCCGGCGGTCAGGCCGGTGGTGCCGGTGGCGATGCGGGCCTGATCGGCAATGGCGGCACGGGCGGCAACGGCGGCAGCGGAGCGTCCGGAGGCGCCGGCGGCAACGGCGGCTGGCTGCTGGGCAACGGCGGCCGCGGGGGCCTAGGGGGTGTCGGCGGCAGTGGCGGCGCCGGCGGTGCCGCCCGGCTGATCGGCTTCGGCGGTGCCGGCGGGGCGGGTGGAACCGGCGCGCTGAGCGGGACCGGCGGCGGCGGCGGTGCCGGCGGTCAAGGCGGTGTGCTGTTCGGCGGCGGGGGCAACGGCGGCGACGGTGGCACCGGCGGACCTGACGGCGGTAGCGGGGTGGGCGGCAACGGCGGTGCGGGCGGAGCCGGAGGCGCGGCCGGCCTGGTTTACGGCAATGGCGGGGTCGGTGGCTTCGGCGGCCAGGGCGGCGGCGCCGCGGGGACCGCGGCGGGCGTCGGCGGTACCGGCGGCGCCGGCGGCCACGGAGGTGACGCGGGCTGGGTGGGCACCGGGGGCATCGCCGGAGGCGGCGGCGCGGGCGGAATCGGCGGCACCGGCGGGTCCGGCGGCAACGGCGGCGACGGCGGGGCCGGCGGATCGGCCAAGTTGCTGGGCACCGGCGGCGACGGCGGGGCCGGCGGAGTCCCAGGTGTGCCCATCGGCACCGCGGCGGGCGGCAGCGGCGGGCCCGGGGGCGCCAAGGGCGCGATCTTCGGCGCGGTCGGCCTACCCGGACCTGCCGGCTGACGCGAGACGTGGGTAGTCCAGCGTCCGATTAGCATCCAGGCATGACTACCTACGACACCCTCGACTTCGCCGCAGACGGGCCGGTCACGCGCATCGCACTGAACCGGCCGGAGGCCGCGAACAGCATCAACGATGTGCTGGCCCGCGAGTTGCTGGACGCGGCGAGGCGTTGCGATGTCGCAGGGACGAAGGTGGTGCTGCTCACCGGTAGCGGGCGATTCTTCTGTGCGGGAGGCGACTTGCGGGCGATGGCGCTCTCGCCGCTGGGTCCGGGCCGGTTCGTGAAGGGTCTGGCCGACGACCTGCACCGGGCGATCTCGACGTTCGCCCGCATGGATGCCGTCCTGATCATCGCGGTCAACGGCGCGGCGGCGGGGGCCGGGTTCAGCCTCGCCCTGATCGGCGATCTCGTCCTGGCCGCCGAATCGGCGTCATTCACGATGGCCTACACCAAGGCCGGGCTGAGCCCGGACGGCAGTTCGTCGTACTACCTGCCGCGGCTGATCGGAGTGCGGCGCACGCAAGAGCTGATGTTGACCAACCGGCGATTGTCGGCGACGGAGGCGGCCCAATGGGGCCTGGTCACCGAGGTTGTCCCGGACACCGCGCTGGCCGACCGCGCAGACGCTCTGGTAACTGACTTGAGTGCTGCGGCAAGGCTTTCCAGTTCATCGGTGAAAAGGCTCATGCTGACCAGTTTCAGCAGCGGCCTCGAGGACCAGATGGAGCTCGAGGGGCGCATGATCGCAGCCTGCGCCGGCAGCCCCGACGGGCAGGAGGGCATCGACGCCTTCTTGAACAAGCGCCCCGCCAAGTTCGCCTGAGCTAGAACGGCCAGAGCAGTCCGGGGATCGCCCCACTTGGCGGCCAGGCGCCGTCGTTGCGGTAGGCCGACACCTCCCAGGGATTGTTGTAGTAGGCCACCGTCGCGATCACGCGGTACAGGTCCTGCTCGGGGTGCAACAACCCGTACCCCGTTCCGACCACGGATCCCCCGACCGTCCACGCGTAATAGCTGGCCGCGAACAGCGGGCCGAACACTCGGTTCTGCCAGACATGCAACGCTTCGTGGTTGAGCATCAAGTCATCGGCCTTCGGGCCGGTGCCGAGGTTGCTGGTGACGTTGCCGAAGGTGGTGGCAAAGCCCGACAGTCCGACGCCGCCGCGGTAGACGTGAGACCCGGCGAGGGCACTGAGGGCGGGGTCGTAGTTGGAATTCGGGATGAACTCGTTGACGATTTGCACGCCGTACCCCAACGCCGTGCCAGGCGCACCCCAGGTGTAGTCCAGCAGCAGCGCGGCCCAGCCGCGCCAGTCCCGGAGGTCGTAGATCGCGAACTGGCGGCGGATGAACCCCGTGGCTCTTTCTCTCGCGGTACCGGCCAACAGCGACGAGTTCGCCGCCTCGCCAGACCCATAGGACTGCGCCGCCGCCTGGATTGACCGTCCGAACTGCTGCAGCCATGTGCCGGTCAGCGCGCTGAACGCCTGATATTGCCGGCCGTATTCGGCGAACATTGCCGCTACCGATTCAGATATCTCGTCTGCGGCGGCAGCGGCGAGCAACGACGTCGGCCCCGCGGCGGCCAGGCGGGCGTCATCCAGGCCCGAACCGATAACCGCCAAGTCCGCCGTCGCGGCCGGCAGCACTTCCGGGGAAACCAGCAGCAGCGACATGCCGTTTCGTCCGCCTCTCACACCCGTCCCGGGAACGACCTTTGATTATGGACGGGGCGCGGCACTGCTACCGCAGAAAGGGGATCCGACACGGAGCCGCCTAGGAGAATCGAACTCCTGACCTATTCATTACGAGTGAATCGCTCTACCGACTGAGCTAAGGCGGCGTGCCCTCGCGGGCGGCACGAGTCTACGGCAGCCGGGCCAACCGGCCCAAGTCAGAGGGCCCGGTCAGCGCAGTTCCTGCCCGATGGTGGCGACCATGGCGTCGACGGCGAACTTGGGCTTGACGTTGATGGCCAGCGCTTCGCGGCATTCCAGCACCGCCTCGATGCAGCGCAGCAGCCGCTCGGGGGCGGCGTGCGCGGCCAACGCAGCCACCCGGTCGACCATGTCGGGGTGGTATGGCCGGATATCGCCCGCTTTCGCTGAAACCACCAGCGCATCCCGGAAGTACGTGGCCAGGTCGATCAGTGCCCGGTCCAGGGCATCACGCGAGGCCCTGGTCTGGCGGGACTTCTGCCGTCGCTCCAGGTCCTTGATCGCACCCGCTGCGCCGCGCATCGCCCCGGCCGCACCCTTCCCGGTGCCGCCCGCTCCCAGCGCGGTGCGCAGTTCTTCCGTCTCGGCCTCGGCGCGTCCGGCGGTCAGCGCCACCGCCTCCGCTTCGGCGGCCACCACCAACTCTTCGGCGGCGGCGTAGGTGCGTGCCGGCCGCGCGGCGTCACGAACCAGCTCCAAAGCCTGCTCGCGTCGCTGCCTGGCCTCCGGGTCAGTGGCCAGCCGGCGCGCCCGGCCGACGTGTCCGCCGCTGACCGAGGCCGCCCAGGTGGCGGTGTCGGCGGCCAGGCCGTCACCCTCGATCAGGACCTGTGCGATCGCCTCGGTGGGCGGTGTCACCAGCGCCACATGCCGGCACCGGGACCGCAGGGTGATCGCGATGTCCTCGGGGTCCACCGACGGGGCGCACAGTAGGAAGACCGTCGAGGGTGGCGGTTCCTCCACGACCTTCAGCAGCGCGTTCCCCGCGCCTTCGGTCAGCCGGTCGGCGTCCTCGATCACCACGATCTGGTGGCGGCCGGTGGTCGGGCGCCGCGACGCGACCTGCACGATGCCCCGCATCTCGTCCACACCGATGGACAGACCCTCCGGGATCACCCGCCGGACGTCGGCGTGGGTGCCCGCCATCGTCGTGGTGCAGGCACGGCAACTCCCACAACCCGGCTCTCCCTCTGACGTGCACTGCAGCGCCGCGGCGAAGCACAGGGCCGCCACCGACCGACCGGAACCGGGAGGGCCGGTGATGAGCCACGCATGTGTCATATTCCCGGAGCCGGCGGCTCCGTGACTCTGATCACTCCGAGCATCACCACGCGCGGACCTGACGGCGGCCAGCAGCTCGGCTTCCACCACGTGCTGGCCTACCAGCCGCGTAAACACGCCCGTCATCACCGGCAACAGTAGCGAGGTCCACCGACGTTGACCGATCAGCATCCGTTTCGCGACAATTCCGTGATCTTCCGGCAGCTTTCGCCCACGTCGCGCGACTTGCCGGGGATTTTGGGGTTTCCGGCGAGTCCCCGGCGACCGATACGGTGGGTGCGTGACCATGGCAGCAACCCTCCCCCGGCGAATCAACGCATTCGCCCGCTGGGTGGTGCGTACCCCGTGGCCGGTGTTCTCGCTGAGCATGCTGCAGGCCGACATCATCGGCGGCCTGTTCGTGCTCGGATTCCTGCGTTACGGCCTGCCGCCCCATGACCGCATCGAACTCGGTGATCTGCCGAAGCCGAACGCCGCGATCTTCATCAGCTCGGTGATCTTCCTGTTCTTCGCGGGATTCGCGTGGAACCTCAAGCTGCTGGTCCCCGTATTCCGTTGGCAACGGCGCGACAACCTGCTCGTCGAAGCCGACCCGTCCACCACCGAGCTGGCCCGCACGCGCGCGCTGCGCATGCCGTTCTACCGCACCCTGACGAGCATGGCGTCCTGGGCCGTTGGCAGCGTGGTGTTCATCATGGCCAGCTGGTCGGTGGCACGCCACGCCGCGCCCGTCGTGGTGGTGGCCACCGCGCTGGGCGCGACCGCAACCGCGATCATCGGCTATCTGCAGTCCGAGCGTGTGCTGCGTCCGGTCGCCGTCGCCGCCCTGCGCAGCGGCGTTCCGGAGAGCGTGCGCGCGCCCGGCGTCATCCTGCGGCTGATGTTGACCTGGGTGCTGTCCACGGCGGTGCCCCTGCTGGCCATTGTGCTGGCGGTGATCTCGGACAAGATCGCCCTGCTGCACGCCTCGCCGGATAAGTTGTTCAACCCGATCCTGCTGCTGGCGCTGGCCGCACTGGCCATCGGCGCGGCCAGCACCCTGCTGGTCTCGATGTCTATCGCCGACCCGCTGCGGCAGCTGCGCTGGGCGCTGTCTGAGGTGCAGCGGGGTAACTACAACGCGCACATGCAGATCTACGACGCCAGCGAGCTGGGCCTGCTGCAGTCCGGCTTCAACGACATGGTGCGAGACCTGTCCGAGCGTCAGCGGCTGCGTGACCTGTTCGGTCGGTATGTCGGCGAGGACGTGGCCCGGCGCGCACTCGAGCGGGGCACCGAGCTGGGGGGGCAGGAACGCGACGTCGCGGTGCTGTTCGTGGACCTGGTCGGTTCCACCCAGCTGGCCGCGTCCCGCCCACCCGTCGAGGTGGTCCATCTGCTCAACGAATTCTTCCGGGTGGTGGTGGACACGGTCGGCCGGCACGGCGGGTTCGTCAACAAGTTCCAGGGCGACGCCGCGCTGGCGATCTTCGGCGCACCGATCGAACACCCCGACGGCGCCGGGGCCGCGCTGGCCGCCGCGCGCGAGCTGCACGACGAGCTGATTCCGGTGCTGGGATCTGCCGAGTTCGGCATCGGTGTCTCGGCCGGCCGCGCCATCGCCGGCCACATCGGTGCGCAGGCCCGCTTCGAGTACACCGTCATCGGCGACCCGGTCAACGAAGCCGCCCGGCTCACCGAACTGGCCAAGCTGGAGGAGGGCCACGTACTGGCGTCGGCGATCGCGGTCAGCGGCGCACTGGACGCCGAGGCACTGTGCTGGGACGTGGGCGAGGTGGTCTTCCTGCGTGGCCGCGCTGCGCCCACGCAGTTGGCCCGCCCGTTGAACCTGGCCGAGCCGGGGAGTGCCTGCGACTCGCAGGAAGTCTCCAGCGACGTGAGCCGCTAGCTGCGCTTCGCGGCCTTCTTGGCCGGCGCCTTCTTCGCGGGTGCCTTGCGCGTCGTCTTCTTCGCCGTCCTCTTCACCGGTCCGCGCGCCCTGCGGTCGGCCAGCAGTTCGGCGGCCCGCTCGTCGGTGATCGACAGGACGTCGTCACCCTTGCGCAGGCTGGCGTTGGTCTCCCCGTCGGTGACATACGGCCCGAAGCGGCCGTCCTTGATCACCATCGGCTTACCGGAGGCCGGGTCGTTGCCCAGCTCACGCAGCGGCGGCGCCGAAGCGGCTTGGCGTCCAGAACGTTTGGGCTCGGAGTAGATCTTGAGCGCCTCATCGAGGGTGATGGTGAACATCTGATCCTCGGTCTGCAGCGACCGGGAATCGTTGCCGCGCTTGAGGTATGGGCCGTAGCGCCCGTTCTGGGCGGTGATCTCCTCGCCGGAGGCCGGGTCCACACCGACTACCCGCGGCAGTGACAGCAGTTTCAGCGCGTCCTCGAGCGTCACCGTTTGCAGGTCCATGCTGCGCAGTAGCGAACCGGTACGGGGCTTGGGGCCGGTGGGCTTCTTGCCCTTCCTGGCTCCGGCCCCGGCACCGCCGTCGTCGCCTTCGGACTTCGGCAGGACCTCGGTCACGTACGGTCCGTACCGGCCGTCCTTGGCGACGATCTCGTGGCCCGTCGCCGGGTCCACGCCCAGCACGCGTCCCTCCTGCGGAGTGGCGAAAAGTTCTTCTGCCACTTCGAGAGTGAGCTCGTCGGGGGTGAGCGAGTCGTTGAGATTGGCCCGCTGCGGGGTGGGCTCACCGCCCTCGCCGGCCACCGTGCGCTCGAGGTACGGCCCGTTCTTGCCGACCCGCACGTAGACGGAACGCCCCTCGGCATCGTCGAAAAGCTTGATGGAATTGACTTCCCGGGCATCGATGCCTTCGAGATTGACGCCTACCAGTCGCTTCAGTCCGCCGGACCGGGCCACCGAATCCGGCACACCGTGGTCGCCACCGAAGTAAAAGTTGTTGAGCCAGTTGGTGCGTCGTTCATTGCCAGAGGCGATGGCGTCGAGTTCGTCCTCCATCGCCGCGGTGAAGTCGTAGTCGACCAGCCGGCCGAAATGCTGTTCCAGCAAGCCGGTCACGGCGAATGCCACCCAGGACGGCACCAGGGCGCTGCCCTTCTTGTGCACGTAGCCGCGGTCCTGGATGGTCTTGATGATCGACGAATAGGTGGACGGGCGGCCGATGCCCAGCTCCTCGAGCGCCTTGACCAGAGAGGCCTCGGTATAGCGCGCGGGGGGGTTGGTGGAGTGGCCGTCCGGCGTCAGCTCGATGGCGTCCAGCCGCTGGCCCTGCGTCAGCTGAGGCAACCGGCTTTCGGCGTCATCGGCTTCGCCGCCGGCGAGCTCGTCGACGGTCTCCACGTATGCCTTGAGGAAGCCGGCGAAGGTGATGGTCCGACCGCTCGCCGAGAGCACCACCGCACGGCCGTCGGACTGGCCGTTGATCCGCAGGCTCAGCGTGGTGCCGCGGGCGTCGGCCATCTGCGATGCCACCGTGCGCTGCCAGATCAGCTCGTAGAGCCGGAACTCGTCGCCGTCGAGCTCGCGGCGCACCGCGTCCGGGGTGGCGAAGGTCTCGCCGGCCGGACGGATCGCCTCGTGCGCCTCCTGGGCGTTCTTCACCTTGCGGGTGTACTGCCGGGGCGACGGCGACACATACTCCTCGCCATAGAGCTGCCGGGCCTGGTTACGGGCGGCGTTGATGGCCGACGACGACAATGTCGTCGAGTCGGTACGCATATAGGTGATGTAGCCGTTCTCGTACAGCCGCTGCGCGATGCTCATCGTGCGCTCGGAGGAGAACCGGAGCTTGCGGCCGGCCTCCTGCTGGAGTGTCGAGGTCATGAACGGCGGGTAGGGCCGACGGGTGTAGGGCTTCTCCTCCACAGAAGCCACCGACAACTGCGCGCCACGGAGTCCTGCCGCGATTCCCGTGGCGCCCGCCTCATCCAGAACGATGACTTCGTCGGCCTTACGCAGCTTGCCCAGCGAATCGAAGTCGCGGCCGGTGGCCACCCGCAGCCCGTCGACGTTGGTCAGGCGCGCAGTGAAGGTGGGCGGCTGGGCCTGTGGGTCCGAGACGCTGGCGTCCAGCCTGGCCAGAATGTCCCAGTAGGAGGCGCTACGGAAGGCCATCCGGTCGCGTTCGCGCTGCACGATGATCCGGGTGGCCACCGACTGGACCCGGCCCGCCGACAGTTTCGGCGCAACCTTCTTCCACAGCACCGGGCTGACCTCATAGCCGTACAGCCGGTCCAGGATGCGCCGGGTTTCCTGCGCGTCGACCAGGTCTATGTCCAGGTCCCGCGGGTTTTCGGCGGCTTCCAGGATGGCCGGCTCGGTGATCTCGTGAAAGACCATCCGCTTCACCGGGACGCGTGGTTTGAGGGTCTCCATCAGGTGCCACGCGATCGCCTCGCCCTCCCGGTCACCATCCGTCGCCAGATAGAGCTCGTCGACGTCCTTGAGCAGGCCCTTGAGCTCGGTGACGGTGCTCTTCTTTTCCGGACTGATGATGTAGAGCGGTTCGAAGTCGGCGTCGACGTTGACTCCCAGCCGGGCCCACGGCTCGGACTTGAACTTCGCGGGCACGTCGGCGGCGGCCCGGGGCAGGTCGCGGATGTGGCCCCGAGACGATTCGACGATGTAATTGGATCCCAGATATCCAGCGAGTTTGCGCGCCTTAGTGGGCGACTCCACGATCACGAGTCGCCGGGTGCTCCCGTTTCCGCCGCTGCTAGCCCTCCTGGGGGCCCGGTCAACCAACTGCGTCTACGCTCCATCTCCTGTGTCGGTCCCAGGTCGGAACCGTCCCGCAGAAACAATGACAGGGTGACTCCCCGATATTCCGGATTTCCGGTCAACCGTGGGCACCCCGCCACGCCTTCGCCCTGCGGGCACCTGACAATTTCGCACCCTTGGGCAGGCGCGCGCAAACCGGCGATCATTGCGAGCACTTGGGACGGCGTGCCGGCGGGCGGTCAGATCCGCGGCCACTGCGCTGCCGCCTCGGCGCCATCAGGAGCCTCACCTACGTTCTCTACCAGGCGCGATAGCCTTCGGCGGCCACTGATCCGAAGTGCCGGACGGGCACCGCGGGTGCCTATCAGAGTGGGCGCGATCCCGACCCTCATCAGCGCAGACGCCAGCGGCGAGTGGGTGTCGGGCGCGTGCGGATCGAGTCCGAGCAGGTAGCGGTCCGCCTCCACGCTGCCGGCCGCCAGCGTCCACGCCCGCAGCTCGCGCGGACCGGGCAACCAGCGCGGTGGCACCGTCTTCACCGCACCTCGCGTCCATTCGGTGGCGATACTGCGCAAGGACGGTTCCGCAGCGGTCCGCACCAACGGGTGGTCCTCGTCGGTCCGACTGATCTCCGGGACCAGCCCGGCCTGGCGGATCATCTCGGCCAGCGCGACAGCACGCCACGATTCATCGACCACCACCGACAACCTCGCACCTGCACCGACCAGCACGATCTGGCCGGGTGCCGCCAGCAGTCCGCACAAGTCCCCCACCCCGGGCGGGACCGACTCCGCGGTGAAGAAGGAAAGCTGGCTCACGCCACAGACAGTAGGCCAGCGGGTGGACCGACGGCTGCTCCGCGTCGGCGCGGCGGGCCCGGCCGACCCCCTGGGAAACGAAAACCCCCGGACTGCTCCGGGGGTTCCGTCTTGGGAATCTGCTCGAGTCAGAGCGAGCGGACTCCGGTGGCCTGGGGGCCCTTAGGGCTGTGGCCGATCTCGAACTCGACCTTCTGGTTTTCTTCGAGGGTGCGGAAGCCCGTCCCTTGGATCTCCGTGTAGTGGACAAAAACATCCGCGGATCCATCTTCGGGGGCGATGAAGCCAAAGCCCTTCTCCGCGTTGAACCACTTCACAGTTCCCTGTGGCATTTCTCGATCTTTCCTTTTCTTCTGGGTGCGGCGCACCGCCTTTCGGTGCCCCGGGCCAGCCGCGACCGCCATACCTCGCGGAGTCGCCGGAACTTCACCCGACAGATAACCTCGCAGGAACCGCGACCGCAACGTCGATCCTGCGAAAGTTTTACACGAACACAGAAGCTGCGACCGCACTAAGTCAACCATGTTCATGGCGTCGGCGACAGACTCTGGGCGCAGACTGGTGGCCCACAGCAGGTCAATCAGCGGATGAATTTTCGTCAGCGTCATCCCGCGGGGCCGTACCCGGCGGCACCGGGGTCAAGAGAGGCATCCTGATGGCGAGTTTCGGCAGTGCACTGCTTGCCGCCGCGCTCGCCGGCACCGCAGCCGACGAGCATCCGCTGCGCCACACGGCCGAGCTGCCGCCGCGGCCCGGTCGGCCACAGAACTGGCCGGCATGGGCGCGCCCCGAGGTGGTCCGGGCGTTCACCGACCGGGGCGTCAGCCTGCCGTGGTCGCATCAGGTGGAGGCCGCCGAACTGGCGTACGCCGGACGACACGTCGTGGTGAGCACCGGCACCGCCTCGGGTAAGTCGCTGGCCTACCAGCTCCCGGTGCTCAACGCACTGGCGAGCGATGCCCGGGCCCGGGTGCTTTACCTCTCACCCACCAAGGCGCTGGGCCACGACCAGTTGCGCGCGGCGCAGGCCCTGGTCACCGCCGCGGCACTGAGCGACGTCGCGCCCACTGCCTACGACGGCGACAGCCCCACCGAGGTACGCCGATTCGCCCGCGAGCGCTCCCGCTGGATCTTCTCCAACCCCGACATGATCCACCTGTCGATCCTGCGCAACCACCCACGCTGGGCAGTACTGCTACGGGGCCTGCGCTATGTGGTCGTCGACGAATGTCACTACTACCGTGGTGTATTCGGATCCAACGTGGCGATGGTCTTGCGCCGCCTGTTGCGGCTGTGCGCGCGCTACTCGTCCTACCCGACGGTGATCTTCGCCAGCGCGACCACTGATTCACCGGGCATCACGGCCGCCGAGTTGATCGGCCAGCCAGTGACGGAGGTGACCGAGGACGGCTCGCCACAAGGGGCCCGCACCGTGGCTTTGTGGGAACCGGCACTGCTGACGGATCTGGTCGGCGAGAACGGTGCCCCGGTCCGGCGGTCGGCGGGCGCGGAAGCATCCCGGGTGATGGCCGATTTGATCGTGGAGGGCGCCCAGACCCTCACTTTCGTGCGGTCCCGCCGCGCTGCCGAGCTCACGGCGCTGGGCGCGCAGGCCCGCCTGAACGACATCGCACCCCAGCTGGTGCCGGCCGTGGCTTCCTACCGTGCCGGTTACCTGGCCGAGGATCGCAGTGCGCTGGAGAACGCGCTGAGCGAGGGCCGGTTGCGGGGCCTGGCAACCACCAATGCGCTGGAACTGGGTGTCGACATCGCCGGCCTGGATGCCGTGGTGCTGGCCGGCTTTCCCGGAACGGTCGCGTCGTTCTGGCAGCAGGCCGGCCGATCCGGTCGCCGGGGCCAGGGCGCGCTGGTGGTGCTGATCGCCCGCGACGACCCACTGGACACCTACCTCGTACACCACCCGTCCGCGTTGTTGGACAAGCCGGTTGAGCGCGTGGTCATCGACCCTCGCAATCCGTATCTCCTTGGTCCGCAATTGCTCTGTGCGGCAACAGAATTACCCCTTGACGAGGCCGAAGTGCGCGCGCTGGACGCGGTGGAGGTGGCCGAGAGCCTGGTCGACGACGGACTGCTGAAACGGCGGGGCAGCAGGTACTTTCCGGCACCCGGCATGGAACCCCATGGGGCGGTGGACATTCGGGGCTCCATCGGCGGTCAGATTGTCATCGTGGAATCGGACACCGGACGCTTGCTGGGCAACACCGGTGTCGGGCAGGCTCCGGCCACCATCCACCCGGGCGCGGTGTACCTGCACCAGGGTGAGAGCTACCTGGTCGACTCCCTCGACCTCGAGGAGGGCATGGCGTTCGTCCATGCCGAGGAGCCCGGCTACGCCACGTTCGCGCGGGAGATCACCGACATCGCAGTGACCGGACAGGGCGAGCGTTCGGTGTTCGGAGCGGTCACGCTGGGCCTGGTGCCGGTGACGGTGACCCATCAGGTGGTCGGGTACCTGCGCCGGCGGGGCAATGGCGAAGTGATCGACTTCATCGAGCTCAGCATGCCCGAGCAGTCGCTGCCAACCACGGCGGTCATGTACACCATCGATCCGGATGCCTTGGAGCGCAGCGGCATCGAGTTGCTGCGTGTACCGGGTTCGCTGCACGCCGCCGAACATGCCGCTATCGGATTGCTGCCGTTGGTGGCAAGTTGCGACCGCGGTGACATCGGCGGGTTGTCCACCGCGCTCGGCCCCGAAGGTCTGCCGACCGTCTTCGTCTACGACGGCCACCCGGGCGGGGCGGGATTCGCCGAACGCGGCTTCCAACGGGCTGCTACCTGGTTGGGCGCCACCGCCGCGGCGATTCAGGCGTGCGAATGCCCCACCGGATGCCCCTCGTGTGTGCAGTCACCCAAGTGTGGCAACGGCAACGATCCACTGGACAAGGCCGGCGCGGTGCAGGTCCTGCGACTGGTGCTGGCCGAGTTGGGTCGGAACTGAGCGGTGGCTCGGGGGTTTGGCCGCACCCCCGGGGAGCGTCGGCGGCATTGGCTGCGCCGGCCGCAGCCTGTTGATTCACAGTCATCCGGAGGGGCCGTCGCAGCGACGCTTGCCTCCTCCTTGCCGCCCCTGGAATCTCAGAAAATTCGCTGGCAACATTTTGCCGAAAAGGCGTTACGGTGCTCATATCCATCGTGTAACGCGACGGATAGCAGACACTGGCCGAGTCTGTCGTGGAGGACCGATTGGGAGGTGTCATGTCGTTTGTCAGCGCGTCGCCCGAACGCTTGGCGGCAGCTGCTCGCAATCTGGCCGGCATCGGTTCCACCCTCAACGCTTCCAATGCAACCGCCGCGGTGCCCACCCTGGCCGTCTCGGCCGCCGCCAGCGATCAGGTCTCGGCCGCGGTGGCGGCATTCTTTTCCGGACATGCTCACGGCTACCAGACTCTGAGCGCACAGGCAGCGAAGTTCCACACCCAGTTCGTCCGGGCGCTCACCGCGAACGCGAGCTCGTACGACTCCGCCGAGTCGGCCAACTCCTCGCCCCTGCGACAACTGCTCGGTGCCGCACCCGCGGCCGAACCTGCACCCCCTGGCGACGTCGAAGCCGCGAAGGCGACCACCGCAGCACCCGCCGGTACTGCGTTCAGCGCCCGTAATGTGCGCGGCGGTGCGGCAGGCGCAACCGCCGGGCCGGCGGCCGGCGGAACCGCCAAGGGCACCGGTGCCTGCTCGGCCACGGAAGCGGGAGCTCCCACCGCGGCCTGTGGCGGCGGTGGCCTGTTGCTTCGAGCAGGCGTTGCGAGCGCACCCGAGGGGGACTGGACGGCCGGTGCCGCCCGGGCCGCCGCGGCGGGCGGACTCGTGAGCCGACTGGTCGACGAGGACGGCAGCAGCCACCGGTCGGGCGGCTCGCGCAACGGTGTCTGGCTGGACGGGATCCGGGGAGCCGGCCAGTCCGCCGGCATCGAGGCTGACCGTGGCGCCGCCGGCAGCGCGGCCTCCGCCGTGTACTCGCGGGGCGGTGCCGGCGGCAGCGCGCAACTCGGCGGGCTCTGGGGTGACGGTTGGTCGGGTGGACGCGGCAACGACACCGGGGCGCCCGCCTTCCAGCGCGGTCCGGGCACCGGAGGCAGTGGCGGGTTCCTGTCACGCGCTGCGGGTATCAGCAGCTCATAGGGACATCGGCCCGCGCGTTTCCCGGCCGACACTGGGACACCGACACTGGGACATGCGCCGGGCCCGGCGTCATTCGTCGTCAGCCACGATCGCCGGCACACGCGTCGCCGATCCGCGGGAATGCGATGTACGGCCATTCTCGCGCCTTTGATAGACGCCGCCGAAGCAACCGATCAGCTTGCATGAGAACGATTTACGGAACCGAAATACCGGAATCCGGCCGCGGAACGACAGCCAGGAGCTACACGGCACGGCCGCACCGGTCGAACAATTTGGGAGGCAACGTGTTCCATGCTGCCCGATCAGCATGAGAAGCGCTCGAAGTGATCTCGAACACGAATTACGTTGTGCAATCCGATGGATGGCGACCGACCCCTCGACGGTCGACCTCCACGGACTTGCCTTTCCCGGCCGGGCAACACAATCCGGTCGCACGACCTAAACGCGAATGAACAGAAACTACCCGGCTGTCAGCAGCAAACGCAACATGCAAGTGGGCCATTTCACGAAAAAATTTCGGCGCGAATCCGCCTGGCGGTATGACAAATCGGTCGAGTGTAGACCGAGATGCGTTGCTGCCCGGCTAAATACCTACTACGGCACTCAACTGCGGGTTCACTGCAGGCTGTTTGTACGTGCGAACGCTGTGGCGCCAGTGGATTTGACGTCACAGTAAACACTGCAGACTCACCGCCTCACCCACCTGGCGAATGTCGTCGTTGCTGCCACACCCGAGTTATTCGGCCGCATAGGAATTGACTGGTGCCGGTGGGCGCCTCAAAAAACGTTGGCTACGTCACAACCGCCACCCGTACCACTTTCGTCCCGGCGGCAGCGCCGGCTGAGGTTTGCACTTCGCCGCGTGCGCCGGCTAAGGCCGTGCTCACGGTAGGGGCTCCACCGGCTACCGGACGTCGTCAACGCGCGGGTTTACCCCCGGAACGAACGGAATTCTGCCGGCAACGGGGCACTCAGACGACGCGACGGCCCTTCGGTGCCGGGCAAGGTGTGTCGATGCGACCCCCTTGGAGTCGATCCGCCTCTGCCGCAAGGGCTTACGCTCGACTCTTGCATCACTCGGGCGGGTCCGACGACTTGGTGGCGTACCCCGCCGTGTCAACGTGCTGACGCGCGGTCAGTAAGCTGAAGCCCCATGGGCCACGACTGGTTGCTCGTGGAGACGTTGGGGGATGAACCTGCCGTCGTAGCGCAGGGACGGCAACTCAAGAACCTCGTACCGATCAGCACGTTCTTGCGCCGCAGCCCGTACCTGGCGGCCGTCAAGACGGCGATTGCCGAATCGGTGCAGACCGGCCAGGCCCTGACCAGCATCACCCCCAAGAGCGACCGCGTGATCCGCACCGAGCCGGTGATGATGTCGGACGGCCGCATGCACGGGGTACACGTGTGGACCGGACCGATCAACGAGGAGCCGCCCGAGCGCCCTGTCGCTGGACCGCTGAAGTGGGATCTGACTCTTGGTGTGGCTACCGATACCCCCGAGTCGCTGGCCAACAGTGGCAAGAACCCCGATGCCGAGGTGACCTATGGGAGAGCTTTCGCCGAGGATCTCCCGTCACGCGAACTGAACCCCAACGAAACCAAGGTCCTGGCCATGGCGGTGCGTGCCGAGCCAGGCCAAACACTCTGCAGCACCTGGGATCTCACTGACTGGCAGGGAGAGCCCATCCGGATCGGCTTCACCGCGCGCAGCGCGATCGAGCCGGGCCCCGACGGCCGCGACCACCTGGTGGCTCGGGCGATGAACTGGCGCGCCGAGCGCAAGGGTCCGCCGATAGTCACCGACGATCTGGCGCTGCGCATACTCAAGGGCCTGGCGCAGGCGGGTGTACACCGCGCGCTCGTCGATCTCAAGAACTGGACCTTGCTGAAGTGGCTCGACGAGCCGTGCTCGTTCTACGACTGGCGGGGAGACGGCGACAAGCAACGGGTGCATCCCGACGACGAAGGCGTAGTGCGTTCCATGACAGAGGAATTCGCTGACGGCTCCACCAGCCGGGTGCTGCGGCTGCCCGGAACCGACACCGAATGGGTGCCGGTACACGTCACGGTCAACCGGGTGGAACTTGAACCCGACACTTTCGCGGGCCTGATCTCGCTCCGCCTGCCCACGGACGAGGAAGTGGTAGCCGCCGGCCTGTCGCATGCTGTCCAGCCGGACTGACCCCTTCAACAGCGTCTTCTGCAACTACCCGGTGCCGCCGCTGACGGCGCGCTACCGTGTTCGCTGAGCTGTCATGACTCGATCGCCCTGGCAGTCGGAGGTATCGGGTGTCGTTCCTGAGCGCAACGCCGGAGTTGCTCGCCGCGGCCGCGACGGATTTGTCCCGTCTCGCGTCGGTTATCAGCGCGGCCAGCTCGGCGGCGGGAGCCCCCACCGGCATGCTGCTGGTTGCGGCCGGCGACGAGGTTTCAGCCGCCGCTGCGGAGTTTTTCAACTCGTATGCCGCCGGGTATCAGTCAGCACAGGCTCACGCGGCAGCTTTCCACAGCGACTTCGTCCGAGCCCTCACCGCCGGCGCGGCCTCGTACGCGAGCGCTGAAGCCGCCGGTCAAGACCTACTGGGTTCCATCAACGCGTCCGCGCAGACGTTCTTGGGCAGACCCCTGATCGGTAATGGCACCAACGGTGCAGCCGGCACCGGGCAGGACGGCGGCCCAGGCGGCATCTTGATCGGCAACGGCGGGGCGGGTGGCTCCGGTGCGCCCGGCCAGAAGGGCGGCAACGGCGGTGCCGCAGGGCTGCTCGGCACTGGCGGTGCCGGCGGCGTGGGCGGGTTCGGGCTTCCGGGTGGACCCGGCGGCGCCGGCGGCGCCGGTGGCGCCGGCTGGTTATTCGGCGGCGGGAACGGCGGCACCGGTGGCGGCTCGCTGGACGGTGACGGTGGCGGCGGCGGGCCCGGGGGCGCCGGCGGATGGTTCGGCAGTGGCGGTGCCGGCGGAGTGGGCGGCGTCAGCGCCCATCAAGTCGGGGGCAGTGGCGGGTCTGGTGGCAGCGGCGGCGCGTTTGGTGCGGGCGGCGCCGGCGGTAACGGTGGCCAGGCCGACGACGATCTTGGTGGCGCGGGCGGCTCCGGGGGCCGTGGTGGCCTGCTCTACGGCGCCGGGGGCAGCGGCGGTACCGGCGGCAACGGCGGCCAGGACGGCGGCAGCGGCGGAGCGGGTGGGGCCGCCGGCCTGATCGGCGACGGCGGCGCGGGAGGCGCCGGTGGCACCGGCCGGGCGGCCGAGGGTGGTACCGGCGGAGCGGGCGGGGCGGCCGGGCTGCTCGGTTCCGGCGGCGACGGGGGGCACGGCGGCACTGGAGGCAAGGACGGGGGCGGCGGCGCGGCAGGTGGCCGCGGCGGGATCTTGATCGGCTCCGGCGGGGCTGGTGGCGACGGGGCCAACGGGCAACCCGCCACCGGCGGCGACGGCGGAGCCGGCGGCGCCGCCGGGTTGTTCGGTTCCGGGGGATCCGGCGGTGATGGCGGTGCCGGTCACGACCGGGGCGGCGCCGGCGGGGCCGGGGGCGCCAGTCTGCTCTGGGGCGACGGCGGCACCGGTGGAGACGGTGGCGTGGCGGGCCTTGCCGGCGGAGTGGGCGGTCACGGCGGCAACGCCGGCGTGTTCTTCGGATTCGGCGGTGCGGGCGGCGCCGGCGGCTGGGGCGGTTTCAGCGTTGCCGGCCACGGGGGCGCCGGCGGCGACGGCGGCAAGGCCGGCCTGGTGGGCAACGGCGGCAACGGTGGGGCCGGC
The DNA here is from genome assembly GCF_059812565.1 of Mycobacterium sp. NGS49. Taxonomy (NCBI): domain Bacteria; kingdom Bacillati; phylum Actinomycetota; class Actinomycetes; order Mycobacteriales; family Mycobacteriaceae; genus Mycobacterium; species Mycobacterium sp. NGS49. The sequence goes on along the minus strand of NZ_JCALCX010000006.1, from coordinate 131,049 downwards.
GGTATCACGGCAGCGATCGGCAGCACCGGCGGCGACGGCGGCAAAGGCGGCGACGCGTGGCTGGTGGGCAATGGCGGAAACGGCGGGGATGGCGGGCCCGCCACCAACCCGGGCCTGGCGGGGCTCGGAGGTGCGGGCGGCCGCCTACTCGGCCAGAACGGGCTGGCCGGATCGAGCTAGCAGACACTCGCCGGAGTCGGTGCTGCCCGCTTTTGTGCCGGCGCTTGCGGCGAACCGGGAACGTGCCGCCCCGGCCGAGATACCGTGCTAACTGATTTGCCTACGACGTGTGGGGAGGCCGCGTGTCATTCGTGTTCGCAACGCCGGAGTCATTGTCCGCGGCGGCCTCAGACCTGGCGATGATCCGTGCGACGTTGCGAGTCGCTGACAACACTGCGGCGGCGGCCACTACGGCGTTGGCCACTGCAGGCGCCGATGAGGTGTCGGCCGCGATCGCGGCGGTATTTCAGACACACGCTGACATGTATCTGAGCGTCAGCGCTCAGGCAGCCGCCTTCCATGACCGGTTTATCCGGACGGTGGCCACCGCGGCGGCCGGCTATTCCAGCGCCGAGGCCACCGGTTCGGCGCTTCTGCAGTCGCCCCTGCAAGCCGTCCTCGCCGCCGTGAACTCCCCCACCCAGATGCTGCTGGGGCGTCCGCTGATCGGCAACGGCTCGAACGGGGCGGCTGGAACCGGGCAAGACGGCGGACCCGGCGGAATCCTGCTCGGCAACGGCGGCGCCGGCGGATCCGGAGCGGTCGGCCAGAAGGGTGGCAACGGCGGGTCGGCGGGGCTGTTCGGCAACGGCGGCGCGGGCGGCCTCGGTGGTTCGGGCTTGGCCGCGGGGCCGGGTGCGGCCGGTGGCGCCGGCGGGACCGGTGGCTTGTTCGGCAACGGCGGCTTAGGCGGCACCGGGGGAACCGGGATCACCGATGGCGGTGCGGGCGGCGCGGGCGGGGCCGGCCTGCTCTGGGGCAACGGCGGCAACGGCGGAACCGGCGGAGCCAGCCGCACCAGCACCGGGGGTGTCGGCGGGGCCGGCGGATCGGCCGGGCTGTTCGGGGCCGGCGGAAACGGCGGTACCGGCGGTCTCGGCGTGGCTACCGTCGGCGGAGCCGCCGGTGCCGGCGGACAAGGCGGCATAATCGGCGGCTCCGGCGGCAACGGTGGGGCCGGCGGGTCCGGTCACATTCTCGGCGGTGCCGGCGGAGACGGCGGATCCGGTGGCTTCCTGTGGGGCGACGGCGGACTCGGTGGTGCAGGTGGGATAGGCGGGACCGACGGTGGGGCCGGGGGCACCGGCGGCAGCGGCGGTGTGTTCTTCGGCGCCGGCGGCGCCGGGGGCACCGGCGGCAACGGCCAGCCGGGAGTGGGTGGTTCCGGCGGCGACGGGGGCCGAGGGGGAGCGTTCGGCGCCGGTGGCGACGGCGGTTTCGGCGGGGCAGGCCGGATTCAGGGTGGTGCCGGCGGAGCCGGCGGCAATGCCGGGTTTCTCGCCGGAACCGGCGGGATGGGCGGTAACGGCGGCGCGAGCGGCACCAGCGGCGGAGTCGGCGGCGCCGGCGGCAATGCCGGCCTGTTGATCGGCGCCGGCGGTAATGGCGGATCCGGCGGATCCGGCGGCTTCATCGTGGTCGGCGACGGTGGCGACGGCGGAACCGGCGGGAAGGCCGGCCTCTTCGGTAACGGCGGCGCCGGTGGCGCCGGCGGGAATGCCGATCTGCCGGGTAGCACCGGCGGCGACGGCGGCAACGGCGGCGACGCCGTGCTGATCGGAAGCGGCGGAAACGGGGGTAACCCCGGTATCGGGCCGATCGTGGGAGCCGCGGGCATCGGTGGTGCCGCCGGATGGCTGTTGGGCACTACCGGTGAAAATGGGCGGGCATAGCGCCCGGTACTACATCGGCCGGGCCCGCCCGCGCGGCAGCGTGCGCGACACCGGTGAAGGCGACCGGTACCTCGACGCTGACGATCACGTCGAGCCCGTCCACCTCACATCCGACTCCGCCAACCCGCATTCCTTGCGCCACCGCCGCCACCCGCGCGCAGGCCGCTGAATACCCTTGCGGCAGTGCGGCCGCGCCGGCCAAGGCACCCAGATCTGCCGCCGCCTGCGCACGGTGGCGGGCCACCACCGCCGACCCCAGGTACACCCCTGCCCCCGCGAAGACGAGCAGCACGGCGACCATAGCGACCGCAACGACAGTGGCCGACCCCCGTTCACCCAGGCTCGGCGGCCGAGACGGCTCGCGCCCCGATATCCAACGCCGGCAACAGCATTGAGTGGGCCACGACGGTGGCGACCAGGAAGCCACCGTCATGGTGAACCTCAAGCTGGGCTCCCGGCGGCGCGATCCGGCGCGCAGCTTCCACCGCGTTGCGCTGGTCGCCCCGGGCCGCCAGCCGAGCCGCTTCCCGCGCCGCGTCCACGCAGCGCACCTGCATCGACACCGCGGTGAGCCCGGCCACGCACAGCACCAACACCACCACCAGGGCGGCGATCGCCAAGGCCGCCTCGACGGTACTCGCGCCGCCGTCACCGCCGGCTAGACCTTGGTGCTCAACGCACGTCCGATGATGTGGTTCAGCGCGGACACAACCGAGTCGCCGGTCACGACGGTGTACAGGATCGCACCGAATGCCGCGGCAGCAATAGTGCCGATCGCGTACTCGACTGTCGACATGCCCGACTCCTCGCTCAGCAGCATCGCCATCCGCCCCATGATGATCCGAACCTTGTTGCGCACCAGCATCTTCCCTTCTCAAATCAATCCCGACTGCAGAACATTTCCGGCCAATCCGGCGACCACCGGAACGATGCCCAGACACACGAAAGCGGGCAGGAAACACAGTCCCAACGGACCTGCGATCAGCACCCCGGCGCGCTCGGCGGCAGCGGTGGCCGCCGAGGCGGCGTCGTGCCGAGCCTGCGCAGCGAGATCCGCGACGCCGTCGGCGAGCGCGGCACCGGACGAAGCCGACCGCCGCGCCAACCGCAGCAGGCCCTCGACTTGTCCATCGACCCGGCCCGGACCCGTTGGAGCTGACCAGGCGACTGCCGCGTCAGCACCCAGCGCCAACAGGTCGGCGGCACGACGCAACACCGGCGCCACCGTCTGCGGTGCGGATACCGCAGCAGCTGCCGCAGCCGTCGCGACAGCCATTCCCGCACTCAGGCATACGGCGAGCACATCCAAGCTCGAAGCAACCCCGAGCGGGTCCGTACCGCGACCGGGTGCCCGACCGGCAGCAGGCCTCCCGGACGGCATCCCGGCACGAGCGCGCACCAGCGCGGGACCCGCACCGACCAACAGCGCGACGGCCAGCAGCACCGCCGCGACACTCATGCGGGGTCCACCCGATCGGTGATGCGGTCCGACCAGAACAGCCCACCGCAGGCCAGTGCCACGCCCGCCAGCAGACACCACCCACCCGCGTGGCCATCCAACAGGAAGCGCAGCGGCCGGGCTCCGATCAATTGCCCGAGCAGCAACCCAAGCACCGGCAGTCCGGCCAGGATGGCCGCCGTCGCGCGGGCGCCGGCCATTCCCGAGGCGACCTTCGCCGAAAAGTGTCGCCGCGCAGCGATGTCGCGCTGGGCGGCCCGCATCAGCGTGGCGATCGCCAGGCCATGGTCGTTGGCCAGCTGCCAGCACATGGCCAGCCGCTCCCAGTGTTGCGGCAGCGCCGACGATCCCGCCGCCGCTCGCAGTCCGGCGGCGACGTCGGCGCCCAACCGGGCCCGCGCGGCAACCGTCCGCATGCCCGCCGACACCGCCCCGTCGGTCTCTTCGGCGGCAGCGTCGAAGGCCCGCACCGGGTGAGCACCCACCCGCAGCTCACCGACCAGTACGTCGATTCCCGCTTCCAGCCCCCGCGCCTCATCGGCGGCGCGCTTATTGGAGCGACGACGACGGTAACGCACCAGCGCCGCGCCGCCCGCCAACGCACCGGACAACACGGTCGTCACCGGCAACACGAAAGCCGCAAGCACGAAGGCACACCCGCCAAGCCAGCCGGCCGCCCGCGTGCCTGGCACGACTCGTCGGCCGGCGGACGACGCAGGTACAAGGCGACCCCGAGGTCCGGAGGGAAACACCAGCAATGCCGTCGCGAGCAACAGCGCGGCCAACTGCAGCCCGGTCATGCCGATATCCGCGTTCGCAGCACGGCGTCCAAGTCCGCAGCGGCCTCCGCGCTGCCGCGGTCGGCGTGCCACGCTGTCAGCGCATGCACCCGCCCGCTGTCGGATTGACGCAGCATCGCGATCTCGCTGAGCCGTCGCCCGCCGGTTCGATCACGGCTGACATGCAGCAGAACCTGCACCGCGGCACCGAGCTGGCTGTGCAACGCGCCCCGGTCCAGCCCGCCGAGTGCCCCCAGGGCCTCCAATCGGGCAGGAACCTCGCCCGGAGAATTTGCGTGCAACGTGCCCGCGCCGCCCTCGTGTCCGGTGTTGAGGGCTGCCAGCAGGTCTACCACCTCGGCGCCCCGAACCTCCCCGACCACGATCCGGTCCGGACGCATTCTCAGCGCTTGACGGACGAGCTGGCGAACGGTCACTTCACCGGCGCCCTCGACGTTGGCGCACCGTGCGACGAGCTTGACCACGTGGGGATGTCGCGGCGCCAGCTCGGCGGCATCCTCTACGCACACGATGCGCTCGGCCGGTGACACCGCACCCAACATCGCGGCCAACAACGTTGTCTTGCCGGCGCCCGTCCCGCCGCACACCAGGAATGCCAGCCGCGCGGCGATGATGTCGGCCACCAACCCGACAGCCCCCGGCGCGATGGTGCCCGCAGCGGTCAGCGCCGCCAGGTCCTGGGTGGCCGGCCGCAGTACCCGCAATGACAAGCAGGTGCCCGCAACGGCTATCGGCGGCAAAACCGCGTGCAACCGTACCGTCGCGCCACCAGCGCCGCTGCCAGTCAACTGTCCATCCACCCACGGCTGGGCATCATCGAGCCGGCGGCCTGCGGTCAGGGCCAGCCGTTGCGCCAGGCGTCGCACCGCCGCCTCGTCGGCAAACCGAATATGGCTGCGCCGCAGACCATTTCCATCGTCGACCCAGACGCCGTCGGGCGCGGTGACCAAGACGTCGGTGGTGCCGTCCGCGCAGAGCAGCGGTTCGAGAATGCCTGCGCCGGTGAGCTCGGTCTGCAGCAACCGAAGATTCGCCAGCACCTCCGTGTCCCCAAGTATCCCGCCGGACTCCGCACGGATCGCCGCGGCGACCACCTGCGGCCGCAACGGACCTGACTCCGCTGCCAGCCGCTCGCGCACCCGCTCGATCAACGATCCGTTCATGCCGCACGACTCGAGGGCGTAGTCCTGCGCCTGCTCGGCAAAACCGCGAGTACCGACCTGGCTGCCGTCGCGAGCGCGGACCTGCGACCCAATCGCAGGCCGGCGTGCTCGAGCCGCACCGCCAGGCCCGGTTCGGCCCGCATCGATGCCAGCAGTGGGACTCCCGCGATGTCGGCGACCTCGGCCGGCCGCAGTCCTCCGGGCGCCGGCCCGCGGACGACCAACCCGACATTGGGATTGATCGCGGACAGCACCGGGCGGAGCGTCGCGGTGGCCGCGCAGGCCCGGACATCGCAACGGCTTACCAGCACCACCAGGTCGGCACTGTCCAGCGCGACATGCGTCGCCTCGGTCAACCGCCGCGGCAGGTCGCACACCACGGTGACCCCGCCGCGGCGGCCCGCATCGACGATCGCGGCCACCGGGCCGGGTTCCAACTCGTAGCCGCGCCGGGTGCCCGACAGCACGCTGACTGCGCGGTGCCGGGGCAACGCCTGGCGCATCGCCGACCAGTTCAGCCGCCCGCCCTCGAGCGCCAGGTCCGGCCATCGCAACCCGGGCAGGGACTCGCCTCCGACCAGCAGATCGATGCCGCCGCCCCACGGGTCGAGGTCGAGCAGCAGTGCTTCGCCAGCGGTCTGCGCGAGGGCGGTGGCCAGCAGTGAGGCCCCCGCACCGCCGCAGCCTCCGATGACAGCCACAGCCTCACCACAGCGGTTGTCCTCTCGCGCCGCCTCCGCGGCCTCGGCGAGTTCGCCGACGAGTGCTTGCTCCTGCGTGGGCATCCGCAGGACCCGCTCGGCGCCCACCGCCACGGCGGCCGCCCATGTCGCCGCGTCGGCGTCGGTGCTGGTCAAAACACTGACGTGAGTGCGCCGCGGCAACCCGGCGCGGCCACAACAGTCGGCTGCCGCCTCGTCGAGCAGCACCGCCGCAGCCGCCGACCACGTCTTCCTGCTCACCGCATCCCTGCCAGCGGTATGGACAACCCGCACGCCGACGGCTGCGGCGATCCGGTCTATTTCCTCACGCAGGTGCGGGTCCGCCAGGATCGCCAGCACCCCGGATGCGGCCGGCCCCCGAGCGGAGCCGACGGGCGGAAGTTCGTTCATCGCTCCACCGTGCGGCGCAGACGGTATTGGACACCAGTGCCAAAGCCGGATCTGTGGAGAGAGACCGGTCTGTGCACAAGTCGTTCGCTGTGAACCGGTCGACTGGAGCACGAACGGCGTGCCCGCAACGCACCGGCAGCGGGTCGAGGTCCTCGACGAGGCGGAATTTTTACCCTGAAAAAGGGACGACCCCCGCCAGGGGGGGAGGAGGCGGAGGTCGTCGTGTATCAGCCCCGGGGGGTCGGGCTGATACACCCTCGGCTCAAGGCCGAGTAATGCTTACTATACACATGCCAGCCGGGATTCACGCAAGTACTCCGTGCAAGGAAAGTGCGGCTTGAGACGGGTAAATGCGGTGGGCCGAAACGCAACAGCGCTTATGCGCCCGTCGTACTGAACGCAACATTGAACGCAACATCGCGGCCGTACCGGATCGCACACCTATGCTGGATTGGTGACCGTCCCCGACTCGGCCGCCCCACAGCAAACCTCGCTGCACACATCTGAAGCCGCGGCCCCGAGCGCCCGCACCGCTGCCTTCTTCGACTTGGACAAGACCATCATTGCCAAGTCGAGCACCCTTGCGTTCAGCAAACCCTTCTTCGCGCAGGGCCTGCTTAACCGGCGCGCGGTGCTGAAGTCCAGCTACGCCCAGTTCATCTTCCTGCTCTCCGGTGCCGACCATGACCAGATGGATCGGATGCGGACCCACTTGGCGAACATGTGCACCGGGTGGGACGTCGCACAGGTGAAGTCGATCGTCAACGAAACGCTGCACGACATCGTGACACCGCTGGTGTTCGCCGAGGCCGCCGATCTCATCGCCGCGCACAAGCTGTGCGGGCGTGACGTCGTGCTGGTGTCCGCGTCCGGCGAGGAGATCGTCGGTCCGATCGCGCGCGCACTGGGTGCCACGCACGCGATGGCGACCCGGATGGTCGTGGAGGATGGCAAGTACACCGGGGACGTCGCCTTCTACTGCTACGGCGAAGGCAAAGTGCAGGCGATCCGCGAGTTGGCCGCGCGCGAGGGCTATCCCCTGGAGCACTGCTACGCGTATTCGGACTCGATCACCGACCTACCGATGCTGGAATCGGTCGGTCATCCATCGGTCGTCAATCCCGACCGCGGACTGCGCAGGGAGGCCATCGAACGGGGTTGGCCGGTGCTGTCCTTCTCGAGACCGGTGTCGCTACGGGACCGAATCCCGGCGCCGTCGGGTGCCGCCATTGCGACGACTGCGGCGATGGGGATCACCGCTGCGGCGGCCGGCGCGGTGACCTACGCCCTGTTGCGGCGCTTCGCATTCTGACGACTTCAGGCCGGCCGTCCCGGCATCCCTGCCACGCCAGCAAATTCTTAGTGCGCACAATTAAATGTCGTTGCCCAACTTTGACGCGCTTAGGCCTTGCTGTGCCTGTGGTCTAGTAGTACAAAGGAGTCACGGCAGCCTGGTGAGGCCAAGGTCGATCCGGAAGAGAAGGTTCGACCTCCCGACCCGGGCACCCAGCACGGTTCCCGGAACCCACGCGGAGTCATGGCCGCGATAGTGGCAGAAGCGTTGCGGGCCTGCGTAATTGCGAAAAACGGAATGCCCCGACGATCCTTTGGGTGGGGTCGCAGCAGGAAGTATCGCAAACGCGCCGAGGCCACCCACGCAGCCGATAAATGCACGCTTGGTAACCGAGAACCGTGTTGGCGGGCGGCGATTCGAATATTTCGGGTCGCCGCCCGCTTTGCATTTTCACGACATTTTCTTCCGCCCTCTTGCCAGCTACCGTCGGGGCACTGCGTCCGCAATCGCCAACGCCTCCTGCGCTCCGGCCCTCATGGCCCGGCAACACAGCACCAGCCAACTCGCCACGCCGGTTGGGCTCCCCGAGGCGAACTTCGCGGCGGCCTCGCGGTAGGCCGCGGGCTGACGCATCCAGCTGACCTCCGGCACTCCTAGTCCATGTGGGTCCAACCCGGTGGCGATGGTGACCAACCGCGATACGGCGCGTGCCACGACGCCGTCGGCACTGCCGAACGGCCGCAGGGTCACCAACTCCCCGTGCGCCACCGCGGCAACCACCGGCGCCGCCGCCTTGGTGGGACGGCTGACCAGCTGGGCGAGCAACTCCAGCCGCGGCCCGACCTCGGCATCGGCGCGCGGCCGGCCCAGCCGATCGTCGTCGACGAGGTCGGCGGCCGCGAGCATGTGCAGCCGCGCGAGAGCCTGCAGCGGCGCCTTCTGCCACACCGCGACCAGCGATCCCCCGCCGCCTTCCAGCGCCTGCGCCACCCGTAACGCCCCCCCGAACACCGGGTCGCTGACGCCGCCGGCGTCCGCGACGTCGTCCAGCCGAACCGGCCCCCCGTCGAGCACCGAGGAGGCTCGCGCGGCCCGCAATGACGCCTCGGCGGCCGTCACCGGCCAGCCGCGCAGGTTGGCCCGGTGCCGGTGGGCCCGTCCCAGCGCCTCGCGGGCCCGGTCGCTCGCTTCGGCGACGCCGGGAAGGTCCATCAGCGGAGCCAGGGGGTCAGTCACAGGTTGCCAACCTATCGGGGCCCGGCCGGGGCACCGGGTATGGCCTCCAGCAACTGCCGGGTGTAGTCGTGGCCGGGATTGGCGAACACCGCTTCGGTGGCCGCGTGTTCTACCACCCGGCCGGCTCGCATCACCAGCACATCGTCGGAGATCTGCCGGACCACCGCCAGATCGTGGCTGATGAACAGGTAGGTCAGGCCCAGGTTGGCCTGCAACTCACTCAACAGGTCGAGTATCTGGGCCTGCACCAGGACGTCGAGGGCCGACACCGCCTCGTCGCAGACCAGGACGTCGGGCCGCAGCGCCAGTGCCCGTGCAATGGCGACACGCTGCCGCTGGCCACCGGAAAGCTCCCGGGGCAGCCGGTCCAGTACCGACGAAGGCAGCGCCACCTGCTCCATCAGCTCACGCACCGCCCGCTCGCGCCGGCGGCGGTCACCCACGCGATGAATACGCAATGGCTCCTCGATGGCGCGGAACACCGGGTACATGGGATCCAGACTGCTGTACGGGTTCTGGAAGACCGGCTGGATCCGGCGGCGGAAAGCAAGCGTCTTGCGCACCGCGGCGACGTCCGTTCCATCGAAGACAACCGTGCCCGAAGTCGGCGGCAGCAGGCCGAGCACCATACGTGCGACGGTCGATTTGCCGGAACCGGACTCCCCCACCACCGCCAGCGTGCTGGCGCGCCGCACGCGAAAGGACACGCCGTCGACCGCACGGAACTCCGTCCGCCGCCACGGCAGGCCGCGGGTGTCCGGGTAGGTCCTGGTCAGGCCGGACACCACCAGGATGTCGTCCTGTGCGCCCGCCTGCTCCGCCGCTTCGGCGGCCACCCGCCCCCGGATTTCGGCCGCGCGTTTGTCGCGCACCGTCAGCGACGGCGCGGCGGCCACCAGCCGCTGGGTGTACTCGTGCTTCGGGTTACGCAGAATCGCCGCTGCCGCACCAGATTCCACCACCACTCCGCGGTGGATGACCACCACCTGTTCGGCCCGCTCGGCTGCCAGCGCCAAGTCATGGGTGATCAGCAGCAACGCCGTGCCAAGGTCGTCGGTGAGGCGCTGCAGGTGGTCGAGGACCTGTCGCTGCACGGTGACGTCCAGCGCCGACGTGGGTTCGTCGGCGATCAGCAACCGCGGCCGGCCCGCCAGGCCGATCGCGATCAGCGCGCGTTGGCACATCCCGCCGGAAAGTTGGTGTGGGTATCGGCCGGCCTGCTTGCCCGGGTCGGGCATCCCGGCGTCGGCCAGCAACTGCACCGCGCGCCGTCGCGCATCACGACCATCGGTGTTGACCCGCAACGCCTCCCGGACCTGGAAGCCGACCTTCCACACCGGATTGAGATTGGTCATCGGATCCTGCGGCACGTAACCGATCTCGTTGCCCCGGATGCCGCTCATCACCCGCCGTTCGGCCCCAGTGATGTCGCGGCCGTCGAACATGATGCGCCCGCCGGTGATTCGGCCACCGGGTGACAACAACCCGAGGATCGCGGCCGCAGTGGTGGATTTGCCGGATCCGGATTCGCCGACGACCGCCACCGTCTGGCCGCGAAGCACACTCAGGTCCACCCCACGGACCACCGGTTCGTCGGCGCCGAACCGTACCTGCAGGCCCTCGACCGAGAGCAGCGGCTGACCGCTCACGCCCGCCACGCCCGTGACGCCGAATCCAGGCCGTCGCGCAGCGCGTCGCCCATCATCATGAAGGCCAGTACCGTGATCGCCAGAGCGCCGGCAGGATAGAACAAGATGGCAGAACCGGCCCGCAGCCGCATCTGGGCCACGTTGATGTCGCCGCCCCATGACACCACGGACGTGGGTAGTCCCACCCCCAGGTAGGACAAGGTGGCCTCGGTGACGATGAAGACACCCAGCGCGATGGTGGAGACGGCGATGACCGGCCCGATGGCATTTGGCACCACGTGCCGCACCAAGGTACGAAAGTCACTCAGCCCCAACGCCTTTGCCGCCAAGACGTAGTCACAGCCCCGCACCTCCAGCACCGAGCTGCGGGCGATCCGGGCCACCTGCGGCCACCCGAACAGGGCGAGTATCGCGACCACGGTCCACAGCGTGCGGTGATGCATGACCTGCATCAGGACGATCGCGGCCAGCAGCAACGGCAGGGCGAAGAACACGTCGGTGATCCGCGAGATGATCGCGTCAACCCAGCCTCCGTAGAAGCCGGCCAGCGCACCGAGTGTCCCGCCGACGACGAACACGGCCAGCGTCGCACCCAGCCCGACCGTGACCGAAGCCCGTGCACCGTAGATGGTGCGCGCATAGATGTCATGGCCCTGCAGGTCGGTACCGAACCAGTGTGCCGCGGACGGCGGCAGCAGGCTCTGGCTTGAGTCGGCATAGCCGGGATCGACGCCGGTGAACATCCCCGGAAATGCGGCAATCAGCAGGATCAGCAGGATCAGCGCGGCGGCGACGACGAACTTGGGGCGCCTATACATACCGGATCCGGGGGTCCAGCGCCGCGTACAACAGGTCCACCAACAGATTGCTGACCAGGTAGATCAGCACCAGCACCGTCACGATGGACACCACCGTGGGCGCCTCCTGACGGGTGACCGCCTGATACAGCACGCCGCCCACGCCGTGGATGTTGAATATCCCCTCGGTCACGATCGCTCCGCCCATCAGCGCACCGAGATCGGCACCGAGAAAGGTGACCACCGGAATCAGCGAATTGCGCAGAATGTGCACCACGACCACCCGTGGCCGCGACAATCCCTTGGCCGTGGCGGTACGGACGTAGTCGGCATGTGCGTTCGCGGCCACGGCGGAGCGGGTCAACCGCACCACATAGGCGAATGAGACCAGGCCCAATACGATTCCGGGCAGCAGCAACCGCCCGAACGTGGCGCGGCCACCTACCGTGACCGGCGCCCAGCCCAATCCGACCCCGAACACGAATTGCGCCAGGAATCCCAGCACAAAAATCGGGATCGCGATGATGACGAGCCCGCTGACCAGCACCGTGGCATCGAAGATGCCGCCCTGGCGCAGGCCGGCGATCACCCCGAACCCGATGCCGAGGATTCCCTCCACCACCAGCGCGATCAAAGCCAGCCGGATCGTCACCGGAAAGGCATGCGCCAGTACGGCACTGACCGGCAGCCCGGAGTACGCGCGGCCCAGGTCGCCGTGCACCAGGCCGCCGAGGTAGCGCAGGTACTGCACCAGGAACGGATCGTCGAGGTGATAGCGGGCGCGCAGCTGCGCAGCCACTTCCGGACTCAGCGGGCGGTCGCCGGCGATCGCGGCCACCGGGTCACCGGGCAGCAGAAAAACCATGCCGTAGATCAGCAGCGTCGCGCCCAGGAAGACCGGGACCATGACGGCGATCCGGCGCAGCACATACCAGCCCATCTCAGCCCTTCACGATGTTCTCGTAGTCGGGCAGCCCGTTCCAGGTGGGCGTGACGTTGCTGACCTGGCTCGACCACCCGATGACACTGATGTAGTACCACAGGGGGATTGCGGGCATGTCGTGCAACAGGATTCGCTGGGCGACATTGGCCAGCGCATCGGCCTGGCGGAGATCCGGCGCCGCCTCGGCCGCGGCCAAAGCGGCGTCGAACTCGCGGCTGGAGTAGCCGACGTCGTTCGACCCGGCTCCGGTGGCATACAGCGGTGCGAGGAACTCGATCATCGACGGGTAGTCGCCGATCCAGCCGGCCCGGAACGCGGTGCCGATGGTGCGATTGGTGATCTGGGTGCGGAACCCGGCGAAGGTGGGCTGCGGGGCCCCGGCCGCGTCGATGCCCAACACGTTCTTGATGCTGTTGGCCACCGCATCCACCCACTCCTGATGACCGCTGTCGGCGTTGTAGGCGATGGCATACCGCCCGCTCCACGGCGACAGGGCGTTGGCCTGTGCCCAGAGTTCCCGGGCCCGTTGCGGGTTGAAGTCCAGGGCATCGTTGCCCGGGATGTGCGGATCGAATCCCGGCAACGAACTGGCGGTGAAATCCCTTGCCGGACTTCGCGTGCCATTGAAGATCTGTTGGCAGATCTGCGGACGGTTGATGGCCGCCGAGATCGCCAGCCGTCGCAGCCGGCCTTCTTCGCCACCGAAATGCGGCAGCCGCAACGGCGTGTCGAGTGACTGGCTGACGGCAACCGGGCCCGCTACGGCATTCCCGCCCAGGTCCCGCCGGTAGATCGTCAACGCACTGGATGGAATCGTATCCAGCACATCGAGATTGCCCGATAACAGGTCGGCGTACGCGGTGTCCAGGTTGGCATAGAACTCGAACCGCAGACCCTTGTTACGCGGTTTACGGTTGCCGTGATAACCCGGGTTGGCCGCCAGGTCGATCTTGACGTTGTGTTCCCATGCCGGCCCGTCGGGACCGTCGGCCAGCTGGTACGGACCGTTGCCCACCGGATGGCGACCGAACGCCGCCATGTCGCGAAACGCCCAGGCCGGCAACGGATAGAAGGCGTTGTGGCCCAGGCTCAACACGAAGTCGATGGTCGGCGCCCGCAACCGGACGGTGAATTCGAGATCGTTCACCACCCGCAACCCGGACATGCTGGTCGGCTTGCCGTCTCCGGGCGTCGCGGCCAATTCGTCGAAACCCGCGATGGCGCTGAAGAATTGTTGCTGCAGTTGAGCATTGGCGCTCAGCGCACCGAAATTCCAGGCGTCGACGAACGAATGGGCCGTCACCGGCGACCCGTCGGTGAACTGCCAGTCCGGTTTGAGCACGATCCGGTAATTGATGTTGTCGATGCTCTCGATCGACTGTGCGACTTCCGGCGACGGCCGGCCGGCCGCGTCATAGGACACCAGGCCGGCGAACAGTCGGTCGATGATGCGGCCGCCGTTGCTGTCGTTGGTACCGGTCGGGATCAGCGGGTTGGGTGGTTCCGCGCCGTTGACCACCACCGCGTCGGGTGTGAGGATGCCGCCGCCGCACCCCGCCAGGCATCCGGCTGCCAGTAGGGCAGCCAGCACCGCCCGCAACATCCGATGCACATCAGCGACGATAGAGCGTGCCGCCGCTGCGCGTCGGCGTCAGCGACCATAGAGCGTGCCGCCGCTACGAAGGCGGCACCGGCTCTATCGTCACTTGAGTGACCGGGTGCACCTGCATCTGACAGCTGTCCATAGCGACCGTCACGGTGACGGCCTCGGCCCCACCGGGCGGCGTGACGCTCAGTTCGGTGTACTTGGGGCACGGGTGGCCGGCGGCGTCGACGGACAGGCCCTCCACGACCGACTCCGCCCGCTGCGACGGCGAGATCATGACGGTGGGCGGCTCGTCGAGGTCACCCGGCAGTCCGCCCAGGTATCCGCGCGGGGTCGGCTGGGCAGCTATCGCCGATCCGCCACCGGCCGCGCGCACCGCGGGGTACCCGGTCAGCGTGCAGGGCGCGGCCCCCGGCGCCGGTCCGAAGATCAGCGTCACCCCGCGGTGACCGACGGCGGCCTCGGGCCCGGCGGCTGTCACCACGATCTGCCCCGACGAGCAGGGCGCGACGTCAGCAGGCGCGGCCCCGGCGGGCGTCGCTGCCGCACATCCGGTTGCGGCGGCCAGGACTGCGGTCAACCAAGCGCGCATCATGCACGGATTATCCGGCAGCGGGCGCCGCGTGGTCGTGAATCGACGCACGGGAAGAGCGAATGGCCGCGGCGCTAGGCTCAGATTCATGACCGGGACCGAATCGGATGGCACCCAACACGCCCCTGCCTACCCACCCCCGCCACAGTTCGCCGAACAGGCCAACGCCCGCCCCGAGCTCTACGAACAGGCGGAGAAGGACCGGCTGGCGTTCTGGGCCGAGCAGGCCGACCGGCTGTCCTGGGCCACGCCGCACAACACGGTGCTGGACTGGTCGGACGCGCCGTTCGCCAAGTGGTTCGTCGGCGGCAAGCTCAACGTCGCCTACAACTGCGTCGACCGTCACGTCGAGGCGGGCCACGGTGATCGGGTCGCCATCCATTGGGAAGGCGAACCGCAGGATCACCGCCGCACCCTGACCTACGCAGATCTGCAACGGGAAGTGTGCAAGGCGGCTAACGCGCTGACCGATCTGGGCCTGGTCGCCGGTGACCGGGTCGCCATTTACCTTCCGCTCATCCCGGAAGCCGTGATCGCGATGCTGGCCTGCGCGCGGTTGGGCATCATGCACAGCGTGGTGTTCGGCGGCTTCACCGCGCACGCTCTGCGGGCCCGGATCGCCGACGCTGCGGCCAAGCTGTTGATCACCGCCGACGGGCAGTTCCGCCGCGGCAAGCCGGCGCCGCTCAAGGAAGCCGCCGACGAGGCGGTGTCGGTCGACGACAGCCCCGTCGAGCATGTTCTGGTGGTGCGGCGCACCGGAGTTGACGTCTCCTGGGACGAAGATCGCGATCTGTGGTGGCACGACGTCGTGGACCAGGCCTCGCCCGAGCACACTGCCGAGGCGTTCGACGCCGAGCAGCCGCTGTTCCTGCTGTACACCTCGGGCACCACCGGCAAGCCGAAGGGCATCGTGCACACCAGCGGCGGCTATCTGACGCAGTGCGCCTACACGATGCATGCCATCTTCGACGTCAAGCCGGAGACCGACGTGTTCTGGTGCACCGCCGACATCGGCTGGGTCACCGGACACACCTACGGCGTCTACGGCCCGCTGTCCAATGGCATCACCGAGGTGCTCTACGAGGGCACGCCCAACACCCCCAGCCAGCACCGGCATTTCGAGATCATCGAAAAGTACGGCGTCACAATCTATTACACCGCGCCAACGCTGATCCGGACATTCATGAAGTGGGGCCGCGAGATCCCGGACGCGCACGACCTGTCGAGTATCCGGCTGCTGGGTACGGTCGGCGAGATCATCAACCCCGAGGCGTGGCGCTGGTACCGCGACGTGATCGGCGGGGGCAAAGTGCCGGTGGTCGACACCTGGTGGCAGACAGAGACCGGCTCGGCCATGATCTCCCCGCTGCCCGGCGTCAGCGAAGCCAAACCGGGTTCGGCGATGACGGCGCTGCCGGGCATTTCGGCCAAGATCGTCGACGACCACGGCGACCCGCTTGATCCGCCGGACGACCAGGAGGAAAAGGCCGAAACCCACGTCACCGGCTATCTCGTGCTGGACCAACCTTGGCCGTCCATGCTGCGCGGCATCTGGGGCGACCCCGAACGGTACCGCAAGACCTACTGGTCCAAGTTCGCCGACAAGGGCTACTACTTCGCCGGCGACGGGGCCCGTTTCGACCCCGACGGCGCGATCTGGGTGCTGGGCCGCATCGATGACGTGATGAACGTGTCCGGGCACCGCATCTCCACCGCCGAGGTGGAGTCCGCACTCGTCGGGCACCCCGGGGTGGCCGAGGCCGCGGTGGTCGGGGTTACCGACGACACCACCGGGCAGGCCATCTGCGCGTTCGTGGTGCTGCGCTCGAACTACGAAGTCAGCGAAGACACGGTCGCGGAATTGCGCGGTGAGGTTGCCCGCGAGATCTCGCCCATCGCCAAGCCGCGCGAGATCCACATCGTGCCTGAGCTACCGAAGACGCGCAGCGGGAAGATCATGCGCCGGTTGCTTCGCGACGTCGCGGAGAACCGCGACCTGGGCGACACGTCGACGTTGCTGGACCCCAACGTCTTCGACGCCATCCGCGAATCGAAGTAGGTCAGCCGACCGGGACGAACCCGGAGCCGGGGCGATTCTTGGCCACGATGTCGGCCAGGTCGGCGTTGATCGACATCACCACCGCGGGTGTGTGCAGCGGGATGTATTTGGTGACGCAGCTCGGCAGGCTGTCGCTGAAGGCGCCGTGGATCATCCCGACCAGCAGATTGTCGACGGTCACCGGAGCACCGGAGTCACCCGGCCCGCCGCACACCTGCATCAGGATGCTGCCCGGGTCCTGGCCCGGCCCCCAGGTGACACCGCACGAATTGCCGGTGGTGCGGCCCTGCTTGCACGCGACCTGGCCGAAGACCGGCTCCGGGCCGATGCCGTTGATGGCGAAGCCGTTGACGTCGTTCACCGGGTTCACCTTGGCCGGGTCGAACTTGATGACCGCGTAGTCCAGCCCATCATTGCCGGCCACCATCGTGCCGACCTGACCATGGCTCGCGCCGCCCTCGGCACCCTCGGCGGCGACGGGCGCGCCGGGTCCACCGCAGTGCGCGGAGGTGAATCCGATGAGGTCGCCGAACTTGTCATGACCGATAGCGGTCAGCGTGCACAGCGTGCCGGTGTTGACGACAATGCCGGACCCGCCACCGAGTGCGACCTTGTCGTCCGCCGAAGCGGTGTTCGCCGGCAGGAACAGAAGGCCCAAGAAAACGGCCAGGACGGCGGATTTCAGGCCGCTCAGCGCCTTCCGCAAAGTGATACCCCGTTCGGTTGTCAAAGATTGGAGTGAGGAATCTCAGACCAGTGGGTCAGTGTAGAGGATCAATGCGTCCGGTCCGCCGCACTTGCGACGGCCCTCGGCCGGCATCGTCCGGCCTCGTGCTGCCCTGAGGCCGCATGGCAACATAAACCGCGACGACGCGCACTGCGCGACTCGGTGGGACACCGTTGAGTCGCGAAACGGAGAGGACCGTCTGTGAGCAAACCCGATCGAAAGAACGGTGTACCGAGCACGCTGACCACCATTCCGCTGGCCGACCCGCACGCCAGGGCCGGCGAGCCGTCGGTCGGCGAACTGATCAAAGACGTCACCGCGCAGATGTCGACCCTGGTGCGCGCCGAGGTCGAGCTGGCGCGTGCGGAGATCACCCGCGATGTCAAGAAGGGCCTGACCGGCAGCGTCTTTTTCATCTCGGCTCTGGTGGTGCTGTTCTACTCGACGTTCTTCTTCTTCTTTTTCCTCGCCGAACTGCTGGACGACTGGTTGTGGCGGTGGGCGGCATTCCTGATCGTCTTCGCGATCATGGTGGTGGTCACGATCGCGCTGGCGCTGTTCGGCTTCTTGAAGGTCCGCAGGATCCGCGGCCCCCAGAAGACCATCGAATCCGTGAAAGAGGCACGCACGGCCTTCACCCCCGGCCATGACAAGACTCCGGCCGGGCCCAAGCAGCTGCCCGAACACCACGGCAAACACGAAAAGCCGGACAACAAGACTCCCACCGACCCCTCGGGCTGGTAAGTGCCGGCTCCAGATCCGTCGGTCGTCCGCATCGACGGGCCTTGGCGCCATCTGGATGTGCACGCCAACGGCATCCGGTTTCACGTCGTCGAAGCGAATTCCGGGGACGGGGCGGCCAGCGGCCGGCCGCTGGTGATGCTGCTGCATGGGTTCGGGTCGTTCTGGTGGTCCTGGCGTCATCAGCTGCGCGCCCTGACCGGCGCCCGGGTGGTCGCGGTCGACCTGCGCGGTTACGGCGGCAGCGACAAGCCGCCCCGCGGCTACGACGGCTGGACTTTGGCCGGAGATACCGCCGGACTCATTCGCGCACTTGGTCATTCGTCCGCGACGCTGATCGGCCACGCCGACGGTGGGCTGGCCTGCTGGGGCACCGCGCTGTTGCATGCACGGCTGGTGCGCGCCATTGCCGTGATCAGCTCTCCCCACCCGGCGGCACTGCGGCGGTCGACGCTGACGCGACGGGACCAGGGCCGCGCGCTACTGCCCACCCTGTTGCGCTACCAGGCGCCACTGCTGCCCGAGCGGATGCTGACCAGACATAACGGCGCCGAGATCGAGCGGCTGGTGCGCAGCCGCAGCGGTGCCAAATGGATTGACTCCGAAGATTTTTCGCAGACCGTCGAGCACCTGCGGCGGGCCATCCGGATCCCGGGCGCCGCGCACTGCGCGCTTGAGTACCAGCGGTGGGCGGTGCGCAGCCAGCTCCGCGGCGAAGGCCACCGGTTCATCAAGTCCACCGGCGCACAGCTCGGGGTGCCGCTACTGCATATCCGCGGCGACGCCGATCCCTACGTGCTCGCCGCCCCGGTCGAACGCACCCGGCGCTATGCACCGCACGGCCGCTACGTGTCCGTCGCCGGCGCCGGACATTTCAGCCACGAAGAGGCACCGGGGGAGATCAACCGGCACCTGATGCGCTTCCTGCAGAAGGTGCACCAGGTCAGCTGACGCAGGCTCCAGTGCTCACCGGCGCGGTGGCGCCGACTCGGGAAAGCTGGCCGGCCACTTCTTCGGCCGTCAGCACAAACCCGGTGTCGGCGTCGTCCACCGCAGCGCCGAACACCACGCCGAGCACCCGGCCCTCGAGGTCGATGAGCGGCCCACCGGAATCGCCCTGCTCCACATTGGCCCGGATGGTGTAGACGTCACGCGTTACCTGCTGCGGGCTGCGGTAGATGTCGGGCCCGCTGAGCTTGATGACCTCACGGATCCGGGCCGGGGTGGCGGTGAAGTTGCCGCCGCCCGGATAGCCCAGCACCACCACGTCGGTACCGGTCTTCGCGGGAGTGTCGTCGAACACCAGCGGCGTCGACGGCAGCCCCGGGGCGGCCAGGATCGCGATGTCCACCTGCGGGTCATAGGAGACCACCGTGGCGTCATAACTCTTGCCGTTGGCCTGCAGCGAAACGGTGCTGGACCCGGCCACCACGTGCGCGTTGGTCATCACCCGCTCGGGTGCGATGACGAATCCGGTGCCTTCCAGTACTTTCTGGCAACTCGGTGCCAGGCTGCGCACCTTGACCACGCTCGGCGCCGCCGCGGCAACCACCGGATTGTTGGCCAGCGCCGGGTCCGGCGAGGCGACCGGAATCACCGGGGTACGGCTGAACGGTTCCAGCACGGCGGGCAGCCCGGAGGTGTTCAGCAGGGCCGAAAGGCGCTTGGGCACCGTCTTCAGCCACGTCGGCGCCACCTCGTTGACCTCGGCGAGCACTCTCGAGCCGCGGACCGCGGCGGCCAGCTCCGGCTGGTCCTTCGATTGGGTCAGCGGCGTCGCCAGCAGCCAGGCCGCGGTCAGCACCACGATCAGCTGCACCGCCACGCCGATGACGGAGTCGATGGTGCGGACCGGCCGGTTGCGGATTGCGCCCCGAACCGCCCGCCCCAGCACCACGCCCGCCACCTCGCCGACCACCACGAGCGCCAGGATCAGGAACAGCGCCGCAAACAACTTCGCCCGCGGAGCGGCGATCTGGCTGACGATGTGGGGCGCCAGCAGCACCCCGGCAACCGCGCCCAGTACCACCCCGGCGAATGACAGCACCGAGCCCAGCGCCCCGGACCGCCACCCAGAGATCGCGGCGATGAATGCCACCGACAGGACGGCGATGTCCAGCCATTGCGAGGGAGTCATGGAGTTCACCGCAGCTCACCTCGCAGCCCGCCTGAGTCGTCGACCAGCATCATCGCGTCGTCCAACTCGCGGATGTCGTCGGTGTCCCAGGGCCGGGCCCAGCCCGCGACGTCGAGCACCGCAGAGATCACCTGGCCAGTGAAGCCCCACACCAGCATCTGGTTGAGCAGAAACGCCGGCCCGGCCCAGCGTCGTCCCAAGGTGCCGCGGTACACCATCAGCCGATTGTCCGGGTTGATGAACGCGCGCACCGGCACCCGCGCCACGATCGCCGTCTCGGCGTCGTTGACGACGGTCACCGGGCCCGGGTCGGGCGAGTAGGCCAGCACCGGGACGACGTGGAAGCGCGACGGGGCGATGAAGGTGCGTTCCATGGTCGCCAGTGGACGCAATCGGCCGACGTCGATGCCGGTCTCCTCGCGCGCCTCGCGCAGGGCCGTGGCGACGGGGCCGTCGTCGCCGGGGTCGGATGCGCCGCCCGGGAAAGCGGCCTGACCCGCATGGTGCCGCAAAGTTGAGGCCCGCACGGTCAGCAGCAGATCGGCGTCATCGGGGACGCCGCCGTCGGCCCCGCCGGACTCCGGCCCCGAGAACAGCACCAGCACCGCGGCATCCCGTCCACCCCGGCCGAGCCGCTTCGCCGCCGTCACCATCGCCAGCACGTCGGCCGGCAGGCGGCGACGGTACGCATCGGGTATCCGGTCGACGTTGTCGATCAACGGCCGTAGCCAGGCCGGGCCGGCATCAGGAGTCAGGGCGACCGTCCCCGGCTCGCGCGCGGTACCCGCACCAGTCACCGGCACCTCATCTGATTCGCTCACCCCGCCTCACTCCCCGACCGCGGCCGCAATCTCGTCGGCGCTGTCGAAGGCCCGCGGCAGGGTCTGCGCAACGCTACCGTCCGGCCGCAGCACCACCGTCGCGGGCATCACGTTAGCCACCCGCAGCGCCGCCGCCACCTTCCGGCGACCATCCTGCAGCGTGGGTAGCCGGACGCCCAGCTGCGCCAACCGCAGCAGGGCGGCTGCCTCGTTCTCGTCCTGATGCACCGTCAGCACCATCACGTCGGAGCCCACCCGTCGTTGATACTCGGCCATCGCCGGCAGTTCGGCAGCGCAAGGCGCGCACCAGTACGCCCACAGGTTGATCACCACCCGCCGGCCGGCCAGCGCCTTCGCCACGTCGACGGGCGCGCCGTCGCCCGCGCACTCCACCACGACCCCGCGCAGGGCCGGGGCGCCCTCCCCGGTCCCGGCGGGCGGACATGTCGCCAGGTCGGCCTGCCGGCGCGGCCCGGCCAGCGCCTGGGGGGTGTCGGCATCCCGATGCTCGCGCCCGATCGGCGTCCGGGTGGCCGCCGGCGACGCCGCGTCGTCGCGCAGCTGCGCCACCAGCGCCACCACCAGGGCGGCTACCACCGCCAGGACCGCGATGGTCCAGCGTGCGGCACCGGAGAGCCCCTTCATGCCGGGCGCGACTACAACCCGGCCAGGGCCAACAGATGGTCGGTCTCCGGGCCCTGGACCAGCGGGGCGGCCAGCAGCGGTTCGGTGGGCCCCAGACCGTAGGACGGACAGTCCTTGGCCAGGACGCACACCCCGCACGCCGGCTTCCGCGAATGACACACCCGGCGGCCGTGGAAGATCACCCGGTGGCTGAGCAGCGTCCACTCCTTGCGCTCGATCAACTCCCCGACGGCGTGCTCGACTTTGACCGGGTCTTTCTCGTCGGTCCACCGCCATCGGCGCACCAGCCGGCCGAAGTGGGTATCTACGGTGATGCCCGGAATGTCGAACGCGTTGCCGAGGATGACGTTGGCGGTCTTGCGGCCGACGCCGGGCAGCGTCACCAACTCGTCCATGGTGTGGGGCACCTCGCCGTCGAACCGCTCGACAAGAGCCTGTCCCAGCCCGATCAGTGAAGTGGCCTTGTTGCGGAAGAACCCGGTGGGGCGGATCAACGTCTCCAGCTCGTCGCGATCGGCCTGCGCGTAATCCAGGGCGTTCCGATACTTCGCGAACAACGCCGGCGTCGTCAGATTCACCCGTTTGTCTGTGCTCTGGGCCGACAATATGGTCGCGACCGCCAGTTCGAGCGGCGAGGTGAAGTCCAGCTCGCAGTACACATGCGGAAAGGCCTGGGCGAGAGCCCGATTCATCCTGCGTGCCCGTCGTACCAACCCGGTTCGGGTCTCGCTGGCGAAGCGCTTGGCGACCGCACTGGCGGGGACGGGGGTGGGCGTGGCCGGCGTTGCCGTGGTGCGCCCGGACGACTTAGCCGCTGACACCTACGACAGAGTACTGATTTCGTGATCTGGCTGAGATCTTGGCCATGTTTACTCTTTGTGTGCTGTGGTTGCTGGTGGCCTGCATTCCCGCGTTGCTGATGCTGGCGACGCTCGGGCTCGGGCGGCTGGAAAAGACGCTGACCCATGACACCGTGTCGGCCACCGACGTCGCCGATTTCCTGGACCATGCCGAGGCCGTCGACGTCCGCACGCTGGCCCGCGACGGAATGCCGGAGGCGTTGGAGCTGCTGCACCGCCGCCAGGCCCTCGGACTGCAGACCGCTGCGTCACCGCGAGCGCTGACCGGACGCCATCACGCCGAGACGTTTTTTGCTGCTGATGTCGCGGGCCGTATCGAATCGGGGCTGCCCACCCGCATCACGATCAGCAGGGAAGGCCGGTACCGCACCGACACGCAGGTCACGCTGTCTCGACACGTTAATCGTGTGTAGCGTTGGCAGGCCGCACCGTTTGGCCTACCTTTAGACTCGTGTCGGCCGTCACAATTTGGCCAGCCCGTATCGAGTTCGTCAGACACTGAACAGGCAGAAGAGGCAACGTGGACGAGATCCTGGCAAGGGCCGGAATCTTCCAAGGGGTTGAGCCCAGCGCAGTCGCCGCGCTGACCAAGCAGTTGCAGCCCGTCGACTTCCCCCGTGGACACACCGTTTTCGCTGAGGGTGAGCCGGGTGACCGGCTGTACATCATCGTCGCGGGCAAGGTGAAGATCGGTCGTCGCTCACCCGATGGGCGGGAGAATCTGCTCACCATCATGGGCCCGTCGGACATGTTCGGCGAGCTGTCGATCTTCGACCCGGGACCGCGGACGTCCAGTGCGACGACGATCACCGAGGTGCGTGCCGTCTCGATGGACCGCGACGCGTTGCGGGCGTGGATCGCCGACCGCCCGGAAATCGCCGAGCAGCTGCTGCGCGTGCTGGCCCGCCGGTTGCGGCGCACCAACAACAACCTGGCGGACCTGATTTTCACCGATGTGCCCGGGCGGGTGGCCAAGCAGCTGCTGCAGCTGGCGCAGCGGTTCGGCACCCAGGAGGGTGGCGCCATGCGGGTCACCCACGACCTGACTCAGGAGGAGATCGCCCAGCTGGTGGGCGCTTCCCGGGAGACGGTCAACAAAGCGCTGGCCGACTTCGCCCACCGCGGCTGGATCCGCCTGGAGGGCAAGAGCGTGCTGATCTCGGACTCCGAACGGCTCGCGCGCCGGGCGCGCTAGCCGCTCCCTCCGCGACACTTACGCCACGCACACGACGCGCCGGCTGAGGTGTGCGTGCTTTACGGGTCGGTGCGAGAGCTATTCCGCAGGTGGTTCAGCTGGACTTGCACCGACCACTCGGCCGCGTCCCACAGTTTCTCGTCGACGTCGGTATAGACGTGTTCGACGACCTGACGGGCACCGGCATCGTCGCCGAGCTGCTGCAGCGCCGCGCGCACCTGTTCCAGCCGCTCGTGGCGGTGCTCCAGATAGTCCTGCGCTGTTTTGCTCAGGTCCGGCAGCTCCGGTCCGTGCCCGGGCAGCACCGCCCGTCGCCCCAGCCCACGCAGCCGCTGCAGTGACTCCAGGTACGCGGTCAGGTTGCCGTCTTCGGAATCCATCACGGTGGTGCCGCGGCCCAGCATCGTGTCGGCGGTCAGCACCGCGTCGTCGAGCACGAACGACAGCGAATCAGCCGTGTGCCCCGGTGTGGACATCACCTTGATCCGCAGGCCGGCGGCGTCGATCACTTCGCCGTCGATCAATTCGCCGCCGAACCCACGCAAGAATCCGCTGCCCGCCGACCGCACCGTCGCCCCGGTCCGCTCAACCAGCTTGTCGATGCCGTCGGTGTGGTCCCCGTGCCGGTGACTGATCAGCACCAGCGTGATGCGGCCCAGGCCGGCGAGCCGCGCGAGGTGCGAGTCGTCGTCGGGACCGGGATCCACGACCACCAGCTCGTCGCTGCGCGGGCCGCGCAATACCCAGGTGTTGGTGCCCTCCAGCGTCATCAGGCCGGGGTTGTCGCACAGCAGCACCGAGGCCGTGTCGGTGACCGGCCGTAGCTGCGCGTAAGCGGGATGAGTCAGCACTTCACCCGCGGCCTCGGGCATCGTCGGCTACCCGACTTCGACGATCACTTCGACTTCCACCGGCGCGTCCAAAGGCAACTCGGCCACCCCGACCGCCGACCGGGCGTGCACACCGCTCTCGCCGAATACCTCGGCGAACAGTTCCGAGGCTCCGTTGACGACACCCGGCTGGCCGTGAAAGCCCGGGGCGGAAGCGACGAACCCGACCACCTTGACCACCCGGGTCACCGAGTCCAGACCCACCAGGGCATCCACGGCAGCCAGGGCGTTGAGCGCGCAGATCCGCGCGAGCGACTTACCGAGGTCGGGGGCGACATCGGCGCCGACCTTTCCGGTGTCAGGCAACTTGCCGTCGACGAACGGCAGCTGGCCGGCCGTGTAGACCAGGTTGCCGGTGCGGACCGCGGGGACGTAGGCCGCCAGCGGAGCCGCCAGCTGCGGAAGCGTGAGGCCGAGTTCCTCGAGACGGGCTTTTGCGCTCATCGATCCGGGCCTCTACTTGGGGCGCTTCAGGTAGGCGACATGCTGCTCACCGGTGGGGCCGGGCAGCACCGACACCAGTTCCCAGCCGTCGGCGCCCCACTGGTCGAGGATCTGCTTGGTGGCGTGGGTGAGCAGCGGAACCGTCGCGTACTCCCATGTGGTGGGTTGGGTCATGGTCGCGAGCTTATCCGGCGAAACCGCAACGGCTAGCATGCGATGGTGGCAAACACATCGAGCGGCGGCAGTTCCGTCGGGTGGCCCTCGCGGTTGTCGAAGGCCCGCCTCCATTTCGTGACCGGCAAGGGCGGTACCGGCAAGTCGACGATCGCGGCGGCGCTGGCGCTCACCCTGGCCGCCGGCGGTCGCAAAGTCCTGCTGGTGGAAGTCGAAGGGCGCCAAGGGATTGCGCAACTCTTTGACGTCCCGCCGTTGCCCTACCAGGAACTCAAGATCGCGACCGCCGAACGCGGCGGCCAGGTCAATGCGCTGGCCATCGACATCGAGGCCGCATTCCTGGAATACCTCGACATGTTCTACAACCTGGGCATCGCGGGCCGGGCAATGCGCCGCATCGGTGCCATCGAGTTCGCCACGACCATTGCACCCGGCCTGCGCGACGTGCTGCTCACCGGCAAGATCAAGGAGACGGTGATCCGCATGAACAAGGGAGCCAAGACTCCGGTCTATGACGCGATCGTGGTCGACGCGCCGCCGACCGGCCGCATCGCCCGGTTCCTCGACGTCACCAAGGCCGTGTCCGATCTGGCCAAGGGCGGGCCGGTGCACTCGCAGGCCGAAGGGGTAGTGCGGTTGCTGCACTCCGACCAGACCGCCATCCACCTGGTGACGCTGCTGGAAGCGCTGCCGGTACAGGAAACCTTGGAGGCAATCGAGGAGCTCGCCGAGCTACAGCTGCCGATCGGCAGTGTGATCGTGAACCGCAACATCCCGGCCTACCTCGATAACGACGACCTGTCGAAGGCCGCCGAGGGGGTGGTGGACGCGGACGCGGTGCGCTCCGGATTGGCGATGGCCGGAATCGAGCTCGAGGACACCGATTTCGCGGGCCTGCTCACCGAGACCATCGAGCACGCCACCCGAATCGGCGCGCGCTCCGAGAATGCGCAGCAACTCGACTCGCTGCACGTGCCGCGGCTGGAATTGCCGACGATCTCCGACGGCGTCGATCTGGGCAGCCTGTACGAGCTGTCGGAAGTACTTGCGCAGCAGGGGGTTCGGTAGACATGACGCAGATACACAAGCCGACAATGCTTGACATGGCCGCGATCCTGGCCGACACCGCCAACCGCGTCGTCGTGTGCTGCGGCGCGGGTGGTGTGGGCAAGACCACCACCGCAGCAGCTATCGCACTGCGTGCGGCCGAATACGGGCGCACCGTGGTCGTTTTGACGATCGACCCGGCCAAACGACTCGCACAAGCGTTGGGAGTCAACGATCTTGGCAACACACCTCAGCGCGTCCCGTTGGCGCCGGAGGTACCCGGCGAACTTCACGCAATGATGCTGGACATGCGCCGCACGTTCGACGAGATGGTGGTCCAATATTCGGGATCCGAACGGGCCCAGTCGATTTTGGACAACCAGTTCTATCAGACGGTCGCCACCTCGCTGGCCGGCACGCAGGAATACATGGCCATGGAGAAGCTTGGGCAGCTCCTGGCGCAGGATCGCTGGGACCTGGTGGTGGTCGACACTCCGCCGTCCCGCAACGCACTGGACTTCCTGGATGCCCCGAAACGTCTGGGCAGCTTCATGGACAGCCGCCTGTGGCGGCTGCTGCTCGCGCCCGGTCGCGGCATCGGTCGCCTGGTCACCGGCGTGATGGGTTTGGCCATGAAGGCGATGTCAACGATCCTCGGCTCTCAAATGCTGGGGGACGCGGCGGCTTTCGTGCAATCGCTGGATGCGACGTTCGGCGGCTTCCGGGAGAAGGCCGATCGCACCTACGCATTGCTGAAGCGGCGCGGCACCCAGTTCGTGGTCGTTTCTGCCGCCGAACCCGACGCCCTTCGCGAGGCGTCCTTCTTTGTTGACCGGTTGTCCCAGGAAGGGATGCCGCTGGCGGGGCTGGTCTTGAACCGCACCCACCCGATGTTGTGCCCATTGCCCGTCGAGCGAGCAATCGATGCCATAGAGAAGCTGGAGGCCGAAGCAGACGGTTCGCAGGCTGCGTCGCTGGCGTCAGCCGTGCTGCACATCCATGCCGACCGGGGCCAGATGGCGAAGAGAGAGATCCGGCTGCTGTCCCGGTTCACCGGCGCCAATCCGCACGTGCCGGTGATCGGGGTGCCGTCGCTGCCCTTCGACGTCTCCGATCTCGAAGCGCTGCGTGCCCTGGCCGACCAGATCACGTGCGCCTGATCGGTCCGTGACCTGCGGCGATACGCTGCTGTCGAGCATTATTTGACGCTCATGCAACGGCGATCGCAAACCACATCTGTATCTATTGCCCCAAAAACATCGCTGACCTGCGCGGATACCAGGTCACCGATGCTGAGCCCAGCTAATTTGTAATGAAACAGTAATGACGGGAACGCCTCTAGGCGCGTGGGCAAAGCATGCACCCGCGCCCCGCGGCGACTCCCCGGGCAGCCCCGGAGCGTGCGGCCACTCGCCAGATCAGCGAGTGCGCCGGATCCTCCGGCGACCTGCGACGATACCGCCCGTTCGCGCGGTTATTTGACGCAGCGTCAGCGGCGGCCGCCCGCGGACGGCCGTTCGGCCACCTCAAAACAGCTGTTGACCAGCAGAAATGATCAGAAACGAAAGCAACGGCCAGCTAAGCTGTAACGAAAAAGTAATGGGGAACGAGCCCCGAGCGGGGCGATGCCGGCGGGTCAGACGTCAGACGATGTTGCGGCGCTTGCGCTTGTCCAGGTAGTCCGACCAGGAGACCACCTCGGGGTGCTGCTTGAGCAGGGCGCGGCGCTGACGCTCGGTCATGCCGCCCCACACGCCGAATTCGACCTTGTTATCCAGCGCGTCTGCGGCGCATTCCTGCATAACCGGGCAGTGCCGGCAGATGACGGCGGCCTTGCGCTGAGCGGCGCCGCGTACGAACAGCTCGTCGGGGTCCGTGGCACGGCACAACGCCTGCGACACCCAGGTGATCCGCTCCTCGGCTTCGACGCTGCGGAGCAGGTTACCTGTGGACGTGAGGTTGGTCCTTCGTGCGCCCGGGCGTGATCCTGACACGAGCTGATCCCTTCCTTCCGGCCGCCGCTGAGCGGCCGCCCTCCTCGGGTACCAGCCGATGATTGCGATTGGGGCCACAATGTGCGCATCGGTGTTACCTGAATCTCACTGCGCTTATAAGT
The DNA here is from genome assembly GCF_059812565.1 of Mycobacterium sp. NGS49. Taxonomy (NCBI): domain Bacteria; kingdom Bacillati; phylum Actinomycetota; class Actinomycetes; order Mycobacteriales; family Mycobacteriaceae; genus Mycobacterium; species Mycobacterium sp. NGS49. The sequence goes on along the minus strand of NZ_JCALCX010000006.1, from coordinate 102,647 downwards.
TAGGCGTTCGCATGCCAATTGCGCAACAGTCCGATAACGCTTTTTCTGGGACGTCCGTGCCGTCTTGTCCCGGCCGGCCGGGGAAAACAGCCTCGGCCTGTCCCCCTTTGAGGCTCTGACCAGTAATGTCGCAGCAATCGCACAGCTCACAGGGGTGGCGAAGCTGTTCAACAGTTGCTAAAGAAATTTTTTCCAGCGCACGGCGTGGGGGGGTGACGAGGGGTGGCTACTGTAGTACGCATGTCCGAGCGTCCCCCGGTAGCACTCACGCTGCTCAAGCTTGCCGGCTTCTGCCTGCTCGCCGGCGTGGTCGCCACCGCGCTGATGTTCCCCCTCGCCGGCGGCGTCGGCTTGATGTCCAACCGTGCTTCCGAGGTCGTCGCCAACGGTTCGGCTCAGCTCCTCGAGGGACAGGTGCCCGCGGTGTCGACGATGGTCGACGCGAAGGGCAACACCATCGCGTGGCTGTACTCCCAGCGCCGCTTCGAGGTGCCGACCGACAAGATCGCCAACACCATGAAGCTGGCGATCGTCTCGATCGAGGACAAGCGGTTCGCCGATCACAACGGCGTCGACTGGAAAGGCACGTTGACCGGGCTGGCCGGCTACGCATCCGGCGATGTCGAGACCCGCGGCGGTTCGACCATCGAGCAGCAGTACATCAAGAACTACCAACTGCTGGTCACGGCCCAGACCGATGCGGAGAAGCGCGCAGCCGTGGAGACGACCCCGGCACGCAAGCTGCGCGAGATCCGCATGGCGCTCACGCTGGACAAGACCTTCACCAAGCCGGAGATCCTCACCCGCTACCTGAACCTGGTGTCGTTCGGGAACAACTCGTTCGGCATCCAGGACGCCGCGCAGACCTACTTCGGCGTGAATGCCAGCGACCTGAACTGGCAGCAGGCGGCGCTGCTGGCGGGCATGGTGCAGTCGACCAGCGCGCTGAACCCCTACACCAACCCCGAGGGAGCGCTGGCCCGGCGGAACCTGGTGCTCGACACCATGATCGAGAACATCCCCAACGAGGCCGACGCCCTGCGGGCCGCCAAGGCCCAGCCGCTGGGGATCCTGCCGCAGCCCAACGAGCTGCCGCGAGGCTGCATCGCGGCCGGGGATCGCGCCTTCTTCTGCGACTACGTCCAGGAGTATCTGTCGCGCGCGGGGATCAGCAAGGAACAGGTAGCCCGCGGCGGCTACCTGATCCGCACCACGCTGGATCCCGACGTGCAGATTCCAGTCAAGTCGGCCATCGACAAGTTCGCTCCCCCGACGCTGAGCGGCATCTCGAGCGTGATGAGCGTGATCCTGCCCGGCAAGACGTCGCACAAAGTGGTCGCGATGGCCAGCAACCGCAAGTACGGCCTGGACACCGAGGCCGGCGAGACCATGCGACCACAGCCGTTCTCCCTGGTCGGTGACGGTGCCGGCTCGATCTTCAAGATCTTCACGACGGCGGCCGCCCTCGACATGGGGATGGGCATCAACGCCCAGCTGGACGTCCCGCCGCGGTTCCAGGGCAAAGGTCTGGGCAGCGGCGGCGCCAAGGGCTGCCCCAAGGACACCTGGTGCGTGGTCAACGCGGGTAACTACCGCGGCAGCATGAGCGTGACGGACGCGCTGGCCACCTCGCCCAACACCGCGTTCGCCAAGCTGATCTCGCAGGTCGGGGTGACGCGTGCGGTGGACATGGCCATCAAGCTCGGCCTGCGGTCCTACGCCAACCCCGGCACCGCACGCGATTACAACCCCGACAGCAACGAGAGCCTGGCCGACTTCGTCAAACGGCAGAACATCGGCTCGTTCACCCTCGGGCCCATCGAGGTCAATGCGCTGGAGTTGTCCAACGTGGCGGCCACCTTGGCGTCGGGTGGCATGTGGTGCCCGCCGAACCCGATCGACAAGCTTATCGACCGCAACGGCAACGAGGTGTCCGTCACCACCGAGACCTGTGAGCAGGTCGTCCCCGAGGGTCTGGCCAACACCCTCGCCAATGCGATGAGCAAGGACTCGGTGGGGAGCGGCACGGCCGCCGGATCCGCCGGTGCGGCCGGCTGGACCCTGCCGATGTCCGGCAAGACCGGTACCACCGAAGCACACCGCTCCTCCGGTTTCGTCGGCTTCACCAACCGCTACGCGGCCGCCAACTACATCTACGACGACTCCCCGTCCCCGACCGACCTGTGCTCCGGCCCGCTGCGCCACTGCGGCAGCGGCGACCTGTACGGCGGTAACGAGCCCGCACGCACCTGGTTCACCGCGCTGCAGCCGATCGCCAACAACTTCGGCGAGGTGCACCTGCCCCCCACCGATCCGCGTTACATGGACGGTTCACCCGCCGGGCGGGTGCCCAGCGTGGCCGGTCTGGACATCGACCAGGCGCGCCAGCGCCTGCGTGATGCGGGTTTCCAGGTCGCCGACCAGCCCAACTCGGTCAACAGCAGCGCCAAGTACGGCGAGGTGGTGGGCACCTCGCCCACCGGCCAGACGATTCCGGGCTCGATCGTGACGATCCAGATCAGCAATGGGATCCCGCCACCACCGCCACCACCGCCCGATGGTGGTCTGCCGCCGGAGGTCGTCGGATCGCAGGTCGTCGAGATTCCCGGCCTGCCCCCGATCACCATTCCGCTGCTGGCACCTCCGCCGCCGGCGCCGCCCCCATAGGCCCTGATCACGCGAGAGGCGCGCGTCGAGTCGGTTCCCGGCAGTATTCTGCGTGCATGGCTGACTTGCGTCCAACTGCCTCGCTCCTCGCCGGTCCGCTGCGCGGATCGGATCGTCGCGGGGTGCTTCCTGTCTTGGCGCGTACCGGTGCCGCGGCGCTGGGCTCCGCGGTCGCCGGGATCGGCTACGCCGCATTCGTCGAACGCAACGCGTTCGTGCTGCGCGAGGTCACCATGCCCGTCCTGAGCCCGGGCTCCACGCCGTTGCGGGTGCTGCATATCAGCGACCTGCACATGACACCGAACCAGCGGCGTAAACAGGCCTGGCTGCGCGAACTGGCCGGCTGGGAGCCTGACCTGGTGGTCAACACCGGCGACAACCTCGCACATCCCAAAGCGGTGCCCGCCGTGGTGCAGGCGCTGGGCGATCTGCTGGCCCGGCCGGGCGTCTTCGTCTTCGGCAGCAACGACTACTTCGGGCCACGTCTGAAGAACCCGATGAACTACCTGACCAACCCGGATCACCGAATCAAGGGCGAGCCATTGCCCTGGCAGGATCTGCGGGCGGCATTCACCGAGCGAGGCTGGCTGGACCTCACGCACACCCGGCGCGAATTCGAGGTGGCGGGTCTGCATGTCGCCGCCGCCGGCGTGGACGACCCGCACATCGACCGCGACCGCTACGACACGATCGCGGGACCGGCCAGCCCGGCCGCCAACCTGCGACTGGGGCTCGTGCACTCGCCGGAGCCGCGGGTGCTGGACCGCTTCGCCGCCGACGGCTACCAGCTGATCATGGCCGGCCACACCCACGGCGGACAGCTGTGCCTGCCGTTCTACGGCGCGCTGGTCACCAACTGCGGCCTGGACCGCTCGCGGGCCAAGGGTGTCTCCCAGTGGGGCTCGAACACTCGGCTGCACGTCTCGGCGGGGATCGGCACCTCACCGTTCGCGCCGGTGCGGTTCTGCTGCCGGCCTGAGGCGACCCTGCTGACGTTGATCGCGACCCCGATGGGTGGCCGCGATTCGACGAGCAACCTGGGGCGTTCACAGCCAACCATGTCGGTACGTTGACGCAGACGCGGGTTGCGGACCGGAGTCTCTCCCGGAGCTGGACCGACAATGCGATCAGGCTGATCGAAGCGGACGCCCGGCGCAGCGCCGACACCCATCTGCTGCGTTATCCGCTGCCTTCGGCGTGGGCCGGCAGCGGTCCCGGGGCCGACGTACAGCTCTACCTCAAGGACGAGACGACACACATCACCGGAAGCCTGAAGCACCGACTGGCTCGATCGCTGTTTCTCTACGCGCTGTGCAACGGGTGGATCGGTGAGGGCACGACGGTGGTCGAAGCCTCCTCGGGTTCCACCGCGGTGTCGGAGGCCTATTTCGCGGCGATGCTGGGTTTGCCGTTCGTCGCGGTGATGCCGGCGGCGACCAGCGCATCCAAGATCGCGTTGATCGAATCACAGGGCGGCCGTTGCCATTTCGTGCAGCGGGCGAGCGAGGTGTACGCCGAGGCGGCCCGGGTTGCCGAGGAGACCGGCGGCCACTATCTGGACCAGTTCACCAACGCGGAACGGGCTACCGACTGGCGCGGCAACAACAACATCGCCGAGTCGATCTATCTGCAGATGGCCTACGAGGCGCATCCCATCCCCGCCTGGATCGTGGTGGGCGCCGGTACCGGCGGAACCAGCGCCACCATCGGCCGCTATATCCGCTATCGCCGGCACGCCACCCAGCTGTGCGTCGTCGACCCGGAGAACTCCGCGTTCTTTCCGGCCTATGCCGAGCATCGGCCGGATCTCGTCACGGGCGCGTCATCGCGGATCGAGGGCATCGGCCGGCCGCGGGTCGAACCGTCGTTTCTGCCGTCGGTGGTCGACCGGATGGTCGCGGTGCCCGACGCGGCTTCGATCGCCGCCGCCCGCCACGTGAGCGCGGTGCTGGGGCGCCGGGTGGGCCCGTCGACCGGCACCAACCTCTGGGGAGCGTTCGGCCTGCTGGCGGAGATGGTTGCGGCCGGCCGCGCCGGTTCGGTGGTGACGCTGCTGGCCGATAGCGGCGACCGGTACGCCGACACCTACTTCGACGACCAGTGGGTCGCCGACGCCGGGCTGGATCCCAGCGGCCCCGCCCGGGCACTGGCCGAATTCGAACGCTCCTGCCGCTGGGACTGAATCTATGCAGGGCGGCGACCGGCCGTTTGGGAATTGGCTGGTCCCGTGCGATAGGCTGTCGAGGCTTCAAGCGGGGTGTGGCGCAGCTTGGTAGCGCGCTTCGTTCGGGACGAAGAGGCCGTGGGTTCGAATCCCGCCACCCCGACTCAGTTCGAGCTTTCGTCAGCAGGCCGCCCGGAACCGCTCGGGGTGATGAAAAGCGCGTCGGACCGAAACCGCTTCGCTGCGGTTCCGGTCCGACGCAACTAGTTCAGCGCGCAGGCGAGTGCGCTAGAACCAGACTTTTCGGCCACCCACCGGGCGCCCGACCGCACCCAGAATCCACAGAATCACACCGACGAGCACGAGTATGCCGCCGATTGTGTAGAGAATTGGGATACCGGCGAAATAGCCGATCAGCAGCAGAATAATTCCCAGGATGATCACGTCGCGCCCCTTCTGTTGAACGCTGTCTAATTGGCCGATCCAATGTGGGAGTACCCCGGATTTGGGCGTCCAATCACTACGGACGGCGCCACCCACGCGGCCGAGATCACCAGCGCCAGAATTGCCTCGCGCCGGCCCTTGGCGCCGGTTTCGGGCTGGGTCAAGGCGGCGATCGCGCAGAACACCCCTAACACCACCGCCCCGACGATGCTGAATGCCCAGTGCCGCGGACGCATAGTTCTGATTGGTGTCTGAAAGGCTCTAGCCGAATTCTTGCAGCGGCCGAAACCGAACCCGGGTGCCGCGGCGCGGAACAAGCATGATGGAGCGGCGCACCACCTTTTCCGGCCGGGAATCGACGGCGGTGAACTCACCCTCACGCAGCAACACGTGCAGCACGGTGATCAGCTCCCGCATCGAGAATGCGGCCCCCAGACAGCGTTTCACCCCGCCGCCGAATGGGAGCCAGGCATAGGTCTGGGGCCGGGCATCCAGGAATCGCTCCGGCCAGAACTCCCGGGGCCGCTGGTAGACGGCAGGATCGCGGTTGACGGCGATGATGTGCACCACGATCCGCGTTCCCGCGGCAATCAGATAGCCACCGAGGCGAAACGGCTGCGCCGCCACCCGCGAGGTGAGCGGTGCGGGCGGGCGTAGCCGCAGCGTCTCGTCGATCACCGCCGTCGTGAAAGCCTCTCCCCCGTGCACGGCCTCGTCGCGCACCCGCCGCAGCGCATCGGGATGATGCAGCAGCAGGTCGAACACCCAGGCCAATGTGGTCGCGGTGGTTTCGTGGCCGGCCAACATCAAGGTGATGAGGTCATCGCGAATCTCGCTGTCCGACAAGCCTCTTCCGTCGTCTCCGCGGGCACACATGAGCAGGGCCAGGATGTCGCGCTGCCCGGCCAGGCCCGGGTCGTCGCGGCGCGCGGCGATGAGCGGCATGACGACGTCGTCGATCTCCCGGTTGGCCCGCGCCCTGGCCGGCCAGACCCGCAACGTGCCGAGACCACGCAACGCGTAGCGCACGGTCAACTGCTCGGATACGCCGAGTTTCAGCAATTGTTCGAACGGCCGGCCCAGTCGCCGCACTTCGTCGGGGTCCTCGACACCGAAGATGACCCTGACGATGACGTCGAGCATCAATGCCCGCGCGGCGTGCAACATCTCGAACGGACGGTCGAGCGGCCACTGGCGCATGGCCGCGCGCGTCGATGCCTCGATGATCGGCACGTGAGCGCTCAGGGCGGCGCCGTGCAAAGGGGGGGTCAGAAGTTTCCGTCGCCGCAGGTGCTCGGGTTCCTCTTGCACGAACATGGATCCGGACCCGTAGATGGCCGCCGCGGGCCCCACTCCCTCCCCGCCGAGCAGCACCTCCGTCGGGGCGGTGAAAACCTCCTTGGCCAGCGCCGGGTCTGAGACGATCGCCACGTCACCCAGGCTCAGAATCGGCATCGTCATGACCGGCCCGTACCGGGCGATCAGCCGCAACATCCGTCGCTCCCCGCCCAGCAGATAGGCCAGGGCGTACGTCGCGGCGAAGACGCCACGGAACCCGCGCGGAGCAGGAAGTCCGGGAGGCGGGCTCACACGCAGCGATTGTCCTCCCCGCCGCGCCGAGAGCGAAGCGTCACACGCAGTCGGCGCAGATCTGGCGTCCGCCGCTCGACACGCGCAGCCGATTGCGGTGCTGCACCAGGAAGCAGGACGAGCAGGTGAACTCGTCGGAGCGCTTGGGGATCACCACGACGGACAACTCCTCGCCGGACAGGTCAGCACCCGGCAGTTCGAAGAAGAGCGAGTCGTTGGGGTCGTCGTCGACCACTGCCGTGGTCAGCTTCGGCACTGGGCCCAGGTCACCAAGAGCGGGGTGGTCCGCGGCGTCGGCATCGGTCACGCGGCGGGCGTCGTAGTCGCTGAGGGTCGTCATGGCAGTCCTTCCTGCGGAGGGGGCTGGGCTTCCCCCGCGGGTCGCCCGTTGGCACAGGCAGTACCCCATTCGGAAGCGCCCCACACACCTTCAAGCAAGAAGAATTCGCCCGTGTGCTAAGGGCCCGTCAGCGCGAGGTCAGTTGCAGCACCGGCCACCCGCCCGCAGCGGGCGGCACCTGGTCCGAGCCGGCACGTTGACGACGCATGGCCGCCCGCTGATTGCGCGCCACCCACCCCAGGCCGAACCAGGGCGACATGATTGCGACCACGAGCGACACTCCCGCGAACAGCTCGTGTCCGCCCGCCATGGCCACCAGGCCGATCACCAGGCCCACCGCCCAGATCGCCGCGGCCACCAGGCCCGGCACGCTGATGGTCCGCTCGCCGGAGTCGCTGCTCATGGCCGGCCCTGCCGCGAGCGGCTCTGTCGCGATGTAACCCATGCTCACTCCCACGCGAGACGAAGGAAAAATACTCAGGCTACTATATCTTATAGATATAGTTTCTGCGCTGGCTATTTTCGTGCAGCGGACTCAAGGATCGCTCACCGTCCTGTTGAGTTGCCCGAGAGCGGGGTACAAGTCGACTGTGAGTGATACCGCTGTGCTGATCATCGACATGTTCAACGACTACGACCATCCTGACGGCGAGCAGCTGGCCGACAACGTCGCCAAGATCATCGATCCGCTCGTCGGGCTGATCAACGATGCACGCGACCACGACGGTGTCGACCTGATCTACGTCAACGACAACCACGGTGACTTCACCGCCGACCATCACACGATCATCTCCGGCGCGGTGGACGGCAAGCGCCCCGAGTTGGTCAAGCCGTTGGTGCCGCCGTCCGACACCTGCATCCTGACGAAGGTGCGACACAGCGTCTTCTACTCCACGGCACTCGACTACCTGCTGGACCGGTTGAAGACCCGGCGCCTGGTGCTGGCCGGACAGGTCACCGAGCAGTGCGTTCTCTACAGCGCGCTCGACGGCTACCTGCGCCACTACGACGTGGTGGTTCCAGCCGACGCCGTCGCGCACATCGACGAGGGACTCGGTGCGGCCGCGCTGAAGATGATGGAACGCAATATGGGCGCTGAGCTGGTGCCCGCCGCACGCTGCCTGCCCTAGCGCCGACCGCAGGCCGGCCCGCCAAACCAAAGACCCGAAGGAGGTCGTGATGACCGGTGGCAAACAGCGGAGCGAAGGAGACGGGGCGGGCGACGAGCACGTCGCGAACTCCCGCGACGGCCGCGACGACGACGGCGACTACGTGGGACGCACGGCCGCCGACGACGACTTCGACGCCGGGATGACGGGCGCTGAGGCGCGCAGCCAGCAGGAGTGAACTACCGGTGCAGGTTGGCCACCAGCGGCCGGTGATCGGAGATCGGCATCAGTTCGGCAACCGCGGCCGCGGCGCGCAACTGGTTGTCGTCGGTCACGATGTGGTCCAGCTGACGAGTTGGTTCGGCGGCGGGAAACGTCGCGGCCGAGGCCAGCGGCCGCATGCCCGTCCAGCGGTGCACGGGTGCGGGCGTGAGATTGAGGTCGCCGACCAGCAGTCGCGGCCCGGGCAGACCGCGTAGGTCACGCACCAGCCGGCGCAGCTGGCGCACATTCCACCCTGGAACGAACGACAGGTGGGTGTTGGCGACGGTCATCAGCCCCAGCGGAGTACGCACGCGCGCGATCACTGCCGCACGCGGCTCCTCATCGACGATCATCACCTTGTTGGGGCCCGGCAGGTACATCGGCAAGCGCATCGGGATGCGAGGCAACCGCACCACCTGCCAGCTGCTCACCGGGAAGCGGGACAGCAGCGCAATGCCGTAGGCCGCCGTGCCGGGCTGTTCCCGTCCGGTGGCGGCCATCCACGTCGCTCCCGGGGTTCCGGAGACAGCGGCCACGAACCGGTGTTCCACCGCGCCCATCGCCTCGGCAGCGGCGGCAGTGAGATCCGCCCTCCCGGACCGGGGCTGGTCGCAGTCGACCTCTTGCAGGGCCAGCACGTCGGGATCCAGGCGGCGCACACAGTCGCACAGTCGCTGTGGGTCAACGCCGTCCCCGACGGTGCGGCCATGCAGGATGTTGAAGGTCGCTATCCGCAAGGCACCTCCCGTACTCCGGGCGCCCTCCCGCGCGTTCCTCAACGGCTCAGCTGCCCGGCCAGGCGGCCAAGTTCCGCCAGGTCCCGCTCGGCGTGGCTTTGTCGGATGTAGATCGTCAGGTCGGCGACCCGTTGTGCGTGCCGGCCGTCCTGACACAGCGGGCCGGGCCCGAGCGCGCGTCCGGTGCGGGTGATCGCCTCATCGACGGCGTGTTCGGCCACCGCGCGGACCCGGCGGGCCAGCAGCTGTGCGGTGCCGGTCCGGTCGAAGGGATCGGCGTCGATCTGTGCCGCCGCGGCGGCCTGCATCGCGTCACCGGCCGCGAGGGCGGCGTCGACCGCCCCGAGGTGCGCCAGGGCGTAGGCGTCGGCCGACTCGCTGCGGGCACAGCGGTACAGCGGGTCGGCGACCCGCCGTGCTCCGCCCAGCCAGCAGGCGGCGACGCCGATCGCGCCGTGCCAGAACCCCGCACGGGTCAGATAGTCACCCGGCTCGCCGACCAGGACGGCGTGCACGTTGTGGAACTGAACCGAACGAGTGTCACTGCCTGCCATCCCAGGGTTCCACCAGGTGCTGGGCAGCGGCTTGACCCCCGGGTCGGTGAGAGTGACGGCGAACAGGCCTTGGCCGCCTTCGTCTTCCAGGTGCGCGGTGACCAGCGCGTTGGTGCAGAACCCGGCACCCGAACACCACACTTTGGTGCCGTTGAGCAGGAATTCATCCCCGGAGACGCTGGATGCGGACAATTTCGCCTCCGGTCCGTCGGCCGCCCACACCCCCCAGAGTTGACCCGCCTGCGGCGGCTTGCCGCCCAGTTCGTGCAGGATGGCGACCGCGTCGACGTGGGCTTCGGCAATGCGAGCCGCCGCGATGTCGTCTTGCGCCAAACGTGCCAGCTGTTGCAGGCGTTCCGCGGTGTAACCCGCGGCCGGCAACGGCAATTCCAATCGTCCCGATTCCAGCCAGTGCTGAACCAATCCGGCCGTCATGCCAATCTCCCATTACGCTTTCAGAGAGCATGCTCAAATTGTCAGCAAATCCGCATGGCGCCCGAGCCGGGATTCGCGCCGAAGTAACAGCCGATCGTGCGGTGCCTCGGCAAAGTCGGTAGCCAGCATGCTCGAACCTCGCTACCAAGTCAACATCCTCCCCGTAGGCCGACTGCGAGCGGGAATAGCCACAGCAACCTGGTCGTTGGTGCGTGACGCTGCGGCGGACATAACTTTGCTAATTTCCCGTTTCAGCACCGACTAAACGATTGCCTGACAACACAACACGGCATCAGGTTGCGGCCGGCAAAGGCCGGGTATGCCTTGACGACCATGACCGAGTCAACCGGGCCGCGCTGCACCGAACTTCGCGAAGCACTGCGTTGTGCGGCGTCGGCGCTCAAGGAGCACGGGCCGCCGTTCGCGCTGGCCGGCGGTTATGCGTTGTGGGCCTACGGCGCACCCGAACCGACCCACGACGTCGACCTGGTGGTGGCCGAGGCGGACGTACCGGCCGCCGCGACGACGCTCGGCAAAGCCGGTTTCCGTATCGAACGCCCGCCGGAGGACTGGCTCTTCAAGGCGCATTTCGGCGAGACGCTGGTAGATGTCCTGCACCGGGTCAACGGCGTGATCGTCACTCCCGACACTCTGGCGGGTGCCGAAGAGCGCGTCGTGCTGGCACTGCCGATGCCGGTACTCCCGCCCACGACGGTCTTCATTCAAAAACTGCGCGCGCTCACCGAGCACTACTGTGATTTCGCGAAGCTGATCCCGGCGGCGCGAGCGGTTCGCGAACAGTTGGACTGGGATCAGATCGCCGCCCAGACCACCGACCATGCTTTCGCGGCGGCGTTTCTGGTCCTGGTCGACCGACTGGGTTTGCGAGGCTGAGGCCAAACGGGGTAAACCCGGCGATTCGGGGTACCCGCTACGACCATGGAACCGCAACCGAGCCGTGGCCTGCGCCGTGACCAGGACCTCGAAGAAGTGGTCGACGAGCTGGGTCAGAATGTGGCCGACGAGCGCCGGGACCGGCAGGTGCCGGGCAATGCGGCCGAACGCGAGGAAGCCCCGGTCCAGGGATCGGATGTGGAACCGCCCGACTGATCGCCGGTCAGTGGTTACGCAACTTGGCGACCAGCTTGTCTTTCGTCAGACCCGAGTAGCCCGACATACCAAGTTCTTTGGCCCGCTTCCTCAGTTCCGTGACGGTCCAGTCCGCGTACGAGCCGGATCGGCCGCCTGTACGTGAGACCTTCGAATTCCCCTGCCCGGCGGCGGCATTGGAGATCCGCGCGGCCTTCTCTTTCGAGTCGCCCTTCTTGCGCAGGTCTTTGTACAGCTTCTCGTTCTTGATAGACGAATACGGCACGGCAACCTCCACTGTTTCACGTTGCCCAGAGGGGGAACACACACACAGCGTTGCCACGAGTTGCGGCGCCACGAAAGATGGGAAAACGAATGAGCGACAAGGACAGTGGACCCCAGGAAGGCGTCAAAGGTGTCGCCGAGGGTATCAAGGGTAAGGCCAAGGAAGCCGTCGGTACCGTCACCGGTAGCGACGACCTGAAGAACGAAGGCCAGGCTCAGCAGGACAAGGCCGACGCCCAGCGCGACGTCGCCAAGAAAGAGGCCGAAGCCGAATCCGCGCGCGGTGGTGCTGAAGCCGCCGAGGAGCGGCAGAAGGCCAATCAGTAGCAGGCCACTTGCAGCGGCCCTGGCCTTCCGGCCAGGGCCGCACTCTTTTCAGAAGCCGGACGCACGTCCATTCGGGCAACCCATGCCGGCGGATCGGACGTGGGCCGCGCGGGATTTCTGGTCGGCGATAGTGCGGTTGCGTGGACTTGAAGAGGGTATGCGATTCAATGATGCAGGAAAGCAACGGACCGAGCGAGCTGCACGGAGTGGTCACGACAGGCGCTTCGGCAGGTGGCGTTGCAGCGTTGTCCCATCTGGTAGTGCAGGAAACGGCCGAGCTGGCCCGCCGGTGACTGACTCCCATCGCGCCATCACCGTCGTCCTGTACCGCCACGGCGACACGCCGATCCTGTATGCCGACGGCATACTGGACAGCTCCACGTACCGGGGCCTGCGCGACAGGGTGATCAAGGCGGCACTCGACGAGCCCAGCGCAGTCATCGTCGACGTCAACCGGTTGGCAGTGCCCTCCCCCTCGGCTTGGTCGGTGTTCACCAGCGCCCGCTGGCATGTCAACATCTGGCCCGACGTGCCGGTCGCTCTGGTGTGTGGACAAGTCGCAGCGCGGCGGGAGATCGCCGCTTGCGGCGTTACCAGGTATGTGCCGGTTTACCCCACCCACAATGCCGCCCTGGCCGTCACCGATTCCGCGACTCTCGACTTTCGCCGCCGCGACCGCGCTGCCCTCCCGCGCAGCCGGGTAGGCATCCGTCTTGCCCGGGCGAGGGTACGCGAGTGGCTCACCGCGTGGTCTGTCGATCACCTGATTCCGGCGGCCAGCACCGTGGCGACCGTTTTCGTCGAGAACGTCCTCGAGCACACCGCCAGTGCGCCGGTGCTGATCGTGGAGAGCTTCAAGGACGCAGTGACCATCGCCGTGGAAGACTGCAGTCAGGCGGCGGCGGTCCGGCATGAGCAGCGAGGCGGCGCCGAGTCGGTATCCGGCCTGGCAATCGTCTCCTGCTTGTGCCGGGCCTGGGGCAGTGCGCCGACACCCACCGGCAAGACGGTATGGGCGCTCGTCGGATCCGAAAATCGGCTCTAACGCCCTTAATTAGTGTGCAATTCTTCCAACGCTGTTCAACACCGCAGGTGGACGCGGTCAACCGAGCCGGGCGTTGCTGCTGATGGAGGTCGTGGACCAGGCCCCGAATGTCCAGTAAACGAATCGCTTAGTCGGCGCCGTTTACCGGGCAGCGGAGTCGGTAACCCAACCTCTCGTGAGAATCGCTGTTGTCTGGGGCGACGATATGAGCTCCGACGGCTTTGCCGGAAGCGCCGCGGGCGAGGAGTGGGGACAGTTCTGCGCAGCCCTCGCAGGCCAGGGTCACACGGTGACCGCCTACCCGCGTCAACAGGTTGAGCAACCGGCCGGGCAGATTGAACTCCCGTATCTGACACAGCCGGCGGGCGTCGGACCGCCCGTTGCGACATCCCCGGCAAAAGTCTTGCCTCACGTCGGCGAATGGGCGGCTGACCTGAAACGCCGCTGGTCCACCGAACCGCCCGACATCGTGCACAGCTTCGGCTGGCTGGGCGGACTGGCCGCACAGTTGGCGGCCCGCCACTTCAGCCTGACCACCGTTCAGAGCTTCTACGGTCTGGCGGCGACCGCTCCGGGCGGCGGCAACCCGGCCGATTTCGAGCGCGCCCGCCTCGAACCGCTGCTCATCCGCAGCGCGGCCTGGGTCACGGCGGGCAGCAGCGACGAACTCGACGTGCTGACGCGAATGCGCCACAATCGGGCTCGCGCATCGGTGTTGTCCGTCGGGATCAACGTCGAGCGCTACGTGGGAGCCGACCCGAAAAGGCCGGAGAACGAAAAGCACCGGATACTACAAGTCGCGCCCAGTCTGGCGCCCGTGCACGGATTGGACCGGACCATCCAGGCGCTGCCGCACATCCCGGGCAGCGAGTTGGTCATCGCTGAGACGGCAGCTGCCGACCGGCCTGACCCGCAGCTACGAACCAGGCTCAAGCGGATGGCCACCGAGTGTTGGGTGAACGATCGCGTTGTGTTCGCGGGGCACGTCGCCGCCGCAGACCTCCCGGCTCTGCTGTGGTCCGCCGACGTGGTCGCCTGTACCCCGCGGCTGGCGCCCCGCGCCACCCCTGCGTTGCAGGCCATGGCCGGCGGCAAGGTGGTCGTCGGCACTGCCGTCGGCGCATTGACGGACACCGTGATCGGCGGCGTCACCGGCCTGCTGGTGCCTGAATCCAAGCCCCGCGAACTGGTTATCGCTTTGAAGGCGTTGCAGGGTCAACGCTTTCAGCGCGACAGCATGGGGTCGGCCGGCCGATGCCGCGCGATCTCGCGCTTCGCCTGGGACCGCATCGCGCTCGATGCGCTGAGCACCTACCACCAGGCGAGTCCCCTGACAACCGCCGCGACAGCATAGGACGACGCGGCAATGACCACCCTGATTCATGCAGCGGACCCCACCGACCGATCGCCCGACACGCGCACGGGGGTCCGGTACGAGAAGTTCTATACCGCCGAATCTCAGGCGGCACGACAATTCTTCGCGCATGCCTACACACCGGGCTGGCGGACGAGCAGTCTTTCGACGGGCTCGTCCGTCACACATCAGCGCTTCGAATCGGATGCGGTCACCATCGACGAGGTGCTGATCGAAGGCCGGGTGGGTTGTGAGATCCGCACCACCGACGCGGTGGTGGTCATCCACCCTCGGGCGGGCTCGCTGACGCTGGCCGGTGATCCCGGCACCAGGATGGACTCCCCCGTGATCGCGGCGGACGGGCTGCCGTGCGCCGTACAGGCGAACACGGCGCGATTCCATGTGGTGCGGATGGACCTGCGGCATCTCACCCAGGTCGCCGCGGAGAAGGCCGGACCCCTACCCCAGCAGATCCGGTTCGCCAGTTGCCGTCCCCGCTCGACGGCGGTCGCGCGAACCTGGACCCAGGCGCTGGACTACGTCATCGCCAGCTTCTCCTACGCGGAAACCGCGCAACAGCCCTTGGTCGTCGCCGCGGCCGGTCACTTGCTCGGCGCCGCGTTGCTCGAATGTTTCCCGTCCAACATGAGCGACGGCCAGGAACTGCTGTGCAATCCGTCGGTGCCGCCGACCTTGAAGGGCGCCATCGCTTTCATCCACCGGCATGCCGGCGACGGGATCGGGGTCAATGACATCGCCGACGCGCTGCGCATGACCTCTCGCGCGGTGCAGTATCTGTTCCGGCAGCATCTGGACACCACACCCACCGAGTATCTGCGCCGGGTCCGGCTACACCGCGCCCACCAGGAACTGATCGACAGCGACCGGTCCACCACCACCGTCAGCGAAGTCGCACACCGGTGGAGCTTCGCCCACACCGGGCGGTTCGCCGCCCTCTACCGCAAGACCTACGGCCAGAGCCCGCACGCCACGCTCCAGCAGTGAACGCGCTATGAGCCGTTTCGGGTGCGTAGCAGCCGGTCCACCCGCTCAGCGGCGTCGCCCTTGTCATCGAGCGCGTCCTGAGCGCTGATCTCGTCGACAACCCGCTCGGCGACGTCGCGGAGCTTGACGTTGGACTCCTGCGACAACTTCACCAGCAGATCGAAGGCCGAATCCGAGTTGACGCCGTAGCGCAACATCAGAATGCCCATGGCCTGATTGATAACCGCGCGTCGCGAATCGACCGCCAGCAACGCCTCGCTCAGGTGCTTCTGCAAGTCGGCGTCGAACTGATCGGTGACGTCGATGTAGTAGCCGCCGACGCCGAGCAGCCGTCCGTCCGGGCCGCCGAACCGGTCAGCCACCACCACCACGACGTGTGTTTCGCCGCGGGTGTCGACGATCCGGTGCCGGCTGCTGAAGGCGGCGCCGTGCCGGCGCACCTGTTCGATGAGTTCGGGAACGGTCGGCTTCTCGTCGGGATGTTTGTGTTTCAGGAGCAATTGGGTGGTGGGCTGGACGCTGCCCGGCTCGTAGCCGTGCATCCGTGCAACCTCTTCCGACCACTCCCAACGGTCCTCACGGGCCAGGTAGCGAAATCTCCCCACCAGCGGCCACCGGCGACCCCTCTTTCGCCGCGAATCTGCGCACACCAGCCTCATGATATTCCGCCCCATGCGCCCCGGCTGAACTTCGGCGTACCCGAGGTTCGCTTTCTGGACAAAATCCGGCAAACGAAGTCCGCGGCCTATGCCGTCCTGGCCAACGCTGATGCACCGGGTTTGTTGTCGCCCTTGGCTATTCGGCGGATCATGACCCTCGTCGCCTTCTCCAGCATTTCCTGCGCGACATCCCGCCGCTGACGACCCGGGGGTCGACGTACGATCCGCAGGCAACCGCGGGGGTGTTGCCCAACTCCTCGGACACCTCCCGCATCACGGCAGCCTCGACGCGCTTGGCCACTCGCTGCGACACCGGCGGATCGGCGTCGGCGAAAGCGGTGACCGCCAGCACGGTGCCATGCCAGGTAAGCAGGTCCTTGACGCTGTAGTCGGCGCCGACCAACTCCTCGAAACGAGCGTTGAGGTCGTCGGCACGCACCTCAACCCATGCGGACCCGTTGCGCCACATCAGCAGCCGTTCAACGCATTCGGTTCGGCGCAGCAACGCGCGCACCGCCCGCACCACCTCGGTGTTCTCGATCTCGTAGGTGCGCCGCACACCGCTCTTGGCGGGGTAGTCGAAGGCCACCGCGTTGCGGCGCAGGGTCACATGCTCGCACAGCAGCGTGGCCAGACCGTAGGACTCGTTCTCCTCGGCGTACTGTTCGCCGCCGGCGCGAAAGTAGCCGAGGTCAACCAGATGCAGGCCCAAAGCCAGCACGCGATCGCGGGTCAGCACACTACGGCGCAGCCGCATTTCCATGCTCCGCTGTCCCCGACGTCACGTCGGCTGACCGGTGGATAGCCCGCTCCCCTACCGCTCACACCTGCGAGTGCGCACCAGCGCGCCGGAATGCCGAACGACCCGCCACTTCGTCGGGGCGGGTCGTCGGGGACGTGCTGGGACCTATCAGCCGGCCATGAACTCCTGGTAGGCCGAATCCAGGTTCGGCGGCAGCGCCTTTACATTGCACTGGCGTTCGGTGTCGCTGATCGGCGCCAGGATTCCGCGCAGGTCGTAGTACTCGTTGGGATGCGCGGTGAAGTAGCCCCGGATGTTGGCTGCTGCTTCGCCCCGCGGCTGCCCGTATGCCGCGGTGACCACCTGGCTGGCGCCCGGGTGAGCGGCAAGGTACTGCTCGGCCGCGCCCCGCACCGACGAGACGGTGGCGTTGACGCCCTCCGGGCTGCAGTCGGGTGCGGCAGCGGCCGACGGCGCGCCGACGATACCCATGGCGATTCCCCCGAGCAGACAACCGGCGCTGATACCGGCAACGCGCCGGCGAGCGACGATACTGCTGAATTTCATGATGTTTGTTCCTCCGAATGAGTGAACCGATCGTTGGGGTCCCGAGCCCTGAAATCCAAAGTAGCGGAGGCGGAAACGGGTGCCCGGTGTCTGCTCGCGGACAGCGGACAAGGGCACCCGGCCGGTGCTGATAAATATGTGACGCAAGAAACTCCAGTGGCTTCTTTAGCTAAGCAAACAAGCTGATAAAGCCAAAGTTCTCAGAAAACGGCGCGAATTCTTAAGGGATCGTGATCTTGATTCGTGACAGAAACGTTATCCCGGCACCGGCGTTCTACCGGTTCAGCTTGCCTTCGCGCACCCCGGTCAGGGCGTCGTCCAACGTCGGGTACAACGGGAACGTCTTGTCCAGACCGGTCAGGTGAATCGGCCTCCTGGTCGCCGGGCCGCGTGCCACCACGCCGAATCCCGCCGAATCGCCGAGCTTTTCGTAAGTGGCCGCCAGGATCTTCAATCCCACCGAGCCCAGGAACTCCACCGCGGACAGGTCGATGATCAGCGCCGAGGGATGGTCCACCATCACGCCGCCGATCGCTTCCTCCAAGGCCGGCGCCGTGACCAGGTCGATCTCACCGCCGATACTGAGCACGACGACCCCGTCATGGTCGGCGACCGTGGCGGTGATCGAATCAGGAGCTGACAACTGGCGATCCTTCAGTCCGGGCCTCACGAGTCGGCGAGTGTGCTGCAAGCCTAGCCTGCCGTGCCTACCGCAAGAAGTAGAAGACCTCAACACGTCTCACGTCACAGCCTCAAGCTACTCTCCCCATAGCGGCCAGTGAGCGCGACGCGACGCTCGGTCGGCCTACCGGGGCTGGAGGTTGAAGCACACATGTCAGATTCTCCGTCAGAATCCAGCAGCACTGGTAACACCGTTTCCTCCGAAGGTTTGCTGCCCCAACTCGTCCAGCACCTCCGACGAAACCGGACGGCACTGCGCGAGGAGTGGGCCCGCCGGATCACCGAGGCGGAACTGCTCACGGCGATGACGCCCGAGGAGATCTTCTCCGAAGCCACCGCCGTATACGACAACTATGTGGAGGTGCTGGAGACCGGTAGCGTCGAGGCGCTGCAGGACTACGCGCGCGACCTCTCCGAACGCATCATCCCCCGGGGAGTCGAGACCGACGAGGTGCTCGGCATCGTGCTGCTGCTGCGCGACGTGCTGGCTCGGTCGCTGTTCGAGAAGTACCAGGCCGAATTCGACATGCTCAACCGGGTGCTGGACGCCTACGAGCCGGCGGCCAACCGAATCGCCAACACCGTGGGCGTCAGCTTCGTGCAGGAGCGCGAGCGCATCATCCGCCAACAGCAGGAGGCGATCCGCGAGCTGTCGACGCCGGTGTTGCAGGTGCGCGAGCAGCTGCTGATTCTGCCGATCATCGGCGTGCTCGACAGCCAGCGTGCCCGGCAGGTCACCGAGCAGTTGCTGCGCGCCATCCGCGCCAACCGCGCAAAGGTGGTCGTCATCGACATCACCGGTGTGCCGACCATCGACTCCACGGTGGCCAACCACCTGGTGCAGACGGTGGATGCGTCGGGACTGATGGGCGCGAGCGTCATCATCACCGGCCTGTCCTCCGAGATCGCCCTGACGCTGGTGACCATCGGGCTGGACCTGTCGAAGATGAACGCCGTCGGCGACCTGCAGGGCGGCATCGAAGAAGCCGAGCGCCTGCTGGGTTACGAAGTCACCCGCACCGGCGAATAAAGCCGCGGGTAGGCCATGCCAGTACCGATCTTGAAGCAGGGCGCGATTTTGATCGCCACTGTGCAGGCCGCCCTTACCGACTCCGACACCGAGCGTCTGCGCGAAGACCTGATGGAGCGGGTCAGCCGGTTCCGCGCCCAGGGCATCGTCGTCGATGTGACGGCCATCGACGTGATGGATTCCTTCGCGGCCCGGTCGCTGCGCACGATCGCACACATGACCCGGTTGCGCGGGGCCACCACGGTGATCGTGGGCCTGCAACCCGAAGTGGCCTTCGCCATGGTGCAGCTAGGACTGGCCTTCGACGACATGAGTACCGCCCTTGACCTCGAAGAAGGCATCGCTCTGCTGAACAAACAGTTGGGGCTCGGCAAATCGATGATCGGGCGCGACGGTGGTGGGTGAAACCGTGGTCGCCATCAACACCTCCGACGACATCGTCGCCGCCCGCAAAGCCGGTCACCAACTGGCCCTGGACCTCGGGTTTTCGCTGACCGACGTCACCATGATCGCTACCGCGATCTCCGAGATCGCGCGCAACATCACCAGTTATGCCGGCCACGGGGAGGTTCGCGTCGCCGTCGCCGACCGGGAAGGCCGCCGGGCCCTGGTTGTCCGGGCCGAGGACGAGGGTCCCGGGATCGCCGACATCGACCGCGCCATGGAAGACGGGTACACCACCGGACGCGGCCTGGGCATGGGGCTGCCCGGTACCCGCCGGCTGATGGACCGCGTGATCGTGGAGTCCTCGCTCGGACACGGCACCGTCGTCGAGATGTGGAAGTGGGTTCCGGCCCGTGCCTGACGGCACCCGGTCTGCGGGGCGGTTCGGGCCGATCGAATGGGCGACGGCAAGTCGCCCCCGTCCGGGCGAGAAGCTGTGCGGCGACCAGGCCGTCGCGGTCGACGTCGACGGCGACGCCGCGCTGTTCGGTGTGTTGGATGGCCTCGGCCACGGGCCGGCCGCTGCCGGCGCCGCCCTGGCGGGCGTCGAAGCACTCGCGAATGCCCGTGGCGAACGGCTGGAGGTGCTGGTCGCGCTCTGCCACCGGGTATTGACCGGGACCAGGGGCGCCGCGATGACCCTGGCCCGGATCGACTTCCCGTCCAGCAGGGTGACCTGGACCGGAATCGGCAACGTCCGTGCCAACCTGGTGGCCAAGAGTGTCAGCGGTGTCCAAGTCCGGTCCAGCGCCAGACTGGTCGGCGGCATCATCGGCTACCGCATCCCGGAAACCAGGCCCGCGCAGACGGTTTCGGTACGCACCGGCGATCTGTTGGTGATCACCAGCGACGGCATCGCCGAGGACCACCTCGAGCACATCGACTTCGCGGCCTCCGCTGCCGACATCGCCGAGCAGATCCTGACAAAGCACGCCAAAGAATCCGACGATGCGACGGTACTGGCCGCGCGGCACCGGGGTATCACGCCATGACCGACGCCGGGGACTTCCAGGACCAGTACCGGGCCGCGTTGCGGGCCTATCTCGATACGCGAGACGAGGACACGCTGGCCGTCGGGCACGAACTCGGGCGCCGGGCACTGCAGGAACAGGTCAGCGTGCTCGACATCATCGAGAACACGTTCTGGCTGCTCGACGACCTCGCCAAGACGGGGCCGGTCGACCGCGCCGTCGCATTGGAGTTCGTGTTGCAGACGCTGGCCCCCCTGGACGTTGCGACTCGCGGATTCATCGACGGCACAAGGCGATACGCTCAGGTGCGGGCGCGCGCCGAAGACCTCGCCGACCGTGACAGATTCCGCACGGCGCTGGTGAACTCGTTGCAGGAGGGCTTCTTCGTCGCCGACAAGGACGGTGCGGTCGTCGAGATCAACGACGCTTTCGCCGAGATCCTGGGGTACGGCCCGCAGGGTCTGCCCTACTCGTGGCCGCAACCGTGGCTGGTCGACCGGCAAGGCACCTACGAGGAGCAGCAACGCGTGCGCGAGCAGGGCAGTGCCGAGTACGAGATACCGATCCGCCGTCCGGACGGGCAACGGGCCTGGATAGCGGTCAGTATCAACGCGGTTCGCGACCCGGGCGACGAGACTGACATGTACGTCGGCACGGTACGTGACATCACCGCCGAACGGGCCTTTGCCGCCCGGGAAAGCGCGGTGATGCGGTTGGCCACCTCGGTCAGCGTGGCCAAGAGTGTGGCCGAAGTGCTGGAGATCACCCTGGACGAGAGTCGCGCGGCGGTCGACGTGCGTCGCGTGATCGCGGTGATGTGGCCGCCCGGCGACGGCGAACCGAATGTCGTAGTGGCCGGTGAGCCAGCCGAATCCACCTGGCGCACAATCGATCCGGAGCTGAAAGAGATATTCCTGGACGCCCGTCACCAGTTGCCGCTGACCGCGAAGACGGTCGAGTGGCCCGATGCCCCGGGCAAGACACGAGGTTTGGTCGCCATGCTCTCCGGCAGCGGCGACGTCGCGCTGTGGCTCGAACTCGGTTCGCCACGCTGGGTGAGCGCCGAGGACAAGCTCCTGGTGACGGTGCTCATCGGCCACCTGAGCCTGGCCATCCAGCATGTCCGCCAGTTCGAGACCGCACGCGTGACCTCCCTGACGTTGCAGCGGGCGATGCTGCCGCCGATGACACCACCGCCCGGCTTTGCGGTGCGTTACGAGCCGGCGGTGCCGCCGCTGGAGATCGGCGGCGACTGGTACGACGTGCTACCGATCGACGAACGACGCATCGGCATCGTCGTCGGCGACTGCGTGGGCCGGGGGTTGCCGGCGGCGGCGATCATGGGTCAGTTGCGCAGTTCGGCGCGGGCGCTACTGCTTACTGCCGCCAAACCTGCCGTCCTGCTCGAACAGCTCGATGCCGCGGCGGCCCTGATTCCCGACGCGTACTGCACGACGGTGTTCCTGGCAATCCTCGATACCGAATCCGGCGTCCTGGAGTACAGCAACGCCGGCCACATGCCGGCCGTGCTGGTCAAGACCGAGGCCGGCGGGACCACCGCCACGACGCTGCTCACCGACGCCCGGTCGGTGCCGCTGGCCGTGCGCCGCAACGAAACCCGGCCGCAGGCAACCGAATTGCTACCGCCGGGTTCGACACTGATGTGGTTCACCGACGGCCTGGTAGAACGCAAGCACGAGTCGATCGACGACGGACTGGCACGGGTCGCCGAAGTCCTGACCGACACCGTCGGACTGCCCGTCAATGCCGTGGCTGACGCGGTGCTGGACCTGCTGGCACCGCCCGGGGGCTATGACGACGATGTCGCGATGGTGGTGTACCGGCACCGGTTGGCACCGCTGCGCATCGAGACCGAGGCCACCGCGGTGCAACTGGCTCCGATCCGGCGCGCGTTGACCTCCTGGCTGCGGTCCGCCGACGTCTCGGAACTGCCGGCCGCCGACATTGTGCTGGTAATCAGCGAGGCATGCACCAACTGCGTGGAGCATGCCTACCGAGGACACGACGTCGGAGCGATACACCTCGAGATGGAGGCTGTCGACGGCAAGATTCACGCGCGCATCACCGACTTCGGCTCCTGGAAGCCCCCGTCCGCCGAACCGGCGAATCGGGGCCGCGGCCTGCCGCTGATGAGGGCCATCTCCGAGTCGATGGACGTGGAAAATCGCCCGGACGGCACCACCATCGACGTCGTCTTTCGTTTGCCCGCCCGCCAGCGGGGTAAAGGATCGTGGTGACTCACACGTCGATCAGCGTCGAACCGGCCCTGCCGGCGGCGCATGGACCCTTGTCGACGGCGGTACGCCGCATTCTCACCACTCCCGCCTCGCGCGAGCCCTCGGGCCGCATCGGCGCATCGGTGCGCGACTCCGACCCGTACGGGCTGGACCTGCAGCTGGCGTTGTACATGTGCTACGAACTGCACTACCGCGGCTTCGCGGCGGTGGATCCGGGGTGGGAGTGGAACCCCGCCCTGCTGGGGCTGCGTGCGGAGCTGGAGCGCGTCTTCCTGGCCGGCGTACGCCGCGACGTGGGGCCCATCGATGCCGACCACACGGCGGCCGCGGAGATGGAGTCGCTGACCATCGAACCGCGCGACGGCTCCGGTCCGTCCTGGTATCTACGGGACAGCGGGACATGGGAGCAGATGCGCGAGTATTTCGTGCACCGCTCGCTGTATCACCTGAAAGAGGGGGATCCGCATGCATTCGCGATCCCGCGGCTGACCGGGACCGCCAAGGCGGCTTTCGTCGCGATCGAATTCGACGAGTACGGCGCCGGCCGGGGCCCCGACATGCACCAGCAACTGTTCGTCGACCTGATGGACGCGGCCGGCCTGGATTCGACCTACCTGGGTTATCTGGACGCGGTGCCGGCCGAATCGCTGGCGGTGGTGAACCTGATGTCGCTGTTCGGCCTGCACCGGCGCTGGCGCGGTGCCGCGGTGGGACACTTCGCGTCCACCGAGATCACCTCGCCGCCGGGATCGCGACGCATGGTCGAAGCGCTGCAGCGGATGCAGGCACCGGCGGCTTGCGCGGCTTTCTACCGCGAACACGTTGAAGCCGATGCGGTACATGAGCAGGTGGTACGGATAGACGTGGTGGGCGATCTGCTCGCCCGCGAACCACATCTGAACGGCGACGTGGTCTTCGGAATCCGCGCGCACGCCGCGGTCGAAGACCGGCTGGCCGACGCGATCATGTCGTGCTGGAAGCAGGAGCGGTCGTCGCTGCGGCGACCGCTCAGCTGACTCAGGCGTTGTCAGCGAGCAGGCGCCCGACTTTGGGGCCGCGGCACCTGCGGTGGCTGGTGTCGCACAGCGGATACTCCTGACTACGCCGACACGTGCAGATGGCCACCATGAACCGGTCGGACTCCACCACACCACCGCCGGGTGTCTCGATGCGCGCCGGCCCGGAGACCAGCACCGGTCCGTTCGGAATCACCTGTACCCGAGTCGTGCTCACCGCTTGTCCGCCCGAATCACCGCGATCTCCTCCTGCCGGCAGCCGCGCGCAATGCGACCGGTCTGCTCCAACCATTGTGCTCGCGCCGTCAACACCGGGCCGAACGGAATTACCTGTGAGGCAACGACCTCAGCGTATAGCCCGGTCGCGCGCAGGGCATACAGGGTCTTGTCGACACCGGAGAGCGCGGAGTGCACCAGCAACAGAGACCCACCCTCGGCCAACAGCTTCGACGCCGAACCACACAGCGGATCCAGCACCAGGCGGCCGTCGGGCCCGGCGTTGTACGCCCGGGACGGCCCGGCGACCGACGCGATCGAATCGGTGTCGTCGACGGGTGGAGCCGGCACGTAAGGCGGATTGGAGACCACCACGTCGAACGGGCCGTGGCCAAGGGCCTTCACCCAAGAGCCTTGGCGCACATCGACATCGACCCCGGCACCACGGACGTTGCCCCGCGAGTGGCTTACCGCGGACGGACAGATGTCATAGGCGATCACACTGGCACAACCCATCTCGGCGGCGGCGATCGCGACGAAACCCGAACCCGTGCACAGGTCGAGCACCCGGCGCTGGGGAATCAAACCTGTGCGCCGCATGGTGTCGACGAGCAGGAAAGAATCATATTGGGGCTGATAAACCCCTTCGGCGAGCAGGGATTCGCTAGGCGCAGGGTAAGTGGTCGTCACGGCAAGCCTTTCTCGACCCGTCGGATGCCGCGACGATCACGGCTCGGCGTCTTGATGCCCGCAAAACGGGCCGTTGAAACCAGTCGTCCGGCCCTCAACCGGACGAATCTGCAGGCGCCTGCGTCAATTGCCGCAAAATGGTTGAACAAAAGGCCGACAGATCTTTTGGTGACCGACTGGTAATCAGGTTCCCGTCGACCACCACTTCTTCGTCTACAATCCGGGCACCCGCATTGCGGAGATCGGTGCGAATGCTCGGGTAGGAGGTCAGCCTTCGGCCGGCCACCACACCGGCCTCCACCAGCGTCCAGGGACCGTGACAGATTGCGGCGACCGGCTTTCCGGAGTCGACGAAATCACGAACGAAGGAAACGGCCGACTCGTCGGCGCGCAACTTGTCCGGGTTGACGGTCCCGCCGGGAAGGATCAAGCCGTCGTAGTCGGCCGGTGAACAGGCCGACACCTCCCGGTCGACGGTGAATGTACCGGCGGGCTGCAGGTCGTGATCACGAGCCTCGATTTCACCGGCCTGCAGCGACAACAAGTCGACGTGGGCGCCGGCCCCGCGCAGCGCTTCGCGCGGTTGCTCGAGTTCGACCCTTTCCACGCCGTCGGCTGCCAGGATCGCAATCCTTTTGCCGTCCAGAGTCATTGGTGCAGCTCCTTTACGGATTGAGGACAACCTTCGTGCAATTGTCCTGCTTGTTCTTGAAGATCTCGTACCCTTGCGGCGCCTCGTCGAGTGGCAGGTGGTGGCTGATGATCACGGTCGGATCGATCTCGCCGTTGCGGATGCGCTCCAGCAGGGGACGCATGTAGTGCTGCACGTGGCACTGGCCGGACTTGATGGTCAGCGAGCGGTTCATGACGGCGCCGATGGGGAACTTGTCCATCATTCCGCCGTACACACCGACGATCGAGATGGTACCGCCGTTGCGACAGCTCATCGCGGCTTCCCGAAGTGCATGGGGCCGTTCGGTTTCCAACCGGGCGGCCTGCTTCACCCGGTCATAGACATCCACCACGGTGGACCCGTTGCGGGCCTCCATGCCCACCGCGTCGATACAGTGATCGGGTCCGCGCCCGGCGGTGATGTCACGCAACTCTTCGAGCACCGATGTCTCAGCGAAGTTCAGCGGGGTCGCCCCCAGCCGCTCGGCCAATTCCAGTCGGTAGGGCACCCGATCAATCGCGATCACCTGCGACGCGCCGAGGAGAATGGCACTCACGGCGGCGAACAGACCTACCGGGCCGGCACCCCACACGGCGACGACGTCGCCGGAATTGATACCGCACATCTCGGCGCCCATGTACCCCGTCGGCAGAATGTCGGACAGGAACAGCGCCTGATCGTCGCTGAGGTCATCCTCGATTTTCAGCGGACCGATGTCGGCGAACGGAACGCGCGCGTATTCGGCTTGGCCTCCGGCGAATCCGCCCAGCATGTGCGAGTAGCCGAACAGGCCGGCGGGCGAATGGCCCATCAGCTTCTCGGCCATCCCGGCGTTCGGATTGGAGTTCTCGCACAGCGAGTACAGGTGGCGCTCGCAGGCTGAACACGCGCCGCACGCGATGGGAAAAGGCACCACCACCCGGTCACCGACAGCGAGATTGGCGACCGCTTTGCCGACTTCGACCACCTCGCCCATGAATTCGTGCCCCAGAATGTCGCCTTGCTTGACGGTGGGGATGTAGCCGTCGTAGATGTGCAGATCCGAACCGCAGATCGCGGTAGAGGTCACCCGCACGATGGCGTCGCGGTCATTGAGGATCTTCGGATCAGGAACCGATTGCACCTCAACGCTATTGCGCCCCGCCCAGATAGTGGCCTTCATCATTACGCTTCCTTGTCCGAGGGTTGGGCGGGCCGCTGATGAAGCTGTCGCCGTGCCACCGTGCCGTCCGGGGATCCGTCGGAACGCAGCACCTGTCCGGTCTCCAAAATCTGCTTGAAACGACGCAGGTCGTCGCTGACCTGTTGCGCGGGAGACTCACCCAAAAGCGTTGCCGCCGCTTTTCCCAGTGCACCGCCGGGCATCTGGTAGGCCAGCGTCACCCGCACCTCGGTGCCGTCGCCGGAGTGGTCAGACACGAAGTCGACACATCCGCTGTTCTCGATTCCCGAGCCCGGCAACGATTGCCACGCGATGCGCTTTCCGGGCAGGTCTTCGACGATTTCAGCGTCCCACTGCACGGGCTGACCGACCGGCGAGTTCGCGACCCAACGCGACCGCCCCTCGCTCGTTGCGGTGACCGATTGCAGGTGATACATGAATTCAGGCAGGTTCTCCAGGTTGCGCCAGAAGCCGTAAACGTATTCGGGAGTGCGCATTACGGTGATCGCGGCGCGCAAGGTGTGATGTCGCCGGCCGCCCGCGTGCCGCGGACCGTCGCCCCACGTGGTACGCAGCGCGGCATAGAGGTCGGCACCGCCGATCACGGTGAGGGCGGCGGCGGTGACGGCGCCGCGCCGGCGCCGGCCGGGACCGCGTCGCACGACACCCGCCCCGAGGGAGGCGATGTCGAGGACGTCACCGGCGACCCGTGTCCATACCAGTTTCTCGGGACCCGCCAACAACGCTGCTCCGTGGCCACATTCGCGCATGCCTAGGGCGCGGATGACCGTGCGCGCCCGGTCGGTCCCGTCGACGCCGGCCAGGGCAGCGATCCTTCCCGGTGCCAGAATCTCGGCGAGACCGAGGCCCAGGCTGGCCACTCCCAGCCCTCTCACCAAGGCCGCCGTCTTGCTGGCCGACTCACCCATTGCCCAAACTCCCTGCGTCGCAATCCCATCCGTCACCACTATCCGCAGCGATACCCGAGTGACGGCCACTCAAAACGTGCCGGCGCCTCACTTGGCGGCGCTGCGGAGCGCATCCAGCAAAGGTTCGGCGGCTTCCTTCAGGAATTGCTCCTGGGACTCACCGCCGATCTGAACCAGTGCGATATCGGTGAAACCTGCTTCCCAGTAGGGCCGGACGGCGTCCACGATCGCGTCCAGGTCGGGACCGCAGGGAATCGTGTCGGCTACGTCTTCCGGTCGCACGAACTGCGTCGCCCCGGCGAAACCCGCAGGGGTCGGCAGGTCGGCGTTCACCGCCCAGCCGCCGGCAAACCAGCGGAACTGATCGTGCGCGCGGGCGATGGCCGCGTCGCGGTCGCGGTCCCAGCACACCGGCAGCTGTCCGACGACCCGTCCGGCACCGGGCCAGCCGCCGCTCTGGCGCGCCGTGCGCCAGTCGTCCACCAGTCCCTGGTCGGGTTCGACCGCGATGAGGTGATCGGCCAGCTTGCCGAACTTCTCCACACCCCTGGAGCCGGCCATCGCCACCCCGATACCGGGCGGCATCTCCGGGACGTCCCATAGGCGTGCGGAGTCCACCTGGAAGTAGTCGCCGCGCCAGTCGACCAGTTCGCCGCCGAACAGTTCCCGGATGATCTTTATGGCCTCGCGCAACATGTCCTGGCGGCGCTCGACGGTGGGCCAGCCCTTGCCGACCACGTGTTCGTTGAGGTTTTCCCCGGTGCCCAACCCGAGTGTGAACCGCCCGTCGGAGAGGATCTGGACGGTGGCGGCCTGCTGCGCGACTATCGCGGGGTGGTAACGCATCGTGGGACACGTCACGTAGGTGTACAAAGCCACCCGCTCGGTCGCGTGCGCGACCGCCCCGAGCACCGCCCACGCGTTGGGAGCATGCCCCTGCGATGTCAGCCAGGGCGAGAAGTGGTCGCTGCAGACCTCGAAGTCGAATCCGCGCTGCTCGGCTGAAACAGCATCGCGCACAAGCTCTTTCGGACCAGATTGCTCCGTCATCAAGGTATAGCCGAACCGTGCCATAACTGACGGGTACCCTGCCGTCCGCAGAGCAAACGGCGTCGGCTGCGCCCGATGCCGCCCGCGGTGCGGAAAGGGCTAAAAGGGTGGGGGTTCGTCATCGCGTGGGACGGGGGCCCCGGCGTAGCTGGCTGTGCGGGCTTGGTGGTTGGCGCGGCGTTCGGCGGCGACGCGGTAGGCGCGGTCTTGGACGCGGGTGCGGCGGCGTTTGGGCATCATCGCGGTGCGCTCGGCGCAGTAGCCGGGGTCGGGGGTTTGGGCTTCGGGGGCGGGCATGCCGCCCACGGCGTGGCACAGGCTGGGAAACAGCAGCGCCGAGCCGGGGGTGGTGACGTGGGTGTCTCCGGCCGGGGAGGTCAGGATCAGGGTGCCGTCGGGGAGTTGCTGTTCGGTCCAGCCCCAAAAAGTCTTGAGCAAGTGGTGGGTACGGCAGTAGCACTTGATGTTGCCGGCGTGGGTGGGCCCGCCCTGGCCGTAGGGGATGGTGTGGTCCAGATCGCAGCGAGTGGCCGGCACGTCGCAACCCGGCCAGCGACACGTCATGTCCCGGGCCCGGACGTAATCGGCGAGTGCTGGCGAGGGTGTGTAGTGGGATTCGGGCGGGCCGTAGCCGGGATGGATCAACGGAACCTGGCGGGCGGTCAGGGCCAGCTCGGCCAGCAACTCAGGGGTGATGAGGTCTTCGCCACCGAGCAGACTGGCCGGGCTGGCGCTGTGGCCGTTGAGGGTGGCTTGTTCGGCGATCACATGAATCACCACCGGCGACGACGGCTTTGTTCCGGCGGCGGTGCAGTCCGGGCGGCCGCACTCACAGCCCAGGCGGGTGGCGTCAGCGGCCAGCGCCCCCAACGCATCGGCGCGGCGCTGCGCCGCAGTACGCGGATCGTTGGGACACACCGTGGCCGCCAACGCCGCCAGCCGCTGATCGATGGCCTGGGCATCAGTGCTGCGCAACCGTCCCTCGATCTGACACAACCCGTCCGACTCGCCGCCGATCCACACCTCGCGACCAGCCTGGATTTCTTTACGGCGGCGCACCGCATCGACATCGGCGGCTACGACAATCGTGTCCACCTTCTGTGACAACCGCCCCCGGCTCAGCGAGGGCCAGCGCGTCACACGCGCGGCGACCTTGCCATCCACCGCCGCCAGCACCTCGGGATCCTCGATCAGATCGGTACGGAACACAATCGTGGCAAACGACTCCACATCGATGTCCCCCGCACAGAACACCGCCGCAACCTGCGGCAGCCGCTCCCGCATCGCCCGGGCATAACGCACCTTGGTCTCCGCGCGACCCTGACTGATCCGCAACCCCGCCGCCACTTCGCCGGCGACCGCCTTCATCGTGTCGATCGCCCAGTCCTCGGTCTCCCCACCGCGGGCCAGCCGATAAGCGAACAATTGCCCGATCGCCACCAACTCCGCAGCCGCACCCTGATTGACCACCCGCGCCGCCCCACAGATCCGCTGCACCCATCCAGTTGACTCCGCAGTGGTCTCCATCAACGCGTCCCGGCGCGCCAACACCTGCTCGCGGAAACAGTCAAAGCGCGCCAACAACTCCGGAGAATTACTGCGCGGTGGTTCGAACATACTTTCGATAGTACTCGAATCCACTGACTCGACCTACCGCAAGTCGCTAGTTGTGGATAAGGGCGATCTCGATCAACGACCGGCGATTAGTCGACGACGAAAGCCCCGGTCAGAGCCGGTCTTTGACGGCTGCGGACAACCGCGACCCGTCAGCCTTACCCTCGGCAATCCCGGTCGCGACCTTCATGACCAAGCCCATCTCCTTCATCGAAGGTGCGTGACCGAGCGACTCGGCCACCTCCGCGATCGCGGTTTCGACGACGTCGACGACCTCGGCGTCCGTCAGTGGTGTCGGTAGGTACTCGTCGATTATCCGCGCCTCGGCGTGCTCGTTGGCGGCCAGTTCGCCCCGGCCGTTCTGCGTATAGATCTCCGCAGCCTCACCGCGCTTGCGGGCTTCCCGGGCCAGCACCTTCAGGACCTCGTCATCGGACAGTTCCCTGGCCTCCTTGCCCGAGACCTCTTCCGTCTGGATCGCCGCCAGCAGCATGCGTAACGTCGCAGTCCGCAGCTTGTCCTGCGCCTTCATCGAATCGGTCAGGTCCGCCCGCAACCGGGATTTGAGTTCCGCCATTCCAGAAACGCTACGCGCTGACCCGGGGACCTAGATTGAGAAATGCACCGACCGCCGACAGGATGTACTCCATGACAATCGACGACAGCCGCTGCCTACGGTGAGCACGCTGCCGCCTGAATACCCGGGTGACACCGCGCCGGGGGCCGCAGGGGACGGGCCGCCCCCGCCATACGAGCCACCACCCGCCTACGGACCACCACCCGCCTACGGACCGCCACCCGGCTACGGGCCGCCCCCCGCCTATGGACCACCGCCCGGCTACGGACCACCGCCCGGCTACGGGCCGCCCCCCGGCTACGGGCCGCCGCCCGGGTATGGAACTCCACCCGGTTACGGCGCGCCACCCGGCTACGGCGCGCCGCCGCCCGGGTACGGGGCACCGGGATTCGGCCCGCCACTCATCCCAGGTGCCGTGAAACCCGGCATCATTCCGCTGCGGCCGCTGACCCTGAGCGACATCTTCAACGGTGCCGTCGGCTACATCCGGGCCAATCCGAAACCGACGCTGGGCCTCACCGCGATGGTCGTGGTCGTCATGCAGGTCATCTCCTTGCTCGCCACCATCGGTCCGCTGGCCACCGCGAACGAACTCGAGAGCGACCAGACCGAGCCCAGCCTCGGAGCGCTCGGGGCGTGGACGGCGTCGCTGGGCGGCAGCGCCCTGGTCAGCTGGCTGGGCAGCATCCTGCTCAGCGGAATGCTCACCGTGATCGTCGGGCGCGCGGTGTTCGGCTCGCCGATCACCATCGGTGAAGCCTGGGCCAAGGTCCGCGGCAGGCTGCTGGCCCTGCTCGGGCTGGCGCTGCTGGAGGGCATCGGGATCGCGGTGATTGTGGGCCTGGTCGTGGTGATCCTGGTCGGCGTGGGGGTAGCCGCCAATGCCGGCGTTGCGGTACTGCTGGGGTTCCCACTGCTGTTGCTGGTCGTCGCGCTGTTGGCGTACGCGTACACGATGCTGTTGTTCGCTCCGGTCCTGATCGTGCTCGAGCGACTCCCGGTCTTCGACGCCATCACCCGGTCATTCCGATTGGTCCGCAACGGCTTCTGGCGGGTGCTGGGCATCCGGATACTGGCGGCGCTGGTGGTCGGGATCGTAGGCGGCGCTATCTCGGCACCGTTCAGCATCGTCGGTCAGATCCTCCTGATGGGAGAGTCGAGCACCACGACTTTGCTCATCGGCACCACGCTGTCGGCCATCGGAGGCGCCATCAGCCAGATCGTCACCACACCGTTCGTCGCCGGCGTCGTCGTGTTGTTGTATACCGATCGGCGGATCCGCGCCGAGGCGTTCGACCTGGTGCTGCAGACCGGAGCCGCCGGCGGACCGGCAGCCGTGGAATCCACCGACAACCTCTGGCTCACGCGGCCTTTCTAAGGGAAGAACCGACTGACATTGCCCGCCATCGACATCGACCGCGATGCGGCGCATGACGCTGCACAGCGCGAGCTGAGCAAGCCGATCTACCCCAGACAGACGCTGACCGACGAAATCATGGACAAGATCAACGAATTCCTGCTCAAACTGATGCTGAAAACGTCGCACGTGTCGGGTGGCTGGTTCACCGTCACCGTCCTGCTCATCGTGCTCGCGATCGCCGTTTTCGTCACGGTCCGGATGGTCCGGCGCACCATGCGCACCAATCGCGGCGGCGACTACGAACTTTTCGACGCCGGCCAGCTGACTGCCGCCCAGCATCGCGCTACCGCGGAAGCCTTTGCCTCCGAGGGCAATTGGGCCGCCGCCATCCGGCATCGGCTGCGCGCGGTCGCTCGCGAACTGGAGGAGACCGCAGTGCTGACCCAGGTTCCCGGCCGCACCGCGAACGAACTC
The DNA here is from genome assembly GCF_059812565.1 of Mycobacterium sp. NGS49. NCBI lineage: Bacteria > Bacillati > Actinomycetota > Actinomycetes > Mycobacteriales > Mycobacteriaceae > Mycobacterium > Mycobacterium sp. NGS49. The sequence goes on along the minus strand of NZ_JCALCX010000006.1, from coordinate 70,125 downwards.
GCCCATGACGCGGGTGACGCGCTGCCACACCTGGCAGCCGAATTATCTCAAGCTGCAACTGCTTTCAATGACGTGACCTATGGCGAGCGACCCGGAACACAAGCCGCCTACCAGATGATCGCCGATCTGGACGACCATCTGCGGTCGCGGTCCGCCGCGTCGTCCGCGGTGGCAGCACCCGCGGCGCCGGACTCCTGGGCGAAAGTCCGGTGACGTCCGCCCGCTCAGCCGCGGCGCCCGGCACCGCGCAGCAACGACGCCCCTGGCGGGGGATGCTGCTCACGCTGGCGGCGCTGGTAATCGTCGCCTCGATCACCACCTACCTGACGGCGCCGCGGCCAGGCGGCACGATGGATCCCGAGGCCACCAGCCCCGGCGGGGCCCACGCTCTGGTGACCCTGCTGCGCGAGGCCGGCGTCGAGGTGGTGGTCGCCAACACCGTCGCCGATGTGCAGGGCGCGGTGCGATCGGACACGCTGCTACTGGTGGCGCAGTCGCAGTACCTGACCGACAATTCGCTGCTGGAGAGCCTGGCGAGTGCGCCCGGCGATCTGCTGCTGGTGGATCCCACCGCACGGACCCGCGCGGCACTGACGCCGAAGTTGCGGGTCGGTGCGGCGAGCAAGTTCGACAACGATCCCAATTGCCCACTGCGGGAAGCTAACCGGGCAGGAGCAGTGAATCTCGGACCCAGCGATGCCTACCGGGCCAGAGGCGATGCCCTGGACCTGGTCAGCTGCTACGGCGGGGCGTTGGTGAGCTATCGCGACGGGAGGCGCACCGTCACCGTCGTGGGCACCAGCCACTTCATGGAGAACGAAGGGCTCCTGGAAGAGGGTAACGCCGCACTGGCGATGAACCTGGCGGGCACCCGTTCGCGGCTCGTCTGGTATGCCCCGCAACACGTCGAAGGTCACACCTCGGCACCTGGATCCCTGCTGGACCTGATTCCGGAGAACGTGACGTGGATGGTCTGGCAGCTGTGGCTGGTCGTGATTCTGGTTGCGCTGTGGAAGGGCCGCCGGGTCGGCCCGCTGGTTGCCGAAGAACTTCCCGTGGTGGTGCGCGCTTCGGAGACGGTGGAAGGCCGTGGCCGTCTCTATCGCTCGCGCCGGGCCCGCGACCGCGCCGCGGAGGCGCTGCGCACGGCTGCCCTGCAGAGACTGGCGCCCCGGCTCGGCCTGGGTCCCAACGCAGCTCCGCCCGCGGTGGTGATGACGGTGGCCCGGCGCAGCGGAGCCGACCCGGATTATGTCCAATACCAGCTGTTCGGACCCCCACCGGCCAGTGACTCCGACTTGCTACACCTCGCCCGTGCGCTCGACGACATCGAAAGGCAGGTCACCCACTCGTGACACAACCCGCCCAATCCCCGAGCGCCGACTCGGCCCGCGAAGCGCTGCTCGGCCTGCGCGCCGAGATCGGCAAAGCCGTCGTAGGACAGGACGGGGTGGTCAGCGGCCTGGTCATCGCACTGCTGTGCCGCGGCCATGTCCTGCTGGAAGGCGTTCCCGGCGTGGCCAAGACGCTGATGGTCCGCGCCCTGGCCGCCGCGCTGCAGCTGGAGTTCAAGCGGGTGCAGTTCACCCCCGACCTGATGCCCGGCGACGTCACCGGGTCGCTGGTCTACGACACCCACACCGCGGAGTTCGCCTTCCGGCCGGGCCCGGTGTTCACCAATCTGCTGCTGGCCGACGAGATCAACCGCACCCCGCCGAAAACCCAGGCCGCGCTGCTCGAGGCGATGGAGGAGCGTCAGGTCAGCGTGGACGGCGAACCCAAACCGCTGCCCGATCCGTTCATCGTCGCCGCCACCCAGAACCCGATCGAATACGAGGGCACCTATCAACTGCCCGAGGCGCAGCTCGACCGCTTCCTACTCAAACTGAACGTCACGCTGCCGCCGCGCGAGGCCGAGATCGCCATTCTGGGCCGCCACGCCCACGGCTTCGATCCCCGCGACCTGTCCGCGATCAAACCCGTAGCGGGTCCGGCAGAACTGGCCGCCGGGCGCGCGGCGGTGCGTCAGGTGCTGATCGCCGAGGAGGTGCTGGGCTACATCGTCGACATCGCCGGCGCCACCCGCTCGTCGCCGGCCCTTCAGCTGGGAGTGTCGCCGCGCGGGGCGACCGCGCTGCTGGGCACCGCCCGGTCGTGGGCCTGGCTGTCCGGACGCAACTACGTCACACCCGACGACGTGAAGGCCATGGCCCGTCCGACGCTGCGGCACCGGATCATGTTGCGCCCGGAGGCCGAACTCGAGGGCGCCACTCCCGACGGTGTCCTGGACGGCATCCTGGCCTCGGTTCCGGTGCCCCGGTAATGGTCCTGACCGGACGCACCGGACTTCTCGCGCTCGTCTGCGTCCTGCCGATCGCTGTATCGCCATGGCCCGCAAGAGCTTTCGTGATCCTATTGACCGCGTTGGCGGTTGTGGTCGGCCTGGACGTGGCGCTGGCGGCCAGCACCCGCCGCCTGCGCTTCACTCGGTCGCCGGACAGTTCGGCCCGATTAGGTCAGCCCGTGGCCGCGGGGCTGCTGGTTCGCAACGAGGGCCGGCGCCGGTTCCGCGGCCAGGTGCGCGACGCCTGGCCGCCCAGTGCCCGCGCGGAGCCGCGCAGCCATCGGCTGGTACTCGCGCCGGGCCAGGACCAGCGGGTGGTCACTGAACTGCGGCCGGTTCGGCGCGGCGACCAGCGCGCGGCAGTGGTCACGGCGCGCTCCATCGGACCGCTGGGTTTCGCGGGGCGGCAGAGTTCGCAGGCGGTGCCCGGCCAGGTGCGGGTGCTGCCGCCGTTCCTGTCGCGCAAGCACCTGCCGTCGCGGCTGGCCAAGCTGCGCGAGATCGACGGACTGCTGCCCACCCTGATTCGCGGCCAGGGCACCGAATTCGACTCGCTGCGGGAATATGTCGTCGGCGACGACGTCCGCTCGATCGACTGGCGCGCCAGCGCCCGGCGCACCGACGTCATGGTCCGCACCTGGCGACCGGAACGGGACCGGCGGGTGGTCATCGTGCTCGACACCGGACGCATGGCGGCAGGGCGGGTGGGGGTCGACCCGACGGCCGCCGATCCCGCCGGCTGGCCCCGGCTGGACTGGGCGATGGACGCCGCACTGTTGTTGGCGGCGTTGGCGTCGCGTGCGGGTGACCACGTCGACTTCCTCGCCCACGACCGGGTGAGCCGGGCCGCCGTCTTCGGCGCGTCACGCACCGAACTGCTCGCCCAGCTGGTCGACGCGATGGCACCCCTGCAACCGGCACTCGTCGAATCCGATTGGCGGGCAATGGTTGCCTCGATTCTGCGGCGAACCCGTCGGCGGTCGCTGGTGGTGTTGCTGACCGACTTGAATGCGACCGCCCTCGACGAGGGGTTGTTGCCGGTGCTGCCGCAGTTGTCGGCCAAGCACCATGTGCTGGTGGCCGCGGTGGCCGACCCCCGCGTGGACGAACTCGCGGCCGGCCGCAGTGACGCCGCCGCCGTATACGACGCGGCGGCGGCCGAACGGTCCCGCAACGAGCGGCGGTCTATCGCCTCCCGGTTACGCCGCAGCGGCGTCGAGGTCGTCGACGCCCCACCCTCGGACATCGCGCCCGGTCTCGCCGACCGCTATCTGGCGATGAAGGCCACCGGCCAGCTCTGAAGCCGGGCGCCCCTCACGGCGCAGCACCGCCGTGTCAGCGACTAACCCGTGGGGACGTAGTCGGGCGCGTCCTCGATGTCGCCGGTCTCGCCGGCGGCGACACCGCGGCGGCCGAAGTAGACGATGTAAGACAGGAACGCCACCTCGGCCAGTATTCCGATAGCAATCCGCGCGAAGGTGGGCAATGGCGACGGCGTCACCATCGCTTCGATCAACCCCGACACCAGCAACACGCCGACCAGCCCTACCGCAACCGACACCACGCCGCGCCCCTCCTCGGCCAGCACCTGGCCACGCGGCCGATCACCCGGCGAGATCACCGACCAGCCCAGCCGCATCCCGACTGCGGCGGCCAGGAAAACTGCCGTCAACTCGAGCAGCCCATGGGGCAACAGCAAACCCAGCAGCAAGCCACCCTTGCCGGCCGGGAACATCAACCCGGCGATGACCGCCACGTTGGCGGCATTCTGGAAGAGCACGAACGGTATCGGCACTCCCAGTACCACCGACATCGCGATGCATTTGGCCGCCACCCAGGAGTTGTTCACCCAGACCTGCAGGGCGAACGCCGCGGCGGGGTGCTCGCGGTAATAGAACTCGACGTCGTGGTTGATCAGTTCGTTGATCTCGGCCGGCGTTCCGATGACCGACTGCGCCTCGGGACTGCCGGCCACCCAGAACGCCATGACCACGACCACAGCGAAGAACGCCACCGCGGTCGCCAGCCACCAGCGCCAGGACCGGTAGGCGACGACGGGGAAGGACACCGTCCAGAAGCGGACGAAGGTACTGGTCAGCGGGGCGTGGGCACCGGTGACCGCCGACCGGGCCCGCGCCACCAAACTGGACAGCCGGCCGGTGATCAGGGAATCCGACGACACCGACCGCAAGATCGACAGGTGGGTGGACACGCGCTGATAGAGCTCGACGAGTTCGTCGATCTCCGCACCGGTCAGCGAACGGCGCCTCTTGATCAACTGGTCGAGCCGGTCCCAGGTGCTTCTATGGGTGAGCAGGAACGCGTCGACGTCCACCTGCGCAGCGTACCGAGACGGTAGCGTTCCGGGGTATGTCGGAGGTGGTGACCGGGGACGCCGTGGTGCTCGACGTCCAGATAGCCCAGCTACCGGTGCGCGCGCTGAGCGCGATCATCGACATCACGATCATTTTCATCACCTACTTCCTCGGCGTGATGCTCTGGGCCGCCTCCCTTTCCCAGTTCGACGAGGCACTGACCGTCGCGTTCCTGATCATCTTCACGGTGCTCGCGATGGTGGGCTATCCGGTGGTGATCGAAACGGCGACCCGCGGACGCTCGGTCGGCAAGATGGTGATGGGTCTGCGGGTGGTTTCTGACGACGGCGGACCGGAACGCTTTCGCCAGGCGCTGTTTCGCGCGCTGGCGGCGGTGGTGGAGATCTGGATGCTCCTGGGCAGCCCCGCGGTGATCTGCAGCCTGCTCTCCCCCAAGGCCAAGCGGGTGGGCGACATGTTCGCCGGCACCGTCGTCGTCAGCGAACGCGGGCCGCGAATCGGGCCGCCACCGGCCATGCCGCCGGCGCTGGCAGGGTGGGCGACATCGCTGCAGCTGTCCGGGCTGACGGCCGGCCAGGCCGAGGTGGCCCGCCAATTCCTTTCGCGGGCACACCAGCTCGACCCCGCCCTGCGCGATCAGATGGCCTACCGGATCGCCAGTGACGTCGTATCCCGCATCGCGCCGCCGCCTCCCCCGGGCGTCCCGCCGCAGCTGATTCTGGCCGCGGTGCTGGCCGAACGTCACCGGCGAGAACTGGCCCGGCTGCGTCCTGCGCCGGTTCCGGGCTGGCCGCCTCCACAACAGTGGCCGCCCGTCCAGGCACCGCCGCAGGGCTGGTCACCCGCACCGCCGACGCCGGCACCCGCGGCGCAACCCCCGCAGAGCCCCGAGGCGGGCGGCTTCTCCCTGCCGAGCTAGTACGGCGCAACGGTGGCCGCCAGCATGGCGACATCGGCGACCAAAAGCCCCAAGCCGATCAGCGGAACCGCGATGCCGGCGCGACGCTTGGCGGTGAAGACCGTGGTCACGATCACCAGCAGGGCCACCACCGGCGGACCGTAGAACAACAGGTCGAAACCGGGCCCGCCGCCGAGGTCCGCGCACCGGTTCCCGGCACACGAGTCGGTGCTCATCACCGCCCCAAGAGCGAAAAGCATCACGATCGCGGCGCCCGGCACCGTCAACATCGCCAGCACCCAGTTGACCCGCGAACGAGCCGATCCGGCTTCGGCACCGTATCCGGTCGGGTCGGCAGCGGTGCCTGAACCGGTCATCGGCCGGTTTCCGTTATCGCCGTCCACCCGTCAGGTGCTACCCGGACTCCGGAGGGCGCAAACGATCGAGCCGGAACCATCGCAGGCCCCTGCTCGCAGATTTCCAGGACGGGCGACCAGACAGGGACGTCAATCCCCATCGTTGCATTCCGATAGTTAACGATATATCGTGATAGTCATTGATATACCGGAGAACGTCGCGTGACGCCTCCCATGACCAGAAGGAATTGCGACATGAACACCCCTTTCGCTCCTCCAGCCGGGCCCTTCGGCCCGCGCCCCGGCTTCGGGTTCGGGCCCGGCCCCCTGCTGGGCCCTGTTTCACGGCGCGCCCTGCACGGTGCCCGTCGGCAGGCTCGCCGAGAGTTCTTTGCGAACCTGCGCGAGCAGTCGGGCGACCACCCGGGGCCGGTGGGTTTCGGCCCCGGCTTCGGTCCCGGCTTCGGTCCTGGATTCGGCTTCGGTTTCGGGTTCGGCGGACCCGGCGGTGGACGCCGCGGCGGGCGTGGCCGGCGCGGTGACGTCCGGGCGGCCATCCTCGTGCTGCTGAACGACCGGCCGATGCACGGTTACGAGATGATCCAGCAGATCGCCGAACGCAGCAACGGCCTCTGGAAGCCCAGCCCGGGTTCGGTGTATCCGACCCTGCAGTTGCTCGATGACGAGGGACTGATCACGGCCAGCGAATCCGACGGCAGCAAGAAGCTGTTCAAGCTGACCGAAGACGGTCGCGCCGCCGCGGCAAGCGTTCACACGCCGCCCTGGGACGAGATCGCCGAAGGTGTGGATCCCGGGCACATCAGCCTGCGGACAGCCGCCCGCCAGTTGTTCGGCGCGGTGGGCCAGTCTGCCCACGCCGCCAGCTCTGAGCAGCAGCAACGGATCGTCGAAGTGCTCAACAACGCCCGCCGCGAGATCTACGGCATCCTCGGCGAGGACTGAGGCCCGCGAGCGGACCCTGGATCAGGACACGTCGACCCAGTCCAGGGTCCGCTGTACCGCTTTACGCCAACCCGCATATCCTTCGGCACGCTGATCGTCGTCCCAGTTCGGCGTCCAGCGTTTGTCCTCGCGCCAGTTGGCACGCAGGTCGTCCGGGCCGTCCCAGAAGCCGACCGCCAGCCCCGCCGCGTACGCGGCTCCCAGCGCGGTGGTCTCGGCCACCACCGGCCGCACCACGTCCACACCCAGCACGTCGGCCTGGATCTGCATGCACAGATCGTTGCTGGTGATGCCGCCGTCGACCTTCAAGATCTCGAGGCGCACGCCCGAGTCGGCCTCCATGGCGTCCACGACATCGCGGCTCTGGTAGCAGATCGCTTCCAGCGTCGCGCGTGCCAGGTGCGCGTTGGTGTTGAACCGGGACAGCCCGACGATCGCGCCGCGCGCATCGGATCGCCAGTACGGCGCGAACAACCCGGAGAACGCCGGCACGAAGTACACCCCGCCGTTGTCGGCAACCTGCCGGGCCAGCGACTCGCTCTGCGAGGCGCCGCTGATGATGCCCAGCTGGTCGCGCAGCCACTGCACCGCCGAGCCCGTCACCGCGATCGAGCCCTCCAGCGCATACACGGGCTTGGCGTCCCCGAACTGGTAACACACCGTGGTGAGCAGCCCGTTCTGCGACCGCACGATCGTCTCGCCGGTGTTCAACAGCAGGAAATTTCCGGTGCCGTAGGTGTTTTTCGCCTCGCCAGCGTCCAGGCAGACCTGACCGACCATCGCCGCGTGCTGATCCCCCAGGACACCGGTGATCGGCACCTCGCCGCCGATCGGACCAGTATCGGAGGTGACGCCATAGGGCTGCACCGGGGCGGACGGCTCGATCTTGGGCAGCATCTCCCGGGGGATGGAGAAGAACGACAGCAGTTCGTCGTCCCAGTCCAGCGTTTCCAGGTTCATCAGCATGGTCCGGCTGGCGTTGGTGACATCGGTGACGTGCACGCCGCCGCGCGGCCCGCCGGTCAGGTTCCACAACACCCAGGTGTCAGGGGTGCCGAACAGCGCGTCGCCACGCTCGGCGTCCGCGCGCACCCCGTCGACGTTCTCCAAGATCCATTGCAGCTTGCCGCCGGAGAAGTACGTGGCCGGCGGCAGACCCGCCTTTCGGCGGATCACGTCCCCGCGACCATCTCGATCCAGCGCCGATGCGATGCGGTCGGTCCGGGTGTCCTGCCAGACGATCGCGTTGTAGTAAGGCCGGCCAGTCTTGCGGTTCCACACCAGCGTCGTCTCCCGCTGATTGGTGATCCCCAGGGCCGCAATGTCTTTCGGGGATATGTTGCTGGCGTTCAGCACGGACATCAGCACGGAGGCAGTGCGCTCCCAGATCTCGACCGGGTTGTGCTCCACCCAGCCGGCCCGGGGCAGGATCTGGTCGTGCTCGAGCTGATGACGGGCCACCTCGGCCCCGTCGTGATCGAAGATCATGCAGCGGGTACTGGTGGTGCCCTGGTCGATGGCTGCTACGAATTCCGGCGATACGGCCAACTCCCGGCCCTCTCCTAGGGGTGACGTTGAACACTGCAGATAATCGTCCATGATTATCTATGTGGCCGTTGACATCGAGAACATGCCGCGGGGCGGTCCTGATGCGTCGTGGCTCGACCGGTGGCTGGAGACCGACCGTCCGGAGTACATCGACCGCGACGATGTGGACGACAAGAAACGTGCCGCGATCCGCTCATTGGACAGGATGGGCCGGCTTTTCCGGCTGCACAAGAAGATTGCCCGGATCGTGCTCGAGGAAGTCGGCGATGTGCCTGACCCGAAGATCCTCGAATTGGGCTCCGGCCACGGCGGGCTGGCCCGAACGCTGCTGGAAATGCATCCCACTGCCACTGTCACGGTCACTGACATCGATGCCTCGCTGGTTGCCGCGATACGCGCGGGCGACCTCGGCTCTCACCCCCGGGCCACCGTCCGAGAGATGGACGCCACGGCCATCGACGCGCCGGATCGCAGCTACGACCTCGCGGTTTTCGCGCTGTCGTTCCATCACCTGCCGCCAGCCCCCGCGGCCAGGGTCTTCGCCGAAGGCACCCGGGTGGCGGACAAATTGTTGATCATCGATCTGCCCCGGCCACGGCCGATACCGCACCTGTTTCGGTTGGCGCAGATGTTGCCGCTGGCGATGTTTACGATGCCCCACGACGGAATCATCAGCTCGCTGCGGGCCTACAGCCCGTCGGCGTTGCTGGCGCTGGCCGAGCATGCCGATCCCGCGATCGAGGTCAACCTGCGCGGCGGCTCCCTGTTCCCGGCGTCGCCGCAGATCGCGGTGGCCAGCTTGCGCCGGGGCCGGTAAACCTGTTCCATCGGTCAGGTGGGCGAAGAGGTCAAGCGCACCACGTATGACCGCGCACATCGGCGGGAGTACCGGCGCAAAGTGCGGCTGTGTCTCGACGTTCTCGAGACGATGCTTTCGCGTACCATCTTCGATTCGGAGCGCCCGCTCACCGGCATGGAGATCGAGTGCAACCTCGTCGACGCCGAATATCAGCCGGCGATGTCGAACCGATTCGTGCTCGATGCGATCGGCGATCCCGCCTATCAGACCGAATTGGGCGCTTACAACATCGAATTCAACGTGCCGCCCCGTCCACTGCCCGGACACACCACCCTGGACCTGGAGAAAGATGTCCGGGCCAGCCTCAATGACGCCGAACTCAAGGCCAATGCCAGCGGTTCGCACATCGTCATGATCGGCATCCTGCCCACCCTGATGCCCAAGCATTTATCCGCCGAAGGCTGGATGAGCGAGTCGAACCGGTATGCAGCCCTCAACGAGTCGATCTTCGAGGCCCGCGGCGAGGACATCCCCATCAACATCGCCGGCCCCGAGCCGCTGAGCTGGCAGGCTGCTTCCATCGCACCCGAATCCGCCTGCACCAGCATGCAATTGCACCTGCAGGTGGCTCCGGATGACTTCGCCGCCAACTGGAACGCCGCGCAGACGCTGGCCGGCCCTCAACTGGCACTCGCCGCGAACTCGCCGTATTTCTTCGGCCACCAGCTGTGGTCGGAGACCCGCATCGAATTGTTCGCCCAATCCACCGACACCCGGCCGGAAGAGCTGAAGACGCAGGGGGTGCGGCCACGGGTCTGGTTCGGCGAGCGCTGGATCACCTCGGCCGTTGACCTGTTCAAAGAGAACATCCGCTATTTCCCATCGCTCCTGCCGGAACTGTCCGACGAGGATCCCGTAGCGGAACTGACGGCGGGACGCGCGCCGCGGCTCTCCGAACTGCGCCTGCACAACGGCACCGTGTACCGCTGGAACCGGCCGGTGTACGACGTCTTCGAGGGCCGCCCACAGCTGCGCCTGGAGAACCGGGTATTGCCGGCCGGGCCGAGTGTCGTTGACATGCTTGCCAATTCAGCCTTCTACTACGGCGTGTTGCGTACCATGTCAGAGGCCGACCAGCCCGTGTGGTCGCAGATGAGTTTCCCGCTGGCGCACCGGAATTTCCTGGAGGCCGCTCAACAGGGCATCGACGCGCAGCTGCACTGGCCGGGTATCGGCGAGGTGAGCGCTCGAAAGCTGGTGCTGGACACGCTTTTGCCGATGGCCCACGAGGGTCTGCGGCGGTGGGGTGTCGATGTCGAAGTGCGCGAACGTTTCCTCGGCGTCATCGAGGGCCGCGCCCGGACCGGACGCAATGGCGCCAGCTGGCAGGTGTCCACCGTCGGCGCGCTGGAGGACGCCGGCATGACCCGGCCCCGCGCCCTGGCCGAGATGCTGCGCCGCTACTGCGAACACATGCACGCCAACGAACCGGTGCACACCTGGCCGATCCGCAAGACCAGCTAGCCGATTTGCGCCAACTGGGTCAACCGGACACTGTTTCCCGACGGGTCCCGGAACCCGCAGTCGATGCCGTCGGGCATCTCATGCGGCGCTTCGGTGAATTCCACGCCGCGGGCCTTCATCTCGGTATATCTGGCCGCACGGTCCTCGGTGGTGAGGAATACCGTGCCGGCGAAACCCTTGGCCATCAGGTCGGCCACCTGCTGGTGGGTCGCGTCGTCCATCCGGCCCGGAATCGCCATCAGCACTAGGGACACGTCGTCTTGTCCGGGAGGGCCGACGGTGAGCCACCGGAAATCCAGGTCCGGCAGTGAAACATCTTGTCGCACTTCCATACCCGCCTTCTCGGTCCAGTACTTCAGTGCGACTTCCTGGTCGTGCACCCACAGGTGGGCGCTGGGTACGGGTGAACATGCGGCTGAAGTGCCCACGGGACAGACCGGCGGCCCCGGCCAGGTCGGCGACGGTTATCGGTACGTTGCGAGCCATGGCCGACGAGGTGATGGATTGGGACCAGGCATATCAGCAGCAGGGAGTCTTCCAGGGTCCGCCGCCGTGGAATATCGTTGAGCCGCAACCCGAACTGGCCGCATTGATCGCCGACGGGTGGGTCCGCAGTGACGTGCTGGACGCCGGATGCGGTTATGCGGAGCTGTCGCTGGCGCTGGCCGCACCGGGGGCCGGCTCCTACGTACTGGTGTTCGCCAAGGGCGCGTTCCCGGCCGAGCTGGAGACCAAGCCCAATGAGGTCGACGAGGACGAGTTGCGTGCCGCGGTCGGCAAGTACTCGGAGATCGACGAAATCCGGCCGGCTTTCCTTCATGCGCACGCCCTCGCGGCCCCCCCGCCGCTGCCCGGGCCGCCGGTCGAGTTTTCGGTGCACGACCATGACGAGAAGGGGCGGGTGAAATTCCCCGCCTACCTGCTGAGCGCGCACAAGGCAGGCTGACGGCGCGTCAACCCGACGTGGCTGCCGTCGCCTCGATGAGGGCTTCGGCGAAGGTTTCCAGGTCTGGTGCCGAAGTGTCGACATGCGGCGAGATGCGCAGCACCGGCGCCGTCAGCTCCCGCGGTGCCCGCTGCAGGCCGGCGTAGGTGGTGAGGATTCGGCGCTCCGCGAGCAACCAATCACGCACTTCTTCCGGGTCGGCGCCCTCGGTGGGAGCCAGTGTGGTGATCGCGCTGGGTTCTTCGGTTTCTTCGACCACCGCCCAGCCGTCCACGTCGGCCAGCAGCGTGCGTGCGGTGCTGCCCAACTCGGCCAGTCGTGCCCGAACCTGTTCCGGCCCAGACATCATGTGTTCTCCCAATGCCACCGAAAACCCCACGCGTGCGGCCACATTCGCTTCGCCGAAACCGAGCGGCGCGGGGATCCGCGGGGTCAGCCGCTCCATCAGCTCGGGTCGGAGCGCCAAGACGCCGACCCCGCGCGGCCCGGCCATCCATTTGCGCGACGACGAATACGTGACATCGGCGCCCACCGCGCAATCGATCTGCCCCAATGCCTGCGCGGCATCCACTACCAGCGGCACACCGAGCTCACGGCACAGCTCGGCCGTCATGGCCAACGGCTGCACGATGCCGCGGTGGCTGGCCACGGGCGTCAGGTGAACCAGTCCCGGCGAATTCTCCTCCAGCTCGAACGCCGCGTCGTCGATGGCCAGCCGACCGTCGTCAAGGGTAGGAAGCTGGCGAATTTCGAAACCGTGCGCGGCCATCACCGCCAGATTGGGCCCGTACTCGCCGGGCAGACATGCCAAGGTACGGCCCTCGCGCGGCCAGCTGCCCAACAGCACGTCCAGCGCATGCAACGAGCCGGTGGTATAGACCACCTCCGCATCGACCAGCCCGCACAGTGTCGCCACCGCGGCACGTCCGGCGTCGAGCACCGTGGCCGCGGCCTCGGCCGCCACGTAGCCGCCGACCTCGGATTCGTGCAGGGCATGCTGGGCGGCGGCGTCGAGGGCCGCGAAACTCTGTCGCGAGCAGGCCGCACTGTCCAGGTGCAACCCGGCTACCGGTGGCCGTGCCGCGCGCCACTGCTGGGACAGCCTCTCGCCGGCGGGACTCAAGGTCCCACTCACCTGGCGGCCAGCGACAAACCGAAGTCGTGCGCCTCGTCGGTCCACCACCGGATCCGGCGCAGACCGGCTGCGGCCAGCTCCGCCCCTACCGCTTCCGGGCGGAACTTGCAGGAGACCTCGGTGATCATCTCCTCCCCGGCGTCGAAGTCGACGGTCAGGTCCAGCGCCGCGACGCGGACCCGCTGGCGCCGCGTGGAGCGCAGCCACATCTCGATGCGCTCCTGTTCGCTGTTCCACCGCGCGACGTGTTCGTAGCCGTCGACGTCGAAATCGGCGTCGAGTTGCCGGTTGATCACCGCGAGCACATTGAGATTGAACCGCGCGGTCACCCCTGCCGCGTCGTCGTACGCACGGACCAGCCGATCGGTGTCCTTGACCAGGTCCGTGCCGAGCAACAGGCTGTCCCCGGGCCGCATCACACCCGACAGTGTCGCGAGAAAGTCGGCGCGGGGCCCAGGCGTGAGGTTGCCGATCGTCGAGCCCAGAAATACGAAAAGCCGCCGCCCGCCCCGGGGAATCTCGGTCAGGTGTTCCTCGAAATCCCCGCAGACGGCGTTGATCGTGATGCCCGGATACTCGTTCTGGATGGCGCCGGCGGCAGCCGACAGCACGTTGGCGTCGACGTCGAAAGGCACGAAGCTCCGCAGCGAAGCGCGGTCGCGCAGCGCGTCGAGCAGCAGCCGGGTCTTCTCCGACGTCCCGCTGCCCAATTCGACCAGGGTGTCGGCCTGGCTGGCCGATGCGATCTCCGCGGCGCGCGCACGCAGGATCGCGGCTTCCGCACGGGTGGGGTAGTACTCCGGCAGCCTGGTGATCTGGTCGAACAGATCGCTGCCCACTGCGTCGTAAAACCACTTGGGCGGCAACGATTTCGGCGTCTGCTGCAGGCCGACGAACACGTCGCGCCGCAGTGCATGCAGCGCCGAGTCCGCAGCCAGGTGATTGGACAGCGTGAGCGTCATCAGGATCCTTTCGAACGGTTCAACGCAGTCAACACAACGCGGCCGCCGGCGGAGACCTCCACCAGGTGCCGGTCGGGTACCTCTTGCCAATCCGAGTCGTCATCGTAGGGTTCGCTGGCCAGCACCACCCCGTCGGCGCGGCGCAGGATCCACAAGGTGTCTCCCCAAGCGCTGGCGAGCAGTCGAGAGCCGTTGGCGGCCATGATGTTCAGCCGGGCCAATGGGTCGGCGGCGCCGACCTCGACGATGGTGTCACCCAATGCGTCCAGCCCGCGCGCGAAGATGGCGGCCGCGAGAACCGCGCTGTCACAGACTGATTCGGCGTCCGCGTGCCGGGGCAACACGGCGCGATCGACGACGCCGTTGTGTGACAACAACCACTGCCCATCGGTGAAGGGCGCGGTGGCACTGGCTTCGATCGGCATGCCGATTGTCGCCGAACGCACCGCCGCCACCACGCAGTGGCTCCGCAACGCCGGCGCCACCGATTCGAACGAGCCGTCTCCCCACAACGGTGCCGGGCTGCGCCAGCGCCGCGGCGTGGCGCCTTCGGATAACGGATCGAAGAAACCCACACCCCACCCGTCGGCGTTCATCAGCCCGTGCTTTTGGCGTCGCGGCGCATAGGACTGCACCCGCAGACCCTGCGGCGGGTCGAGCACCAGCGACGCCACACTGACCGGAGCACCGAGCCATCCCAGGTGACGACACATCAGGCGTCCCAGGCCAGCCGGACACCCGAGAAGATCTGACGGCGGTAGGGGTGGTCCCAGTTGCGGAAGCTGGGTCGCAGGATGGACTGCTCGACCGCCCACGATCCGCCGCGCAGCACCCGATAGTCCCCGTCGAAAAAGGGCTGCGAGTAGCGCTCGTAGATCATCGGCACGAATCCGGGCCAGGGCCGCAGTGGCGAACTGGTCCACTCCCAGACGTCACCCAGCATCTGCTCGGCCCCATACGCCGAGGCGCCCGCCGGGTACGCACCCACCGGCGCGGGACGCAGCGCGGTGCCGCCCAGGTTGGACAGATCAGCCGACGGCTGCTCATCGCCCCATGGGTAGCGCCGGCGGGACGCCGTCACCGGATCCCAGGCGCAGGCCTTCTCCCACTCGATCTCGGTGGGCAGTCGGGCCCCTGCCCACGCCGCATACGCCTCGGCCTCGAAGTAGGAAACATGCTGCACCGGCTCATCGGCGGGAATGTTCTCGACATACCCGAATCGGGTGCGGGTGCCGGCACTCCAGAACTGAGGCGCGGTCAGGCCCGCCTGCTGCCGGTGCTGCCATCCGCGTTCGGACCACCACCGAGGTTGCGCATATCCGCCGTCGTCGATGAACTCGCGCCACTCCGCGTTGGTGACCGGTACCCGCCCGATCCGAAAGCCCGGTACCTCCACGACGTGGGCGGGGCGTTCGTTGTCCAGCGAATAGGGCTCGCTCGCGGCATCCACGCCGAGCACAAACGGGCCGCCGGGCACCGGCACCGACGTCCCGGCCACTCCCGCCCGGCCGGCCGGGACCCGGCACACCTCGCGAAGCAGCGGTGCACCGCTGCGCAGATTCAACGCCTGCAGCATGGTTTCGCCGTGCTGATTTTCGTGGCTGATCACCAGGCCGAACTGGAAGTCCGCCGCGTCGTCGGGGAGCGCATCCAGCGCGTCCAGCGCGGCGTCGCGCACCGTACGGCAGAACGAACGCGCCTGCGCCGGGGACAGCAGCGGCAGGTCCACCCGGCTGGCGCGGGAATGCACGAACGCGTCGTAAAGCCCCTCGATCTCGGTCGGCAGCATGCCCGGGCGATCCGGGTTGCCGTCACGCAGCAACCAGAGCTCTTCCTGCTGACCGATGTGGGCCAGGTCCCACACCAGGGGGCTCATCAGCGGGTCGTGCTGCCGGCGTAGTTCGTCGTCGTCGAAATCGACCAGCCGCAGCGTCCGCGCCCGTGCCCGCTCCAGATCGGCGGCCAGCTGTTCCCGTGCGGTCACTGCTCCCCTTGTGCCGCACGCACCGCCTGGGCGACCGTCGCGGCGATCCCATGCTCGACGACGCGGTCGGAGAAGTCGTCGGCCGGACATCGCCCCGTTTCGACGCTGAGCCTCAACTGCTGCATCGCACCGGCCAGTTCGGGCGTGAGTTCGGCAGGCGCCCGCTCGGCGGCGATGGACAGGCAGCGGTTGGCCGCTGCGTAGAGCCGCCGATCCCGCAGGCCGACCCGGGCGGCGACGTCCCACGCGGTCGCCACCGGCTCGACGGCGGCCGCGGCGAGGTCGGCCGCGGCCGGATCGTCGAGCAGGGTCGTCAGCGTGAGAACCAGCGCCGGCCAGATGGCGTCGGGGACGCTGTCGAGATAGCGGATCTCCAGCCACTGCCGGGGGCGCACCGGGGGGAACAACGTGGTCAGGTGGTAATCCAGGTCGGCGATGGTGGGCCGGCGATCGCCCAGCAGCACCCGGCCTTCCACCCAGTCGGTGAACGGCACGTGGTGCGTGACGGCGCAAGCGCCGTCGGTGTCCGGACTGCGCACCATCATGACCGGCGCCTTCAGCGCATACCGTGCCCAGTCAGTTCCCGGATCGTCACCGCTGACCCCCAATATCGGGCCGCACCGCGCGGAATCCATCTGACCCCACACCCGCTGCCGGGTGGACTGCCAGCCGGTGAACTCGCCGGCCAGCATCGGGGAGTTGGCGGCGATGGCGATCATCGTGGGCCCCAGTGCGTGGGCCAGGCGGACCCGTGCCGCCCACCCTGCCTGCGGACCGGCGTCCAGGTTCAGCTGGATCGACGCCGTCGAGGTCATCATCGCCGCGCCCGCTGCTCCGCTGTCACTGGCGGCGAAGAACTCTTCCATGGCGCGGTAGCGAGCGCCGGGGTTGATCCGATGCGGCGACCGCAGCGGGTCCGCCCCCAGGAACACCAATCCCAGCCCGGCCTGGGCCAGGGCGGCTCGCAACACCGCCTGATCACGGGCCATGGCATCGATCGCGGACAGCACGCCCTCGGCAGGCGGACCGGAAAGTTCGACGGCGCCCCCGGGTTCCACCGTGACGGCGCTGCCGCCCGGGAGCGGGGCCAGCCACTCGAGCACCGCGCTGATCTCGTCCCAGGTCGGCCGGCGCACGGGATCGGCCGGATCGAAGCAATGCGCCTCGATTTCCAGACCGACGCGTCCCACCGGTCCGTCGACCAGGCAGCCATCGGCAACGTACTGGGCGACGGCGGCCGAACTGGTCAGCTCGGCGTCGGCCAGGTTCACCTGGCGGCCCGCGGTGGCGGTGATGCGCGTCATATCACGATCCCTCCGGGGCAGCTGGGTGGGCAGCTATCGAAACGATAACCACCCTCACTTCATCTTCCAGAGAGCACCGACAAATTCCCGACCATGTTCAGTTGCACGAGGCCACCGAGTACCCATTTTTACCTTGGCTGCCGGCCCGGTGCGTCCGGTGGTGCCGCGAACCGGCGCGGCACCGTGGCCCGCTACGCCAGCCTGGCAGGCCCCGGTCACCGGCAACACGTTTTCGCGCAGCCGGGTTTGAAACCCCGCGGCCGCGACATCCTCAGCCGAGGTTCGCCCGGACCCCCTCTTCGACCTTCTTGCCGAGGTCGGGGTCGACATTGCGCCAGTACTCGAACACCCGGGACAGCACCGGCTCCTTGACGCCCTTGGAAACGTGCCCAATAATGTTGCCGGCCAAGCGCTCTCGCGCGTCGTCGTCGAGCACCTCGCGCACCAGCGTGCCGGCCTGACCCCAGTCGTCATCCTCGGGACGCAGCGTGTAGGCGGCGCGGATCATCTCGCCGTCGGCCTGCCAGCGCACTTCGGCGGCGCGTGCCGGGTCGGCGTGCGGGCCACCGAAGGAGTTGGGCGCGTAAACGGGATCGGAGACGTTCTTGACCCGCATGGCGCCGTCTTTGGAGTAGCTGTTGACCTCGACCTTCGGGGTGTTGACCGGAATCTGTCGGTAATTCGTCCCCAGCCGGGCGCGGTGCGCATCCGAGTAGGAGAAGCCACGGGCGAGCAGCATCTTGTCCGGGCTCAGACCGGTCCCCGGCACGATGTTGTTCGGCTCGAAGGCCGCCTGCTCGATCTCGGTGTGATAGTCGGTGACGTTGCGCGTCAGGGTCAGCTTGCCGACATCGATCAGCGGGTAGTCGCCGTGCGGCCAGACCTTGGTCAGGTCGAACGGGTTGTACCGGTAGGTCTTCGCCTCCTCGAACGGCATGATCTGCATCTTGAGCGTCCAGCTCGGGAAGTCGCCGCTCTCGATGGTTTCGTACAGATCGCGCTGGTGGTAGTCGCCGTCCTCGCCGGCCAGCCGATCTGCGTCCTCCTGGGTGAGGTAGTCGACGCCCTGGTCGCTCTTGAAGTGGTACTTGACCCAGAAGATCTCGCCGTCGGCGTTGATCCAGCTGTAGGTGTGGCTGCTGTACCCGTTCATGTGGCGCCACGTCTTGGGGATGCCGCGGTCACCCATCAACCAGGTCACCTGGTGTGCCGACTCCGGCACCAGGGTCCAGAAGTCCCATTGCATGGTGTGATCGCGCAGATTGGTCGCCTGCATGCGCTTCTGGGAGCGGATGAAGTGCTGGAACTTCATCGGGTCGCGGATGAAGAAGACCGGGGTGTTGTTGCCGACCATGTCGAAGTTGCCCTCCGACGTGTAGAACTTCAGCGCGAAACCACGCGGGTCGCGCCAGGTGTCTGGGCTGCCGCGCTCGCCGGCGACGGTGGAGAACCTGATCAGGGTGTCGGTCTTGGTCCCGGGCTGGAACACCGCCGCCCTCGTGTACCGGCTGACGTCGTGCGTCACCTCGAAGTGGCCGAAGGCACCCCCGCCCTTGGCATGCGGTTGGCGCTCCGGGATGCGTTCCCGGTTGAACTGCGCCATCTGCTCGATCAGGTAATGGTCTTGCAGCAGGATCGGACCGTCGGGACCGAGGGTCAACGACTGCTCGTCACTGGGTGCCGGGCTGCCGCCGTCCGTGGTGGTGTACCGTTCCGTCATTTCGCAATCTCCTCTACCTGAACTATCGAGAAATCAAGGGCAGCAAGCACTCTGTGATCTGGCCCCGAATCCGGGGCATGCACTTCGGTGTACCCGGGGTGTCCCTGTACCGAAACCGAACAGACCGCCGTGGTCCGAAGCCCCGGCATCGGACTACGGGCGAGTGGGCGCGGTGCTGGGTGCGGTGGGGCCCGAGGCCGGCGCCTGGCCGGGGCCGGCACCGGGCGGAGCGGCGGCCGGCCCGCCGGGACCACCAGGGCCACCGGGGAATCCGGGACCCATGCCCGGAGGCGGCGGACCGCCGGGGAAACGGAACTGCCAGCCGGGCCCGCCCGGACCACCGGGACCATCGGGCCGGAACATGCCGTGGTGGTGGTGGCGGTGGTGATGGCAGGGTCCGCCGCCGAAGATCATGGCACCGGTGAACAACAACGTGGAAGCGATGAACACGATGCCGGCGACGATCACCACCCACGCCGCAACCCGGTACAGCCGGGGCGGCTTCTCCCGGTAATCCGTCCTGGTCGGCGGCGCGGTGGCAACTGCAGCCGGTGGGGTCGTTGATTCCGGTGTCTCACTCATACCTTCGAATATGGTCCAGCCCCGCAGCAGCGTAAAGGGGCGCGCTCACAAAGTTGCCGTGAATTGATGAAGCCCGGCGCTGTGCAGCGCCGGGCTGGACGGAGGAGGGTGTTCAGCGGCCGGGTGTGGCCGAGGGAGTGACGGAGGGTGCGACCGAGGTCGGCAGCTGGCTGGGCCCGGCGGGACCGGTGCCGGGATTCACCGCCGGCGCGCCCCCGTTGGGGAAGCCCGAGCGGTGCATCATCGCCGGGTGGTGCTTGTGGTGCCGGTGGTGCCCGCCGCCGTGCCCGGCGGCCAAACCCAGCCTGAAGCCGGTGAAGAAGATGACCGCGACGATGAATACGATGCCGGCGACGATGGCAACCCATGCCGCCGCCTTGAACACCTTCGGCGTCCGGTCGACCACCGGCGCCGGCGGTACCACGGCCGTAGAAGTCCCTGAAGTGTCGGTAATTTCGCTCATGCCACGAATGATGCAGGGGCAAACAGTAGTGGCCGCTATGCGCTGGTTAGGTGCCAGCTGTGAGACGAGCCGAGTGGCGCGTGGGTCTGGTAGGCAGTGTTAGGAGTCACTCACCTGCCGGTGACGTTGTTTCTAAAACCTGTACCTGATCCCTGGCTCTACCCTCCACCCCGGTTGCGAGGGCGCCGTAGGAACATCAAACGGCCGGGGGGTCGGTCTGGGGTTCGGGGTTGGTCTGGGTGTGGGAGTCGGGTTAGGGGTCGGTCTCGGATTAGGGGTCGGTCTGGGTGTGGGAGTCGGGGTCGGTCGGGGGGTGGGTGTGGGAGTCGGCGTTGGTCTGGGTGTGGGGGTGGGGTTGGGCGATGGCGGCGGCGTCGTCGTTGGCGGTGTCGTAACGGGTGGCGGCGTTGCCGGTGGCGCAGTAGGCAATCTCGGCAAACCGCGTAGCAGTTCCGTGATGGGACACAGCCGCGACCAGGCCTGCGAAACGCCGACGTGGTACGCGAACATCGCGGCCACATCCTGAGCCCACATCTCTTCATAGGCGGCCTCCATGGCCGCGATTGCCGGAATATTGAAACCGAATAAGTTCAATCTGGCCAATGCAGCGGTGACAGCGCGGTTGATCGCGACCAGAGCTGGTTGCACCGTCGCGGCTTGAGCGGCCTCGAACGCCGCTGCGACTGCAACAGCTCCACTGGCCGCCCCCTCGGACTGAGTAGCCGCCGCAGTGAGGAAAGCCGCGTACGGCGCGGCCGCCTCGGTCATCTTGGACGCGGCAGCGCCCTGCCATGGCCCACTGGCCAGATCGGACGTAATCGAGGCGAATGAGGTTGCTGCCGAGCGCAACTCGTCGGCCAGTCCGCTCCATGCCGTCGCGGCTGCGAGCATTGGCGCGGATCCGGCGCCGTTGTGCAACAGCGCCGAGTTGATCTCCGGAGGCAACATGGGATACGTCATCGGCCATCCTTTCGCTGTGGCTCAACCCGACTACGTGGCTACCATCACCCGGTAGTTGCAGCCTTCGCGTCGACGCGTAAACGGACCGCGAACCATAGGGCGGGTTTCGACCTGACCATGTCGTTCATCCCTCCAAAAACGAAGAGGCTCGCCGATCATGCAGCGCATCAATGGCTGAGAGCCTATCTCTAACACGGCGCCACGTATACACGTGTTCAATAAGCAATCGCGATGGGCAAACAGACCCCACGATAGGGTCCCGATCACGCGGACGGGCGTACAGCAACGTGAACCCGCCCGGAATATGGCGCGGGCTCGGTCCTGTTCGGCGAGCGACGACCGTTACGCCCGTGCGATCCGCTTCGTCAGCAGTTCATCGAGCGTGGAACCTGGCGAGCCGGCTGGGGAATTCGACGAAGTCACACAGGTCGGTGGCGCCGATGCCGTGATCCGCGGTCGGCGTCCCGGTACCGGCTGCCGGCGCGGGCACCGGAGGCTCGCGCCGTCGAAATGCCTTGCAAAACAAGACAACACAAGACAGCTGAGCGCCGCGCGACCGGAGTGAAAATCAACTCGCTTCGACTACAGTTCGGCGGCCAGCAGCTCGGCGATCTGGATCGTGTTCAACGCCGCCCCCTTGCGCAGGTTGTCCCCGGACACGAACAGCGCCAGTCCGCGCCCGCCCGGCACCCCCGGGTCCTGCCGAATACGACCGACCAGGGACTCGTCGACTCCCGCAGCGGCCAGCGGCGTGGGCACGTCGACCAGTTTCACCCCCGGCGCGTCCGCCAACAGCTCGCGGGCCCGCTCCGGCGAGAGCGGACGGGCGAATTCGGCGTTTATGGACAGGGAGTGGCCGGTGAAAACCGGGACCCGCACACAGGTCCCGCTGACCAGCAGGTCGGGAATGCCGAGGATTTTGCGGCTCTCCGATCGCAGCTTCTGGTCCTCATCGGTCTCACCCGAACCGTCGTCGACCAGCGAACCCGCCAACGGCACCACGTTGAACGCGATCGGAGCGACGTACTTGTTCGGCGGCGGGAAGTCGATGGCGCCGCCGTCATGCACCAACTGCTCGACGTCGTCGATCACCGCCCGCGCCTGGGTCGCCAACTCCTCGACACCGGCCAGACCACTGCCGGACACGGCCTGGTAGGAGGACGCGATGAAGCGGACCAGCTGCGCCTCGTCGTGCAGCGCCTTGAGCACCGGCATCGCGGCCATGGTGGTGCAGTTCGGATTGGCGATGATGCCCTTCCTGAGAGGCCCAGCCCTGCGGACGTCCCGCTCGAAGTTCACTTCGGAGACCACCAGGGGCACATCCGGGTCCTTGCGCCACGCCGACGAGTTGTCGATCACCGTCACCCCGGCGGCCGCGAACCGCGGCGCCTGCACCCTGGACATGGCCCCACCGGCGGAGAACAACGCGATGTCCAGCCCGGTGGGATCGGCCGTCGCGGCGTCCTCGACCTCGATCTCCTGACCGCGGAACGGCAGCTTGCGGCCCTGCGAGCGGGCCGAGGCGAAGAACCGCACTGACGTGGCCGGGAAGTCGCGCTCGTCGAGCAGCGTGCGCATCACCTGGCCCACCTGACCGGTGGCACCTACAACTCCGACGGCAACCATCTATCTGCCCGTCCCCGCATACACCGTGGCCTCTTCCTCGCCGCCGAGGCCGAATGCCTCGTGCAACGCAACAACGGCCTTGTCTAGTTCGGTGTCGCGGCAGAGCACCGAGATGCGGATCTCGGAGGTGGAGATCAGCTCGATGTTGACCCCGACCGCCGCCAGCGCCTCACAGAACGTGGCGGTGACGCCGGGGTGGCTGCGCATGCCGGCGCCGATCAGCGACACCTTGCCGATGTGGTCGTCGTAAAGCAGTTGAGTAAATCCGATCTCGTCCTGCAACGAGTCGAGTTTGGCGACCGCCGTCGGTCCGCTGTCTCGCGAACAGGTGAAGGTGATGTCGGTCTTGCCGTCCTCGACCTTGCTGACATTCTGCAACACCATGTCGATGTTCACGTCGGCGTCGGCAACTGCCCGGAAGACCTTGGCCGCGTAGCCCGGGATGTCCGGGATCCCGACAATGGTCACCTTGGCTTCGCTCCGGTCGTGAGCGACTCCGGTGAGCAGAGGGCTTTCCATAGGTACGTCCTTGATCGATCCGACAACGACAGTGCCCAACTTGTCCGAATACGACGACCGGACGTGCACCGGAAGGTCGTAACGCCGTGCGTACTCCACGCAGCGCAGCATCAACACCTTGGCGCCGCAGGCCGCCAGCTCGAGCATCTCCTCGAAGGTGACCGTCTCGAGCTTGCGGGCCTTGGGCACGATCCGCGGGTCGGCGCTGAAGATGCCGTCCACGTCGGTGTAGATCTCGCAGACGTCGGCGCCCAGCGCGGCGGCCAGCGCGACCGCCGTGGTGTCCGAGCCACCGCGGCCCAGCGTCGTGACGTCCCGGGTGTCTTGGCTGACGCCCTGGAACCCGGCAACAAGCACGATCCGCCCCTCGTCCAGCGCTGCCTGCAGCCGTCCCGGCGTGACCTCGATGATCTTGGCGTTCCCGTGCGTCCCAGTGGTGATCACGCCGGCTTGCGATCCGGTGAACGAGCGGGCGTGGGCGCCCAGAGACTCGATCGCCATGGCCACCAGTGCGTTGGAGATCCGCTCCCCGGCCGTCAGCAGCATGTCAAGCTCGCGGGGCGGCGGAACCGGGCAGACCTGCTGAGCCAGATCCAACAGGTCGTCGGTGGTGTCGCCCATTGCGGAGACGACCACAACGACGTCATTGCCCTGCTTCTTGGTCTCGACGATGCGCTCGGCGACTCGGCGAATCCGGTCGGCGTCGGACACCGAGGATCCGCCGTACTTCTGCACGACGAGCGCCACTGTTTCCCTTCCCATACCGAAGCTGCTTAGCCACCACTGGTGGTATAAGTCCACAACAGGATACGGGTCGGCGCATCTCGATTAATTTCGATGCCGCGGGGCCACGGTTCGGCCGTCGAGGGCGGCGCGCGCTGGACATCACCCGAAGACGCAGGTACGCCGCCCGCTGGTGACCAGCAACCGGCGGGGCTCATAACGAGGCGAGGGCCGGGTGGCGCGCGCCCGGACGAGTTTTCAGATGTGCAGGTGATCCGGGCAGCGTGGGAGAATGCCTGCGGCGGCCACCAGCGCATTTGGGCTGGTGGTCGTCCGGGTTCGCCGGAAAGGGCTGTGGCGGGATGCGGACAAACTGGTGGGGACGGTTGTCGCGATACGTTCTCCGGTACCGGCGTGACCTGCTGCTGGGATTGTTCGCGTCGGTGGTCGGCACCGCGATCACGGTCATGGTTCCGCTGGTCACCAAACGCGTCATAGACAATGCGATCGCGCCGGATCACAGACCTCTGGCGCCGTGGGCTCTGGTGCTGGTTGCCGCTGCCGGTGCGATCTACCTCATGACCTTCGTGCGCCGGCATTACGGCGGTCGAATCGCCCATTTGGTGCAGCATGACCTCCGCGTGGACGCGTTTGCGACGCTGATGCGCTGGGACGGCCGGCAGCAGGACCGCTGGAGCAGCGGCCAGCTCATCGTCCGGACCACCAATGACCTGGAACTGGTGCAGACGCTGCTGTTCGACCTGCCCAATGTGATCCGGCATCTGCTTACGCTGCTGCTCTGCCTCGCGGTCATGGCCTGGCTATCTCTACCGCTGGCTTTGCTCGTGGTGCTAGTTGTACCGCTGATCGGCCTGGTCGCCCACCGCAGCCGCCGCCTGCTGGCGGTAGCCACCGAGGCTGCGCAAGAACGCAATGCCGCGGTCACCGGTGTGGTCGACGCCGCGGTCAGCGGGATTCATGTCGTCAAGGCCTTCGGGCAGCAGTCCCAGGAGACGGTGAAACTCACGACTGCCGGCCGCGCGCTCTATGCAGCACGCGTGCGGGTAGCCCGGCTCAACGCATACTTCGGCCCGCTGCTATTGGGCCTGCCCGCGTTCGGGCAGATGGCGGTCCTCGCGCTCGGCGGATGGATGGCGGCACAGGGCACGATCACGGTGGGCACCTTCGTTGCCTTCTGGTCTTGCCAGACCCTGGTGTCGCGGCCGGCGTGCGATCTGGCGGGGATGCTCACCATCGCGCAGCAGGCGCGGACAGGCGCCATGCGAGTGTTCGAACTCATCGACAGCCGGCCGACTCTGGTCGATGGAACCAAGCAGCTGCCCTCGTCGACTCCGGTATCCCTCACCTTCGAGCAGGCATCGTTCGGCTATACGGCCGAGCACCCCGTCCTGCGCGGCATAGACCTCTCAGTTCGGCCCGGGGAAACCCTTGCCGTGGTCGGCCCGCCGGGCGGCGGCAAATCCACCTTGGCGGTGCTGGCGATGCGCTGCTACGACGTCACCGCGGGAGCGGTCCGCGTCGGCGGCCATGATGTCCGCGACCTGACTCTCGATTCGTTGCGCTCGGCTATCGGCCTGGTACCCGAACAGGCCATCCTGTTTTCCGGAACTATCGGTGAGAACATCTCCTACGGCCGGTCGAACGTGACACTGGAGCAGATCACCGCCGCGGCCCGGGCGGCGCATATCGACGAGTTCGTGAACACTTTGCCGGACGGCTACGCGACGCCGGTCGGAGCGCAGGGATTGACGCTGTCCGGCGGGCAGCGGCAACGGATCGCGCTGGCCCGGGCGCTGGTTGGCAACCCCCGATTGTTGATCATGGACGAGCCGACCTCGGCCGTGGACGCGGTCATCGAAGCTTCGATCCAGGACGTGTTGCGGGAGGTCCTCGCAGACCGGACCGCGGTCATCTTCACCCGCCGCCGCTCCATGCTGTCCTTGGCCGACCGCGTCGCGGTGCTCGATTCCGGGCAACTGCTCGATATCGGCACCCCGGAGCAACTATGGGGACGCTGTTCGCGTTATCGCGAACTACTCTCGCCCGCAACAGATCCCCTGCGTAATCTCGCGTTCGAAGACGGTGCGCCCGGGCCAGAATCGGAACCGGAGGCCATCGACGTCGCCGCTGACGCGACCGACCCAAGCGACCACTCACCCAAGCCCGACCTGTTGCGCCGCCTGCTGCACGACTTCCGCGGGCCACTCGTCGTGAGCCTGCTGCTGGTCGCCCTCGAGACCGGTGCGGGATTGTTGCCGCCCCTGCTCATCAGGCACGGTATCGATGTCGGCATCCGTCAGCACGTGCTGACGGCGCTCTGGTGGGCGGCACTGGCCGGCACTGCCATCGTGGCCATCCGGCTGGTCGCACAGTGGGGCAGCGCCGTGGTCGCCGGAACCGCCGGGGAGAAGGCGCTGTTGCGATTGCGCTCTCTGGTATTCGCCCATGCGCAGCGCCTCGACCTGGACGCCTTCGAAGACGACGGTGATTCCCAGATCATCACCGCGGTCACCGCCGACGTAGACGCCATCGTGGCGTTCCTGCGCACGGGTCTGGTCATCGCCATCGTCAGCCTGGTGACGGCGGTGGGCATTCTGGCGGCACTGCTGACCATCAACGCCAAGTTGGCGTTGCTCATCTTCGCCACCTTGCCGATGCTGGGCCTGGCGACGTGGCAATTCCGCCGGGCGTCGAGCTGGACCTACCGGCAGGCGCGGCAGCGGCTTGGGACCGTGACCGCCACCCTGCGGGAGTACTCCGCAGGGCTGCGAATCGCACAGGCCTACCGTGCCGAAGACGTAGGATTTCAAACATATTTCGCGCACAGCGACGACTACCGACGCCTTCGCGTCCGTGGTCAACGGCTGCTGGCGCTGTATTTCCCGCTCGTACCGTTAACCTGCAGCCTGGCAACGACACTGGCGCTGTTCGTAGGGGGACGCGACGTACAGGCGGGCGTGCTCTCGGTCGGCGCGCTGGTGACCTACCTGCTCTATGTCGAAATGTTGTTCGCGCCGGTCGACAAGCTGTCCCAAATGTTTGACGAGTATCAGCGCGCGGCGGTTGCCGTCGGGCGGATCCGGTCGCTGCTGAACACACCGACGGCATTTTCGCCGTCGGCGGCACCGGTGGGAACGCTGCGCGGTGAGATCGAGTTCGACGCCGTTCACTTCCGGTACCCGACCCGGGATGCGCCCGCACTGGCCGGGATCAATCTGCGGATTCCGGCCGGTCAAACGGTGGTGTTCGTCGGCTCCACCGGGTCAGGGAAATCAACCCTGATGAAGTTGGTGTCCAGGTTCTACGACCCGACCGACGGGATCATCCGGGTCGATGGTTGCGACTTGCGGGAACTCGATATCGACGGCTACCGCAGCCGGCTGAGCATTGTGGCGCAGGAACCCTACCTATTCGCTGGGACGGTCCGTGATGCCATCGCATACGGGCGTCCCGATGCGACCGACGCGCAGGTCGAACGGGCCGCTCGCGAGGTGGGTGCGCACCCCGTGATCGCCGCGCTCGATGGCGGGTACCAGCATGGGGTGGCCGCAGGTGGCCGGAATCTGTCCGCCGGCCAGCTGCAGTTGTTGGCGTTGGCTCGGGCGCGGCTGGTCGATTCCGACATCTTGCTGCTCGACGAGGCCACCGGCGCCCTGGACCCCGCTACCGAGGCCTTGGTGCACTGGGCGACCCTTGGCCTGGCGGCCGACCGGACCACGTTGATCATTGCCCACGAGTTGGCAATTGCCGAATTCGTAGATCGGATCGTGGTTCTCGAGCAGGGAACCATTGTCGAGGACGGCACCCACGTCGAGCTACTGGCTGCCGGCGGACGCTATGCCGCGCTGTGGGCGGCCCACAGCCGGGTGGGCCGGCCGTCTAGCGGGGATCAGGCAACCGGAGCATCGGGCA
This sequence comes from Mycobacterium sp. NGS49, assembly GCF_059812565.1. Lineage (NCBI taxonomy): Bacteria > Bacillati > Actinomycetota > Actinomycetes > Mycobacteriales > Mycobacteriaceae > Mycobacterium > Mycobacterium sp. NGS49. The sequence continues at coordinate 42,500 of NZ_JCALCX010000006.1, read as the reverse complement.
TCGCGGTCAGCGCCAGCATGACGTAGTGCCGCAGCAGCCGACGGGTGCAGTCCTGGACCGCCAGGTTGCGCCGACCGTCCAAACTGTAGGCGGAGTCCACGATCCAGAACGCGAACAGGCTGGTCGAGAGGTAGGCCGGCATGTCCTCGCACCGCAGCACGGCCTCGGCAATGTCCTCGAGGAGCTGTCGCACCGAGCGCGCGGCGGCGGCCGGGCTCATGCCCAGCATGTCGTTGTCCCAGTCGGCCGGAGGCGTCTGATTTCCTTCCAGCGGTAGCGTCTGCAGCACCTCGGAGACCAAGGCGTGCACCTGGAGCGGGCGCAGGCAGTCGGCCGGACGGTGGTGTCCCAGATCGGCACCCCAGCCTGACAACCGGTCGCGCAACCGGTCCGCCGACATCTCACGAATCAGGTTTCGCGCCCATTTGCGCGGTTCCTCGCGGTTGTCGTGGTACAGAATCAGATCCAGCGGACCATGCTTGTCAAAGCGCATCAGTCGCCACACCAGATCGAAGAATTCCTCCGATGACAACGCCTCACCATAGGGGATGGGCTGTTCGCGGTTGCGGATCTCTTGGACAGGCGGAGCCTCGGTGGATGCGGAAATCCACTCCTCGAACCGCCGGCCATCGATCTGCCTTTCCTGCAGCGGCAGCGGCACCGGACGGTCTGGAGTGCTCTTCCACTTGGCGAGCAATTCGGCGATTTGGCCGGCGGCATCGCACAGGGTGGCAATGAAGCGCTGCTGGTAGGACTCATCGGGTACACCGCTGGTCAACAGTTCGCTCAGCGAGGCACTTGGCGTGTCCTCGACATCGCTGACCAGACGGCCGGGGTTGTCGGCCACGCGGTGGAAGGCCATGATGATGCAGCTGCGCGCATTTCCGGAGGCGGTGCGGAAGCGGTGGTGCACCAGGGAACCGGCGGCGAACACGGTGCTCAGCGGCCGTTCGGAATCACTGACCTCGATGACGACCGGGCTGTCTTGATCCCGCAACTGCATCTGCGCGTCGAATACCCGCCTGATCCTCTCGGTGGTGGTGAAGATCGACGCATTTTCGCTGGACCACGGCTCCCCGGCCTCGTTGACAAAGCAGGTGCGAGCGAGTTGATGGGTGCCAGGCAGGAAGGTGAAATTCTGCCCGGCCGGCCCCTTGGCAGTTCCGCGGCGCCAGGTGACGATGATCTTGTATTCGTCATTGAAAGGCGTGTTGTCGATGTGCAGCATGTTGTCCTGCGCCAGGACGGACAACGGCTCCGCGTCCTTGGCACGTGCATCAACCATCCGGATCGGACCGCCGACCGCATAGGAGATGAGCGTGATCATCAACGGGTGCACCATCGGGCTGTTGACCTCAGGATCGGTCAGAAGTCCTACGGTTCGGCGCAAGTCCACGAAGCGGTGTATGAAGCTACCGCTGCCCTCCTGCGCCATGATTTCGTCGTAGCGCGCAACCAATTCCAGGAAAGCGTCCGACTCGACTATGTCGGCGAGGACTACCGCGCCCTGCTCTGCCAGTTGACCCAAGAGGTCCTGCAGCCCGGCGGTTGCGGTGGCGGCGTCCTGCGGGCTCAGGACCTCGAAGGCTTTGGTGAGCTCCGCCAAGAGCGTGCTGCGGTAGGACTCTTTCTCCTCCAGATCGCGGAAACGCTTGTACGCCCAGGCGGCGGGAAGCTCTTCAGGCGCTACCAGTTCCGGACCGATCGGAGCCGCGAAATTCATTGGCAGCACATCATCAGAGTTGAATTTGACTAACTGAATTCCATTGGCATTATCGGTCGAAGATAATGTCGCGCCAAGCTGCATGAGCGATACCCCTAGCCGAGAAGTGAACGTGTTGCGATAGCCGATGATCAAGTCCGAGAAGCCCAGTCCGCTCCGCTGGCGGCTGATCGCGCTAAGCGTACGTCAAATAACCCACCTAACCTGGTGTGATTCCACTCTCAAGCAGGGCATTGATGTGCGGCAACGCACTTTACTCTCGAATGCTTGAAGGTTGCTGAGTATCAATGCCAGGGAATTGACAGAAAAGCCTTTCTCATTTATACCGGCACGACCGCCGCGGAGCCTGTGTTTTCCCCCAGAGACCTCAGGCACCATTAGCATTCGGAATTCTCAGCGCGGAAACGCATTCAGTCGCCGGCCGGAGCCAAGGTCTGCGATCGACAGCGACGACATTGCCGTCCGGTTTGCCGTTCGGGCTGCCAAGAGCATGGGTAGCGGGAGAACCCCGACCAAGCTGGCCGACGAGACGCCGACCCAGGTGCACCAGCACATCGCCGCCGAGCACCGGACGCGGGCGGCCAAACGGTGGTTTGCCCTGAGCCTTTTTGCTCGGGGCACCGATCGCTGTAGAGTTCTTTGCGTGCAGCGGGTGCTCCTCCTCGGACGCCGCGACGGGGCCTGATCCAGACCGGCTTCCCGTCGCGGGGTGTTCGCGATGCGCCGGTCTGAAGTTCCTTCTCGCCACCCCGGAGCAACTACCGTGACAAATTCTTCGCAAGCCCCTGACCCCGACGCTTACGTCTCAGCGCGCATCATCAACAAACCCGCCGGGCCGCCGCGGCCCGGCCAGCCCGCATGGAATCCCCAACGCGGCACATCGATGCCGGTGAAGCGGTACCGCCCGTTCGCCGACGAGGTGGAGCCGATCAGAGTGGCCGACCGCACCTGGCCAGACCGCGTCATCGAGAACGCCCCGCTATGGTGCGCCGTCGACCTGCGCGACGGCAACCAGGCACTGATCGACCCGATGAGCCCGGCCCGCAAGCGCCGCATGTTCGATCTGCTGGTCCGGATGGGATACAAGGAGATCGAGGTCGGATTCCCCTCGGCCAGCCAGACCGACTTCGACTTCGTCCGCGACATCATCAACGACGGCGCCATCCCCGACGACGTCACCATCCAGGTGCTGACCCAGTGCCGGCCGGAGCTGATCGAGCGCACGTTCGTGGCGTGCGAAGGCGCCGCGAACGTCATCGTGCACTTCTACAACTCCACGTCGATCCTGCAACGCCGCGTTGTCTTTCGCGCCGACCGGGCCGCTGTGCAGGCCATCGCCACCGATGGCGCCCGCAAATGCATCGAAGAAGCGGCGAAATACCCCGGGACCCGCTGGCGGTTCGAATACTCCCCCGAGTCCTACACCGGAACCGAGCTCGAATACGCCAAGCAGGTGTGCGACGCCGTCGGCGAGATCATCGCGCCGACGCCGGAGAATCCGATCATCTTCAACCTGCCGGCGACCGTGGAGATGGCGACGCCCAACGTCTACGCCGACTCGATCGAGTGGATGAGCCGCAACCTGGCGCGCCGCGACTCCGTCATCCTCAGCCTGCACCCGCACAACGACCGCGGAACCGCCGTCGCCGCAGCCGAATTGGGCTATCAGGCCGGCGCCGACCGGATCGAGGGCTGCCTGTTCGGCAATGGCGAACGCACCGGCAACGTCTGTCTGGTCACGCTGGGGCTCAACCTGTTCTCGCGCGGCGTCGACCCGCAGATCGACTTCTCCAACATCGACGAGATCCGCCGCACGGTCGAGTACTGCAACCAATTGCCGGTACACGAGCGGCACCCCTACGGCGGGGACCTGGTCTACACCGCGTTCTCCGGCAGCCACCAGGACGCCATCAACAAGGGCCTGGATCAGATGAAGTTCGATGCGGACGCCGCCGACAGCGATGTCGAAGACATGCTGTGGCAGGTCCCGTATCTGCCGATCGACCCCAAGGACGTCGGGCGCACCTACGAGGCCGTGATCCGGGTCAACTCGCAGTCCGGCAAGGGCGGGGTGGCATACATCATGAAGGCCGACCACGGCCTGGCCCTGCCGCGGCGGTTGCAGATCGAGTTCTCGCAGGTGATTCAGAAGATGGCCGACGGCGAGGGCGGCGAGGTCTCACCCAAGGAGATGTGGGAGGCGTTCTCTCAGGAGTACCTGGCGCCGATCCTGCCGCTGGAACGCATCAAGCAGCGGGTCGACGCGTCCGAGGAAGACACCGGCATCACCAGCATCGCCGCCACCGTCAAGATCGACGGCGTGGAGACCGAGATCAAGGGGGCCGGGAACGGTCCCCTGGCCGCGTTCGTCCACGCGCTCGGCACGGTCGGCTTCGACGTCGCGGTGCTCGACTACTCCGAGCACGCGATGAGCGCCGGCGACGACGCGCAGGCCGCGGCGTATGTGGAGGCTTCGGTGTCCGGGCGCACGGTGTGGGGCGTGGGCATTGCCCCCTCGATCACCACCGCGTCGCTGCGGGCGGTGGTGTCGGCGGTCAACCGGGCTTCTCGCTAGATCGCGACAGGGGCGGACCCGGCCTCGCCGGGGTAAGGGAAGGCCGGGTCCGTGCTTATTCAGACGGCGAGCAGCCGCTCGAAGAACTCGCGATAGTGCATCAGCGCCAGGCGCAGATCTTCGGTGGACGCCTCCTCGCCGCGTGACCACTGTTCTTCCAGACGCGAACGTGCATGGGCGAACCCGCTGGTGAGCTGGTCGACCAAGTCGGAGACCAACACGTCGGCCTTCTGGACGCAGTCCCTGGGGTCATCGACGAAGGCCGCTTGCACGCCGGCCCACCGGGCCCGCAGATCTGCGAGGTCCGCGTCGCCGAAAAGCGTTTCCTCCGCTGATGACCGGCTAGCCTGGTGGCCTGTGTCGTGGCCCGCTTCGTGCGAATGTTGCACCGGGGCCGCAACCTCACCGCGGGGCTCCAGTCCGCCGTCCGCGGGCTCGGCCTCGGAGAAGGCGCGGTGCTGTTGCTGCGCCCCCATGTGCACCTCGGCCGGCCGCGTCGGCTGTACTGCCCGCTGGGATTCGTCGTAAGAGGTCCGCTGGGATTCGTCGTATGAACCGGTCACGTCGGTTCGTTGATCGTGCGTCGTCATTTCTTCGCCTCCTGTGATGTTGTCTCCAAAAGCTTTTCGAACAAAGCCCGGTAGTGGACGAACGCTTCTCGCTGCTGTTCGGTACTGACTTCCCCGCGCTGCTGCGACAGATGGATCGCGTGTGCGGCACGGTAGTTCTCGACGATCTGCGGATGATCGACAGAGATGTCGGCGGCTCGCTGTTCGAAGTCGTCGACGGGATAGCCCCGCTCGCGCATCACGTCGGTCACCAGCCGATCCGCGACGCCGACCGCGGCCGACGGGTTGTCGACGAACGCGGTCTGCACCTGATTCCAGCGGCTACTCAAGTCATTTCGTGCCGACTGCGACAACGGCGCGACGTGGAGTTTGTCTCGCTTGCGCTCCCGCGCGAGCAGCTCCCTCTCCGCCGTCTTCTGATCGCCGGTCTCGGAGACCAGACGTTCGTACTCCGGGCCGTAGTGATGCTTCAAACGATCGGTTTTGCGGCGACCGGTCACGTAACTCGCCGCGATGATCCCCACGGCGACCATGATGACGACGGAGGCCGCGATCAAAACCATTTGCCAAACGGGCATTTCGTGCTCCTCTCGTACACATGTCGAATAACCCGGTAGATGTCGAAGCAAACGTCGACGGCGGCCTAGAAGTAATGCCGGCGACCGCCGACGGCGCGTCCGGTGTTACCGAGGACCGCCAGAATGGCGCCGACGACGACCAGTACGAGGCCGATGGTCCACAAGATGGACATCTTCAGCAGGAGGCCTGCGATCAGCAGGATGATGCCGAGAACGATCATGATTTGCGCCTTCCCTCAGGAGTTTTGGTGATTCCAGTCGACCACCCCAAAGGGGGGTATCAATACACCCCTAGGGGGGTAATCTCCCAGCCATGGCAAGCACGCCGATCACGATTGCGCTTGTCGATGACTACGACGTTGTGGTCAAGGGTGTCGCCAACATGCTCGATCCGTACCGCGACCGGGTCGTGATCGCCGAACTCGACTCGACGATGCCCGTTGCCGACGACGTCGACATCGTTCTGTACGACTCGTTCGCCCAACCCGAATCCGATCACGAAGAGATCAGCTACCTCGTCGCCAACCCGCGGGCACGCCGAGTTGTTGTGTACACGTGGAACTTTCATCCCGCTCTGATCGAAAGTGCGCGTCAGCACGGAGCCCACGGCTATCTGTCGAAGACGCTGCCTGCACGTGAACTCGTCGCCGCTCTGGAGGCCGTGCACTCCGGCGACGAGGTCATCAGCGAGGTGGCCATGCGGGCCCGCAGTGCACCCGGGCTGGACTGGCCCGGACGCGGGGAAGGACTCAGCGACCGGGAGGCGGAGATCCTGGCGCTGATCACCCAGGGCAAGAGCAACGCCGACGTCGCACGGCTGACCTACCTGAGTCCCAACACCGTGAAGTCCTACATCCGCACGATCTACCGGAAAATCCGGGTCGACAGCCGCACCCAGGCCGTCTTGTGGGGTGTCGAGCACGGGTTCACCCCGGACCATAACCGCATCGAACACTGGCGCGGCGGGCCCTAGCGGTTGCGGTTCAGAACAGAGCGAACTGCTCGTCGACCATCGCGGTGTCGGTGAATTCCTCCATGCTGCGGCCACCCACCACCGCGGCTACGCCGTCCATGAACTGCGCGTCAGAAACCACCGGTACCCCCAGCTGCAGGGCATGAAAGCCCTTTCCCTGCTCGGGAGCGGCTTCGTTGCACACCACCAGCGAGGTTTCCCGGTCGACGTCGTCGGTGTAGGCGAGCCCGGCGTAGAGCATGCGCTCGACGAGTTCCTCGTGCGTGCGGCGCACCTCGGCCGCCAGTGCCACCCGCATGCCCTGGACCAGGGGCCTGCCCCGGACGTAACGCCCTGGATTGAGGTACGGGCACGGCATCCGGGCGGCCAGCGCCTTCAGCGGGCGCAGCTCGTCGTGCGTGACCCGCCCGTTGGGCCAGCGGCGCCGGGTCACCGGACGCACCGGCAGCCAGATGTCGCGGTCACGCGCCCTTTCCAGTGCGGGGCCCAGGATGCCGGTCAGCACCATCGCGTCATCGAACGCGTCGTGCGGACGTTCCTGGGGGATGCCCCAGTGCGCGGCGAGCGTTTCCAGCCGCAAGTTGTCGACGCCCAGTTCCAGCCTTCGGGCCAGCTCGACGGTGCACATGACGGAGTCGACGGGCAACTCGGCTTCCGCCATCTCGGCCTCGGCGGCCAGAAACGCGTAATCGAAGGCGACGTTGTGCGCCACCAGCGTGCGGCCACGTAACACCTCGACCACGTCACCGACGATGTCGGCGAACTGCGGCTGATCTTCCAGCATCGCGGCCGTGAGCCCGTGCACGTGGGTGGGACCGGGATCCACTCCCGGATTGAGCAGGCTGACCACTGACTGTTCGACCCGGCCTTCGGCGTCGAGGCCCAGCGCCGCGACGCTGATGATCCGGGCCTGCCCCGGGCGAAAGCCCGAGGTCTCGACGTCGATGACGGCCCATCCCGCGTCCGGCTCCCGCGCCGGCCGACCCCAGGACATGCGGTTCATGGCTTGAGAATGGCACGTCCGACCGACATCACTGAGTCGCTGACGCGTCGTGTCGGCAGATAACCTGCACGGGTGATCACCACACGCGCACGTCTGGCTCTGGCCGCCGGGGCAGGCGCGCGCTGGGCGTCACGCGTCACCGGCCGCGGCGCCGGCGCCATGATCGGCGGACTGGTGGCGATGACGCTGGACCGTTCGATATTGCGGCAGCTCGGGGTGGGCCGACGGACGGTCATCGTCACCGGCACCAACGGCAAATCGACCACCACCCGGATGACCGCGGCGGCGCTGGGCACTCTTGGAGCAGTGGCCACCAACGCCGAAGGTGCCAACATGGACGCCGGCCTGGTGGCCGCGCTGGCCGCGGACCGGCGGGCCGGGCTGGCGGCCCTCGAGGTCGACGAGATGCATGTTCCGCACGTGTCCGACGCCGTGGCACCGACCGCCGTCGTCCTGCTCAACCTGTCGCGCGACCAGTTGGACCGGGTCGGCGAGATCAACGTCATCGAACGCACTTTGCGGGCCGGCCTGGCCCGGCATCCGAGCGCGGTCGTGGTGGCCAATTGCGACGACGTGCTGATGACCTCGGCCGCCTACGACAGCCCCAATGTGGTGTGGGTGGCTGCGGGCGGCTCCTGGTCGAACGACTCGGTCAGCTGCCCGCGCAGCGGCGAGGTGATCGTCCGCGAGCGGGGCCACTGGTATTCCACCGGCGTCGATTTCAAGCGGCCCAGCCCGCAGTGGTGGTTCGACGACGAAGCCCTCTACGGACCCGAAGGCCTCGTGCTGCCCATGCGACTTGCCCTTCCCGGGGCGGTGAACCGCGGCAACGCCGCTCAGGCGGTGGCGGCCGCCGTCGCGCTGGGCGCCGACCCGGGCAAGGCGGTGGCGGCGGTGTGCATGGTCGACGAAGTGGCCGGGCGCTATCGGACGGTCCGGATCGGAACGCACGAAGCAAGAATCCTGCTGGCCAAGAATCCCGCCGGCTGGCAGGAGGCGCTGTCGATGGTGGACAAGCACGCCGACGGCGTGGTGATCGCGGTCAACGGGCAGGTTCCCGACGGCGAGGACCTGTCCTGGCTGTGGGATGTGCGCTTCGAACATTTCGAACAGACCCGCGTGGTGGCCGCGGGTGAACGCGGCACCGACCTTGCGGTGCGACTGGGCTACGCCGGCGTCGACCACACTTTGGTGCACGACACGGTGGCGGCTATCGAGTCCTGCCCACCCGGGCGGGTCGAGGTCGTCGCGAACTACACCGCTTTCCTGCAGTTGAACAGGAGGTTGTCCCGTCATGCCTGAGCCGGTGCGCATCGGCCTGGTGCTCCCGGACGTGATGGGCACCTACGGCGACGGCGGCAACGCGGTGGTGCTGCGGCAGCGGTTGCTGTTGCGGGGCATCCCGGCCGAGATCGTCGAGATAACCCTGGCCGATCCGGTGCCCGACTCGCTGGACCTTTACACCCTCGGCGGCGCCGAAGACTACGCGCAGCGATTGGCCACCAGGCATCTGCTGCGGTACCCGGGCCTGCAGCGGGCGGCAGACCGGGGCGCCCCGGTGTTGGCCATCTGTGCGGCGGTGCAGGTGCTCGGGCATTGGTATGAGACGTCCTCGGGAGAACGGGTGGACGGCGTCGGCATGCTGGACGCGACGACCTCACCGCAGGAAAAGCGGACCATCGGCGAGCTGGTGTCCGAGCCGCTGCCGGCCGGGCTGACGCAACGGCTGACCGGATTCGAGAACCACCGCGGCGGCACCGTGCTGGGAACGGCCGCGTCACCCTTGGCCGCGGTCACCAAGGGCGCGGGCAACCGGGCCGGTGACGGCTTCGACGGCGTGGTGCAGGGCAGTGTGGTGGCGACGTACATGCACGGGCCGTGTCTGGCGCGTAACCCCGAACTCGCCGACCATCTGCTGCGCCAGGTGGTGGGCGAGTTGGCGCCGCTGGAGCTGCCCGAGGTGGACCTGTTGCGCCGCGAGCGGCTCGGCGCGCGTTAGTGGCGATCGCAAGCGCGGCGAAGCCGGGCGCAACGGGTCGCCACCATCAGGCTTAGTGGCGATCGCAAGCGCGGCGAAGCCGGGCGGGACGGGTCGCCACCATCAGGCTTAGTGGCGATCGCAAGCGCGGCGAAGCCGGGCGCAACGGGTCGCCACCATCAGGCTTAGTGGCGATCGCAAGCGCGGCGAAGCCGGGCGCAACGGGTCGCCACCATCAGGCTTAGTGGCGATCGCAAGCGCGGCGAAGCCGGGCGGGACGGGTCGCCACCATCAAATTAGAGCCAGTCGCCCAAACCCTCGAACGCCGGGCTGTTGGCCAGCGCCGCATACAGCGGCGTGTCGGCTGCCAGGGAATGGCTGACGGCCGGCGTGATCTGAGTGTCCAGCCCCAGTGCGGAGCCAGCCGCGGGACCCACGCTCGCACCGCCGGTGCTGACGGCGGTCTCGGCCTGCAACGCCGCCTGGTTGGCGGCGTCCACCGTCGAATAGGACTGCGCGCCTGCCCGAAGGAGCTGCACGAACTGGTCATGGAAAGCACCGGCCTGGGCGCTCAGCTGTTGGTAAGCCCGGCCGTGCCAGCCGAGAATCGTCGATATCGCCGTCGAGACGCCGTCGGCACCCGGGGCCGGCACGGTCATCGTCGGCGCCGCCACGAAGGCGTTGGTCGCCGACAGGGTGGACCCGATTTCCGCCAGGTCCGCCGATGCCGCCTCGAGCAACTCCGGTCTTGCGCTGACAAACGACATCGCTATCCCTTCTCCAAGAGCCTTGGCCGGTCAATCAATCAATCGTTCGCCGGACGCGAAGCGTTATCAGAAGGGGTGAACAGTTTCAGGCCATGGCCCGGCGGCCGGTGAGCGCGCGACCGAGTGTCAGCTCGTCGGCGAACTCCAGGTCCCCACCCATCGGCAACCCGGAGGCGATGCGCGTCACGGTCAAACCGGGGATGTCGCGCAGCATCCGGACCAGATACGTCGCGGTCGCCTCACCCTCGGTGTTCGGGTCGGTCGCGATGATCACCTCGGTGATGTCGACGTCGTCGACGCGCGCGCCGATCCGGGTCAGCAGCTCGCGGATGCGCAGTTGCTCGGGACCGATGCCTGACAACGGGTCAAGCGCACCGCCGAGCACGTGATACCGGCCGCGAAATTCCCGGGTGCGCTCCACGGCCTGGATGTCCTTGGGCTCCTCGACGACACACACCAGCGAACCGTCGCGGCGTGGATCGGCACAGATCCGGCACCGCTCGTTATCGGACACGTTGCCGCAGACCGCACAGAACCGTACGCCGTCGCGGACTTTGCCGAGCACCGCCGTCAGCCGATCGATCTCCGGCGGTTCCACCGACAACAGGTGGAACGCAATGCGCTGCGCGCTCTTGGGCCCGATGCCCGGCAGCTTGCCGAGCTCGTCGATCAGATCCTGAACCGGTCCTTCGAACATTCCGCCGTTCAGACCCCCGGCACACCGGGCGGCGGTCCAGGCGGCGCGGGCGGGCGCATGCCACCGGCCAGCGCCCCGAGTCGCTCCTGAGCCATCCGCGTCACCTGCTTGGACGCGTCACCCATCGCGCCGACGATCAGGTCCTGCAAGGTCTCGATGTCGTCGGGATTGACCACCTTGGGGTCGATCGTCACACCGACGACCTCGCCGCTGCCTTTGACCACGACCTTGACCAGCCCGCCACCGGCTTGACCGTGTACCTCGGAGTTCGCCAACTGCTGCTGGGCTTCCAATAGTTTCTGCTGCATCTGCTGCGCCTGGGCCAGCAGCTGCGACATATCGCCTCCGGGTTGCATGACAGTCCCCTCGCATCTTGGTCTCGAGTTGGTTTCGCCTGCGTTTGTCGGGCGATTCGAAATATTCAGCGTAGTCCGCGCCGCGTTACCTTGGCGCAGTGGACGTACCTGTAAGCCCGCGTGTCGGGATCTCCCTGGTGATCGCGGTGCTGATCGCCGCGGCGACGCCGTTTGCGAAGCCGCTCCTGCCGACCGCGGCCGCGGCCCCGGGCAGCGTGGCCGGCATGGTCGTGTTCATCGATCCCGGCCACAACGGCGCCAATGACGGCTCCATCGGACGTCAGGTACCCACCGGTCGGGGCGGCACCAAGGACTGCCAAGCCAGTGGCACGTCCACCAACAGCGGGTACCCGGAGCACACCTTCACCTGGGACACCGCGTTGCGACTGCGCGCCGCGCTCAACGCACTGGGCGTGCGGACCGCCTTGTCACGCGGCAACGACAATGCGCTGGGCCCGTGCGTCGACGAGCGCGCCAACATGGCCAACGCACTGCACCCCAACGCCGTCGTCAGCCTGCACGCCGACGGCGGCCCGGCGTCCGGCCGCGGATTTCACGTCAACTACTCCGCCCCGCCGCTCAACGCGGCACAGGCCGGACCGTCGGTGCAGTTCGCCCGCGTCATGCGCGACCAGCTACAGGCTTCGGGGATCCCGCCGGCCAACTACATCGGCCAGGGCGGCCTTTACGGGCGTGCGGACCTCGCCGGCCTCAACCTGGCCCAGTATCCGTCCATCCTGGTAGAACTGGGCAACATGAAGAACCCGGCGGACTCGGCGCTGATGGAGTCCGCGGAGGGGAGGCAGAAGTACGCCGACGCGCTGGTGCGCGGTGTCGCCGGCTTCCTGGCCACGCAGGGCCAGGCGCGCTAGCTCTCGAGCTCCTTTTTCAGGTTGTCGAGCACCTCGCCCTGGATTTTCTTCAGACCCAGCGGTGCGAACGTCTTCTCGAAGAATCCCTTGACACCGCCGGCACCCGTCCAGGTGGTCGTTACGGTGACGCTGGATCCAGGTCCGGCGGGGGCCACCGTCCAGTTGATCACCATCGACGAATTCGCGTCCTTCTCGATGACGGTGTGACCGGCGACGTCGACGTCGACCTGCACATTGCGCACGCGCGACTCGGTGGCCTGCAGCCGCCACTTGGCGACGGTGCCTTTCCCCTGGCCTCCTTCGAGCACCTCGTACTCGCTGTACTGCGGGGAGAGGATCTTCGGGCGGACGGTCCGGTAATCGGCAACCGCGTCGAGCACCTTCGCGGGCTCAGCCTGGATCAAGACGGTGCTGCTTGCTTTCACCTGTCCCATCAGGTGCAACTCCTCTGCTGTGATGGCCGTGGTCGAGGACCACGATATAGGTGGGGCGGACGCCCGATTCACCCTCAGCCGTCGATACGGCGCGCGCCCAACTCGTTCTGTAACAGCTCGAGGGCGACCTCCTCGGGGTCGCGGCGGGGTTCCGACGGGTCGCTGCGGCCGGCCTCGGCCAGCATGCTTTCTTCGTCGTCCCGCTGAGTCGAATCCGGCTCGGGAGCAGGCTCTTCCGGCTTGACCGGTGCCGCGCTCAGCTCAGCCGCCCCGGGCGGGCCGGTGTCGCACCGCACGCGCCAGTTCACCCCCAGGGCGTCCTTGAGTGCCTCGACGATGACGTCGGCGTTGCGCTGCTCGGACAGCCGCTTGGCCAGCGGCGCCGCTTCGTGCGTCAACACCAGCGTGTTGTCCTCCACCGCCAGAACGGTGGCCCCCGACAACATCACCGCGGTGGTGCGGCTGCGCTCGCGGACCTTTTCCCGAACCGTCGGCCACATGCTGCGTACCGCCGCCGCATCGAGTTCGCCCGGGTCGGCCGGCGTCGGAACCGGAGCCTGGGCTTGCTGAGGGCTGTGCTCGGGCACCGGTGCGGGTTCGGGCGCAGGCTCAGGCTCCGGTACCCGAGCGGCCGGCCGCTGTACCGAACGGCGCACGGGTGCCGCGCGCGCGGGAGCCGCGGGCGCGCGGGATTCAGCGGCTTCGGCGGCGGGAATCGACATGGCCAGCCGGGTCTCGATGCGTTCCACGCGTTGGAGCAGCGCCGACTCGGCGTCGGAGGCCGAGGGCAACAGCAGGCGCGCGCACACCACTTCCAGCAGCAGACGCGGGGCCGTCGCACCGCGCATCTCCCCCAGACCGGCCTGAACCACCTCGGCGTACCGGGTCAAGGTGGCCGGGCCGATACGAGCCGCCTGCTCGCGCATCCGGTCCAGGATGTCCTCCGGTGCATCGACCACGCCGCGGGATACCGCGTCGGGAACCGCCTGCAGCACGATGAGGTCGCGGAAGCGCTCGAGCAGGTCGGTGGCGAAGCGTCGCGGGTCGTGGCCCGCATCGATCACCGACTCGACGGCTCCGAACAATGCCGCGGCGTCGCCGGCACCCAGGGCGTCGACGGCGTCGTCGATGAGTGCGACGTCGGTGGCGCCGAGCAGACCCAGCGCCCGCTGATAGTGCACCCGGCCGCCGTCGGACCCGGCCACGAGCTGATCCAGCACCGACAGCGTGTCCCGTGGGGAACCTCCACCGGCGCGGATGACCAGCGGATACACCGCCTCGTCGACAACCACGCCTTCCTGCTCGCAGATCCGGCCGATCAGTGCCCGCATGGTGCGCGGTGGCAGCAGCCGGAACGGATAGTGGTGGGTGCGGGACCGGATGGTCGGCAGCACCTTTTCCGGCTCGGTGGTCGCGAAGATGAAGATGAGGTGTTCCGGCGGTTCCTCGACGATTTTGAGTAGCGCGTTGAAACCGGCTGTGGTCACCATGTGCGCCTCGTCGACGATGAACACCCGGTACCGCGACTGGGCCGGCGCGTAGAAAGCGCGGTCGCGGAGTTCGCGGGTGTCGTCAACGCCGCCGTGGCTGGCCGCGTCGAGTTCGACCACATCGATGCTGCCCGGAGCGTTAGGCGCCAGCGCCTGGCAGGAATCGCATACACCGCAGGGCGTGGGGGTCGGGCCCCGTTCGCAGTTCAGCGATCTCGCCAGGATGCGGGCCGACGACGTCTTACCGCAGCCCCGCGGCCCGGAGAACAGGTAGGCGTGATTGATCCTGCCCGCTTGCAGCGCGACGGACAGCGGCTCGGTGACGTGCTCCTGCCCCACCACCTCGGCGAAGGTTGCCGGTCGGTACTTGCGGTAGAGAGCCACGGGAGCAGGCTACCGACGCGGGCCGACGATGCGCGCCCCGGAGGGCGCGCTCAAGCCTCAGGGGCGGCGCTCAGCGCGCAGTGGCGGTCAGACCCGAGTCGAGCAGCAACTCCGACGCGGCCAGCAAGGCACAGGTCGACAGCCCGTCGACCGCATCCCGCAGGTCCGGCAGGGACGGGAAGGACGGCGCGATCCTGATGTTCTTGTCGTCGGGATCCTTGCGGTACGGGAAGGACGCGCCCGCTTCGGTGACGGCGATGCCGGCGTCCTTGGCCAGGGCGACGGTCCGGCGCGCCGTGCCGGGCAGCACATCGAGGCTGACGAAGTAGCCGCCCTTGGGATCGGTCCACGACGCGATCTTGGAGTCGCCGAGCCGCTGCTGCAGGATCTCGGCCACCAGCGCGAACTTCGGCGCCAGTATCTGCTGGTGGCGTTGCATGTGCAGGCGCACCCCGTCGGCATCGCCGAAGAAGCGCAGATGCCGCAGCTGATTCACCTTGTCCGGCCCGATGGACTTCTTTCCGGCGTACTGCAGGTACCACGCGATGTTGCCCAGCGATCCGCCGAAGAAGGCCACGCCGGCACCGGCAAAGGTGATCTTCGAGGTGGAAGCGAAGATGTAGGGCCGGTTGGGGTTACCGGCCTTGGTGGCCAGCCCGAGCACATCCACTTGACGGATGAAGTCGTGCGTCAGCGTGTGCACCGCGTAGGCGTTGTCCCAGAACAGCCGGAAATCCGGGGCGGCGGTCTGCATCTGCACGAGCCGCCGCACGGTCTCCCAGGAGTAGGTGATGCCGGTGGGGTTGCCGAACACCGGAACCGTCCACATCCCCTTGATTGCCGGGTCCACCGCGACCAGCTCTTCGATCAGGTCGACGTCCGGCCCATCCTCGGTCATGGGGACCGGGATCATCTCGATGCCCATCGACTCGGTGATGGCGAAGTGGCGGTCGTAGCCGGGGACCGGGCACAGAAACTTGACGCCGTCCGGCTCCCTGGACCAGGGCCGCGGCGAATCCACGCCACCAT
Source organism: Mycobacterium sp. NGS49 (assembly GCF_059812565.1). Taxonomy (NCBI): domain Bacteria; kingdom Bacillati; phylum Actinomycetota; class Actinomycetes; order Mycobacteriales; family Mycobacteriaceae; genus Mycobacterium; species Mycobacterium sp. NGS49. Next base: position 27,072 of record NZ_JCALCX010000006.1, on the reverse strand, counting down.
GCAGCATGGAGAAGACGACGACGTCGTGCATGAATTCCAGGCTGGCGTTGTTGCCCGCAATCAGGTTCTGCACCGGCAGGCCGAGCAGTTCGGCGAAGATCTCGCGCAGGCCGGGCAGCCCGTGCAGGCCGCCGTAGTTGCGGGTGTCGGTTCCTTCCGGGTCGCGAAAATCCTCGCCCGGCAGTGTCAGCAGCTTGGTGGACAGGTCGAGCTGTTCTGGCGACGGCTTTCCGCGGGTGAGATCCAGCGACAGCTTCTTGGCCTGCAGTTCCGCGTACTCCTGCTGGTGGCGAGTGTGCAGAGCCGTGAGCTCTTCCGGGCTGAGGGAGTCGAATGACACCAGGGACCCTTCCCATCGAAAGCGCATATCGAGTGCGGGCATAAAGGGGACCCCGCGCACCCGACAGAGCCCATTGACCCTTGCTGCCTTCCGGCCCTGGGGGAGTTCACAGGATAGACGCCGCGCGGGGTCCAACGGCGAGTGTAGTACCCGGCCCCGAACCTGCTTGAGCCGACGCGGCGGCGGCAGTGTCAGGTACCGGGGACACTCACCCCGCTCCAGCAGCTACCATGACCACGGAGGATTCGCCTAGTGGCCTATGGCGCTCGCCTGGAACGCGGGTTGGGTTAACAGCCCTCGCGGGTTCAAATCCCGCATCCTCCGCTGTACGGTCTGCCGTGTGACCAGGACCGATACCGGATCCGGGGGCCGGGCCCCGGGAGAGGGTCGGCGGCTTGATTTCACCAGTTTGAGGGAGTGGTATGGGGCGCAAGGTCGCCATCCTGTGGCACGCATCGTTCACGATCGGGGCCGGCGTCCTGTACTTCTATTTCGTCCTGCCGCGGTGGCCCGAGCTGATGGGCGAGATCTCCAGCGGGGTGGGGATGACGCTGCGGATCGTCACCGGCGCCCTGATCGGACTGGCCGCCTTGCCGGTGGTCTTCACCCTGCTGCGGACCCGCAAGCCGGAACTCGCAGTACCGCAGCTTGCGCTGACCCTCAGGACCTGCTCCATCGTGGCGCATGTGCTGGCCGGGGTACTCATCATCGGCACGGCCATCAGCGAAAATTGGTTCAGTCTGGATTCCGCCGGTCAGTGGCTGTTCGCGATATACGGGGCCGCCGCCGCGATCGGCTTGCTGGGTTTCTTCGCGTTCTATCTGTCGTTCGTCGCTGAACTGCCGCCGCCACAGCCGAAACCGATCAAGCCCAAGAAGGTCAAGGAACGCCGCGTCCGCGGGAAGAAGCGCGCCAAGGCGGCCGAGGCTGTCGACGAGGACGACGAGGACGACGAGGACGACGACGAGGACGACGACGTCGAAGATTCCGACCAAGCCGAAGACGAAGCGGCAGCGGCCGAAGACGAGGAACCGGAGACCACCGAGGCCGCGCCCGAGGAAGTCCCCGCCACCGTCGCTCAGGAAAAGGACGCGAGCTCGGTTACCGAAGCCGACGAGGCGGCACCCGAAGCAGAGGCGGCAGCGGCTGCTGAGGCCGCGGATGACGACGCTGCCGAAACGGTCGCAGCGCCTACCTCGGAGAAAACCGTCGAGTCGTCGACACCGCCACGGCTGCGCAACCGCCGTCCCACCGGCAAGACCTCGCATCGGCGGCGGCGCACCAGGGGCGGCGTCGCGGTCGAGGAGTAGTCCGCAGCGGCTCGCGACCATATTTGGGATCGGTAGCGCAATCCACGGTCTGTACTTCTGCCATGACGACGCCAACAGGGGCGGCGCATGACGGAAGGAAGTCCAGTGAAGCGAGTTATCGCGGTGGCGATCGGAACCCTCGGCTGCGCGTCGGCGCTGGTCGGCTGCTCCAGCGGCGGCCACTCGGCCAGTCCGGCGTCGAACGGACCAGCGAGCGTGGCCACCAACGGCGGGGCGGGCACCGAGGTCAAGGTCGGTGGTGCTGACCTGCCCGGCCTGAACCCCTCGTCGGTGACCTGCGTCAAGCAGGGCGGCAAGATCAACATCGGAAGTGGCTCCACCGGCGGTCAGCAGGCCCTGGCGGTGGTGATGGCCGAAGGCAACCCGCCCACGGTCGAGTCGCTGGCCATGGTCGTCGACGGCAACGCCCTGTCGGTCGCGGACAACATGGGCTCCAAGGTCGGCTCGGCCAAGGTGTCGGTGGATGGGAAGACCTACACCATCACCGGACAGGCCCAGGGTGCTGACTTGAAGAACCCGATGGCCGGGATGATCACCAAGGACTTCAACATCAAGGTGTCGTGCGGCTGATGAACGGTGGTCCGCAACGGCGGGCGTGCACAGCATGCCCGCCGTCCGGCGGATCTATGATGCAGCCGTGTCGATCCCGGACGATCTCGAACGCGCGCAGCAGCTGGCGTTTGCGGCCGAGGACGGCGCGGCCCGGGATCTTCTGCTTTCCCTCATGCCGCGGATCGAGCAGGCGGATCGCGATGACCTGTTGCTGGAAGTGTTCGCTCAGCTCGGTGGCGTTTACCTTGCCCGCGGCGCGAATAACGGTGTCACCGAATGCATTAAGCGGATTCTCGAGCCGTTGACGATCTATCGGGGCATCCTCGCCGGCACCCGGCCCGAGGCGGCCGGGCTGGTGCAGCTCTCGCCCACCGAAATCGCCCGTATGGTCTGTCGCTACTCGCGGCGAGCTCAGTTCCTGCAGATCGGCTTGGCCTCGGCACAGGGCGGTCACGAGCAGGCACAGACAGCGCTGCACGTGCTGGCCGAATCCGGGCTCGAATCCGACTTCCCGGAGCTGGCGCCCGAGCATGCGGACCTGCTCACCCACGCCCGCGCACTGTGCGCGTCGGCCCTATGCGACGACGACCTGCATGTGCAGTCGGTTCCCCTGTGGGAGCCGGTCCTCGATGACTTGAACCGGCGCGACGCCGGCACTGCATATGGCGACTACGTCTGGGTACTGGCGGCCACCGAATACGGAAGGTTCTGCGTCGAGACCGGTCGCCTTTCCGAGGCCGAGCCCTGGCTGCGCCGTGCCGGAGCCAGGGCACAGGCCAAGGGCTGGGAGTTGGCCTCTGCCCAAACACAATTGGAGCGGGCCGCCGCATGCTGGACGACCGGCGACCACGCCGCGACGGAGCAGTTGGTATCGGAGGCCTACACGGTGATCGCGCGGTACGCGCGGGCGCACGACGTGTCCCGCTGCTGGCTGTACCTGGGCCTGACCCGGCTGGCCAGTGGAGCCCTGGAATCCGCAGACCAGTGCTGGGAACACGCCGAACGACACTGGCGGGAACTGGGCAAACCGTTGTACCTGCACCGTATTCTGTTGCAGCGCAGCTGGATATCGATCTTCCGGGGACGCTTCGCCGAAGCGGTCGAATTGATCGCTCAGGCGCGCGAGTTGCTCGACTCGTCGCCGCGCAGCAGTTGGCTGCAGTACGCCCTGCTCGACAATCACCTCGGCACGGTGTGGCGCGCTGATGCACTCGCGGACTTAGGCTTTGATGGTTCCGGCAGTCCGGACGAGTCGCTGCAGCAGACCGAAGCGCGGCACGCCTCGTCGCTGGGGGTCCTGCGCGGCGAGGTCGGCACCCCGGAGCATCGGCGCGCTATGACCAAACTGGAGCAGGCTGCCGAATTGAAGGTACCCGCTGCGCTGGCCGTTGATTCGGTACGTTATTCGATCGCCGCCGCGGACGCACGATCCCGCTGGGCGGAGCGCGTTTCGGCACCCGTCCTGGCCAGTGCGTTCGCGGTCGCGTGGGAATGGGAGAACCCCCAACTGGTCAGCGAGCTGATTGAATACCACAGCGCCCGCGGCACTTTCAACAACGTACAGCAGTACCGCCAGGTCGGCGAATGGGAGTCGACCGCCGCCGCCCCCGCGTTCGTGGATACCGGCGACGAACTCGTGGCGGCCGGTCCCCAGGCACCGGGGGCCCGTTCGCTGACCAGGCTGGGCCCGCTGCCTCCGCTGCAGATGCAACCCGGTGCCGAACCGATCATGAGTGGCTACCGTGCGCTGGCGCTGCAACGATACGGCCGCGCCGTCACCGCGGCCGAGACCGCCTGGGCGACCTGGCCGTGAACGGACCGCAACGGCAGACATTGGTGCTGCGGTATGCCGACGTCGGGATTGCCACCTACGCGAGCTTGTGGATCGTCGGCGAGCCGTCCCGAACGGTCAACTGGGTGGTTGAGGAGCCCATTCTGTTGGCAGCCTTGGCAGAACTGACCGGCGCCCTGCCCGAGCCGTACGGTGGCGAGAGCCGCCGGGATGCCATCGAGCGGGCGCTGTCTCGTGGAGCTTTCGCGACACCGGAGACCGAACTGACGGCAGCGTACATCCTCGGCGTGCTGTTGATCGGCGCCGCCGGGTGGCAGCTGCTGGCGGAGTGCGTCGCGTCCCCACGGCCGGTGCTGTTCGTCTCCCCCAGTGCCCGCCTGGCCCGGGTGCCGTGGGGACTGCTCGCGGTGCCGAAATCGGGTCCGACCAACGAAGAGTTGGTGCGTGCCCGCCGGGAAGCCGTCACCGCCGGTGGCCGGGTCGCCGCCCGCATCCCCTGGCAACTGGCCGATGTCAGGGAGCACACCGATGGTTACCGGCTGATGGAGTTGGTCGATGTGCTGCTGGCGGTGCCGCAGAACATTGTGCATGCGCCCCGCACGCCCGCCCGGTGGCAGGCCAGACAGGCCGGCCCGCCGGTACTGATCCTGGATCCGAAGGTGCCGGGCCAGCGACCCGACTCGGCACTGGGTTCGGTGCTTGGCCGGCCTTCGGAGCACACGCAATTGGCGCGACACTTCGCAGAGTCGATGCGCCGGCACGCGGCGCTGCCGGCGGTCGGTTCCGCTGTCGAACTGTTCCGTCGTCAGGACGCGGACCGCAGGTGGCTGGCGAACCTGCTGAACCGGCATCCGAGCCGGCTCCTCTATGTCGGACACGCCAGCTCCGCCGACGGCGAGGGAGGCCAAGCCGACCGGGCCGCACTGCATCTCGCGTGCACCTCGGCCGAACCGGGTGACGCGGCGGCGATCGGGACTCATCGCCCACTGACCGCGTCGGACTTGATGTCGCTGCGGTTGCCGATGCCACCACGAGTGGCGCTGCTGGCCTGCGCATCGGGTGGCGACTATCGATTCGACGAGGCAACCGGGTTGGTGGCGGCCATGATTCTCGGGGGAGCACAGCTGGTGACCGCAACGTTGTGGTCGCTGCCCACCACCGCCGCGTTTCGGCAATTCGCAACGGCTAGCGGTGATCCGGCCAATGCCTCGACGGATACTCCCCCCGATCCGATGGCCGACCTGGTCGCCGCCGTCGATACCGCGCACGAAGATCCCGATGCCGGATGTGCCGTGAATCGTTGGCAGCGTTCGCAACTACGGCAGTGGCGGCAGGGCGCCGGTACCGCCGGCCCGTTGTTCTGGGGTGCGTTGGTCACTTTCGCTGTGGACGGCGCCCGATGATCACGCCAGCACCAGACCCGATGCCCGCACCGCCAGCTCGTCATCGGGTAGCGAAAGGTGCTCTGGTGCAGCAGGGTCGAATGCAACCAGCACCACTAGTCCGGGCCGCAGTGCCGACAGGTCAGCATCGGCGTTGTCGTGCATCAGGCGGCCGATGAAGGTGTCGCCGTGCACACTTGACACCTCTATCCAGATTTGGCGTTCTCCATCAACCGATTCCGGCTGCTCGTCGACGACGGTGCGTACCGTGCCGACCCCGACGGCGAGGCGATCCGAGCTGCGCCGCAACGCACTCGCGATCCGGCTGACCAAAACGGCGGTGATCACGACAACGGCGAGGCCGGACACCACCATCCACAACTCGTTGTTCATGCGTCCAGCTTCCAGGTGCGCATCGGCTACCGAACCCAACTTTGCGGGTACCGGATTTTTCGCCGGTGCCCCTATCCTTTGGTCATGAGCGCCGAACCGCAGGCACAGCCTGCCGTGGATGGTCGCGCGGCGGGTCAGCCCCGGCGGGCGGTGATCGACCATGCCTGGCGCGCAATCGGTCCCGGGGTCGAGGTGTTCAGCAGCGACGACGGTGGACCGTTGACCCGAACCGTCAAACGGATCATCGATCCGCTGGTCCTGCGCTTGCGATCCAATCCGCAGTTCTCCGCACCGGCCGTCAGCAGCGGCACCGCGACCGCCATGCACGATCTGATCCTCGACAACGCCGACCAATTACGTGCTGCCGCAGCCTGGTTCGAGGTACTCAAACTCGAACGCCGCAGGCTGCGGATCCGCAGCGGAAACGCGCAGGAACTGTACTTTCCGGTGTGCTTCGAGCTTGCGGTGACCAAGGGCGCGCCTACCGCGCAGGATCGCGAAGCTGCCGCCGCGGTCCTGGCCGAGGTGCACCAGGGCCGGGACCGGACCGCGATCGAGGTGCTCAACGACTATGTCGCCGACCCGCGCGTCGTAGCCACCCTGGCCGATCAGCTCGAAGCGAGCTGGCGCGACGTGCGGGCCGATGCGGCTGTCCTGGATCCGTTCCTGGCGGCGCTGGCCACGGTGCTCGGTCCGGCCAGAAGCCACACCGCCGCCACCGCCCGCCAGCGCGTGTGGTCCTCGGTGGTTGCCGACTCCACGCCGTACTGCCTCGGCGCCCTGATCCGCGTCGACGGCGCCGAACTTCCGTGGTCGATCGTCGAGTTGGGGCTGAGTTCTGCTGCACCACAACGACGGCCGCAGGTCGCCGGCGGCTCGGACGGCGATCGACCGCTGGATCGCACCGTGGTGGACCGGGTTCGTTCCACACTGCGACGCGGGTTGGACCGAGACGCGCTGCCCGACGTTCCGTTGTTGTGCGAAGAAGAGGTCGACCGGGCCTGCGCGCCATGGGGCCTGCTGGCCGAGGACAAACAGGCGACGCTGGTGACCGGAATCGAAGTTGCGAGCGAGCTGGCGCCGCTGGACCGCACCATCGCCAGTCGCTATGCCTTGGCCGCGCAGATTCAGGCGCGGCTGCGCAAGGAGGCCTACGTCCTGCACGCCCGGCGGTATCTCGCGGACGGCGGGCCGATCCATCCGCGCCAGCAGCAGGTCGTCGACGACCTGGCCCGTTATCCGCAGCCCTATCTGAGCAGGCTGTGGGCCCGGCTGCACGGCCGGGATGTCTGGCAGGAGCCCTGCGAGGATGTCGACGAGGTGCGGTCGCTACTGGAGGGCGTGGCCAGATCGGTCAGCCTGGACCACCGGCAGCGGATCAAGTCGATGCTCGAATTGCAGGTGGCCGGATGAGATCGATCAACGCCCTCGACCAGCCCTTGCCGCTCGTCGCGGTGCTCGAGGTCAGCGGCGCGGTGTTGTGCTGGATCGTGGACGATCCGGCCGGTGCGGACGCCGCGCAGATCAGCTTCACCGACCCCGCCCGCGCGGACTGGTTGTGGCGCGTGATCGGACAGTCCGGGCACCTCGCCCTGTTGTCGGCGGCCGACGCAGCACCCGTCGATGAACTCGTAGATGTCCCGGGTTTCGACGGCACGGCCATCACGCCCGGGTCGCTGGCGCCGTTGCGCCGGCTGGCACTCGGCCACTGGCTGCGCCGCTGGTGGCCCGCCAGCCGGCGAGACGGCATCCCGACCCTAGACCGGGCCCTGCTCGATGTCGAAGTGGCCCTGCTGACGGTGGAGGCACAGAATTTCTTCACCGATGACACCCTGGATTCCGACGTGACCGAACTGCTCGCCCCGCACGCCGCGGCACTGATCGGGCATGCACTAGCCGACGATCGGCGGGTACGGGGACTGGTCCGGGCCGGTTCGGAGCTGGCCGAAGAGGTCGGCCTGGATGGTGGTGTCTGGACGGAACTAGCTGCGGCAGTTGACGATTCAGGTGCCGGCCAGACCACGGCAAGTGGCTACCGTGATGACTATGCGCTGGCCGCCGGTTCGACGGGGGGTCCCCGTTCGGCCGCGGCGATCGGGCAGGGTGTCGCATCGATCAACTGGGGAGCGGTGCCGCCGGGAATTTTCGACGCGGCCGAGGACACCGTCGACTGGAGCGTCGAAGCAGCCGGTCCGGAGGTGGTCGCCGTGGTACGCGCCGACGTCATCGGGCCCGTACCGGCCACCGACGTCGCGGTACGTGTGCAGTCCGGAGAGGTCGCGGGCGCCGCAGCGCTGGATGCCGGCGGCCGGGCCACCGTGCCCCTGCTCGACGCCCGGCGGCACGAGTTGACGGAATCGGCTGCCTGGAATCACGATTGGCCGGCTACCGAAGTGATCATCGGGGCCGCGATAGCGGAGGCGGCGGAACCACGTGCGGCCCGCGACCGCGTCCGCAGCTGGGTGCGCGCGCGACTGGACCAACCGCCACCCGACGCCTACCTGGCCGAGATCCTGGCGAGCGAATCGGCCTACTAGGCGCCACTAGGCCACCCACCCTCGGTTCCCTATGCTGAGCGAGTGCCCAACAAGTATCGCGTCGTGCAATGGACGACCGGAAACGTCGGAAAGAGCTCGTTGCGGTCGATCGTCGCCAACACCCAGTTCGAGCTGGTCGGGTGTTATGCGTGGTCGCCCGCGAAAGTCGGTCGCGACGCCGGGGAGCTGGTCGGCATCGACCCCGTCGGGGTGGCCGCCACCAACGATGTCGAGGCGCTACTGGCCCAGAAACCGGATTGCGTGATCTATAACCCGATGTGGATCGACGTCGACGAATTGGTCCGCATTCTGTCGGCGGGCGTGAACGTGGTGACGACGGCTTCGTTCATCACCGGACACAACCTGGGCGACGGCCGTGACCGGATCGTGGCCGCCTGCCGGCACGGCGGCTCGACGATGTTCGGGTCCGGGGTCAGCCCGGGCTTCGCCGAGCTGCTGGCCATCGTCTCGGCGATGGTCTGCAACCGCGTGGACAAGATCACCGTCAACGAGGCCGCCGACACCACCTTCTACGACTCGCCGGACACCGAACGGCCGGTGGGTTTCGGTCAGCCTATCGACAACCCGGGGCTGGCGCGGATGGCCGAGAAGGGCACCGCGATTTTCGGGGAGGCGGTTCGGCTGGTCGCCGACGCCCTCGGCGTGGAGCTCGACGAGATCCGGTGCGTGCCCGAATTCGCCCAAACCACAGCGGATCTCGAGATGGCGTCCTGGACCATTCCAGCGGGTTGCGTCGCGGGCGTGTACATCAGCTGGCAGGGCATCGTCGGTGACCGTGCCGTCGTCGACCTCAACGTGCGGTGGCGCAAAGGACAGACGCTGGAACCCGACTGGAAGATCGACCAGGACGGCTGGGTCATCCAGATCGACGGGCAGCCCACGGTGACCACAAAGGTCGGCTTCCTGCCGCCGCCGTACTTTCAGGCCACGACCTTGGCCGAATTCATGGCGCTCGGTCAGATCATGACGGCGATGCCCGCGATCAACGCCATCCCGGGCGTCGTCGCCGCCGCGCCCGGAATCGTCACGTATGCCGATCTGCCGCTGACGTTGCCGCGGGGCACGGTTCCTGCCGGTTAGTCTCCTGGGAGTGAAGCTGCCCGTCAGCGGGTATGCACCGGATATGGCTACCAACAATCGATTAAGCAACGCGGCCAGGTACTGGGGCGGCAGGGCCAAGGAAACTGTCGGCCGACTCTCCGGCAACCGGCGTACCCGCCGAGAAGGCAAAATGGATCAGGTGAAGGCGAACCTCAAGGACACCGGCCTGGATGTCCGAAACGCATTACGGCGCCGTCGGGCGCGGTACTGAAGTCACGGGTTTCGCAACCCGCGTCTGCCGGGTACCCGTAGCCGTCAGGCAATAAGCGAACAAGGAGCCGGATCCGTATGAGCGCCACAGACAAGGCAAAGAACAAGATCGAGGACATCGGCGGCAAGGCGAAAGAAGCCGTCGGCCGGGCCACCGGTGACCGGAGTACCGAGAACGAAGGCCGCGGCGACCAAGCCAAGTCCAGTCTGAAGGACGCCGGCGAGAAGGTGAAGGACGCCTTCAAGAAGTAAGTGCGCTGAGCTGCAATCTTTTCCGACTAGTGGGGTTGCAGCGACCACAAAGCTGTCCCGCGCGGTTCGGTCGAATCCGCTTGGGACAGCTTTGTTTTGATTGAGCGGTGAAGGATGTTCCCATGAAGCCACGAATCATGCGGTGGACTCGGCGGCCGGCTGCGGCCGCCGGAATCGCAGCGACGGTGAGTACCTCCGTGCTGCTGGGTGTTCCGGCTCCGTCGGCGGCTGCCGAACCATGTCCTGACGTCGAAGTGGTGTTCGCGCGCGGGAGCGGTGAGGCGCCGGGCGTCGGCGGTATCGGAGCAGCCTTCGTCGAGGCCCTGCGGTCGAGAATCGGAGCCCGGTCACTGGGGGTGTATGCGGTCAATTATCGAGCCGGCACCGATTTCTCCAACCCGGACTTCCCGGTGAGTGTCATCGACGGAATTCGTGACGAGGGGGCCCACCTGCAGTCGATGACGACGAACTGCCCGAGAACCAGGGCGGTCGTGGGCGGATACTCGCAGGGCGCCGCCGTTTCCGGTTTCGTCACCTCCGCTGCCGTACCGCCCGGCGTGCCCGCCGCAGCGGTGCCCGCTCCGTTGTCGCCGGAGGTGGCCAACCACGTCGCGGCGGTGGTCATGTTCGGCACTCCGTCGGATCAGTTGCTGAGCCGGTACGGGGCGCCACCGATCGTCATCGGCCCGTCATACCAACCCAAGACGCTCGAGCTGTGCGCACCGGGTGACGGCATCTGCGGTGCCGGCAGCAGCCCGGTGGCACACACTTCCTACCCGGTCAACGGCCAAGTCGATCAGGGGGCCGACTTCGCCGCCGGCCGGCTCTAGCCCCGGCGCGCGAGCGTTCGAGCCTGCATTGGAGAATCGCACCCATGCGCGTACTGGTAACCGGTGGCACCGGATTTGTCGGCGGATGGACCGCGAAGGCGATTGCCGATGCGGGTCACTCCGTCCGCTTCCTGGTGCGAACACCGGCGAAGCTGAAGACATCGGTGGGCGCACTCGGCGTGGATGTGTCGGACTACGTCGCGGGCGACATCAAAGACCGGGACTCGGTGCGCGAGGCCCTTACCGGGTGCGACGCCGTGGTGCACAGCGCCGCGCTGGTGGCCACGGATCCGCGTCAGGCTCCGGAAATGCTGAGCACCAACATGCAGGGCGCCGGAAATGTTCTGGGGCAAGCGGTGCAACTCGGCCTCGACCCGATCATCCATGTATCGAGTTTCACGGCTCTGTTTCATCCCGACCTGGACACGCTGTCGGCGGACCTGCCCGTCGTCGGGGGCACCGATGGCTACGGAACGTCCAAGGCGCAGGTGGAAATCTATGCCCGCGGCCTGCAGGACGCCGGGGCGCCGGTGACGATCACCTACCCGGGGATGGTGCTGGGCCCCCCGGTCGGCGACCAGTTCGGTGAGGCCGGTGAAGGTGTGCGGGCCACGCTGCAGATGCATGCGATCCCGGGCCGCGATGCCGCCTGGTTGATCGTCGACGCCCGAGACCTGGCCGCCCTGCACGTGGCGCTGCTGGAGTCCGGGCGCGGACCCCGCCGGTACATGGCCGGCGGACACCGGGTGCCGGTGACGGAACTGGCCAAGATGCTGCGCCAGGTCGCCGACACCCCCATGATCGCGGTCCCGATCCCCGACACCGTCCTTCGGGTGGCCGGCAGTGTGCTGGATCTCGCTGGGCCTTATCTGCCCTTCGACAACCCGGTCACCGGCGCCGGCATGCAGTACTACACGCAGATGCCGAAATCCGACGATTCGCCCAGCGAGCAGGAACTGGGCATCACCTATCGGGATGCTCGTGACACTGTGGCCGACACGGTCGCGGCCTTCCGGAAGGTCAGCGGATAAGTGCCGCCGGGCCCGGGTGGCGCGGCTCGCCGAGCGAAATTGCGCAGCGCCTAGAGGTCGGGAGGTTCCACGGTTTCCGGGCCCGGTGGGGCGTTGTTCAGCCATCTACGGAGCCGAAGCAGCCCGTTGATGACGATGCCCAGTCCCAGCAACACCAAGATCACCAGGACGATTGCAGTGGTCACCACTCCATGGTGACAGCTCTCGCTCAGGTGGCCGGGCGAACCTCCAGCCCGACATGCACCTTGTCGATACCGCCGCGCACGATCGAGTGGGGCAGAAACCACCAGGCGTGATACCAGTACCGCCGCAAGACCGCGTTGTAGACCTGTCGCGTTTCGGACTTCGGCAGGACGCGGGCGACGGCCTCGACTTCGTCACTCTTCGGTTTGCCCAGTGCCCCGCTCTTGGCGATCGTCACCCGCGGAGTGTTGCGGATTCGCTTGACTTTCCACGATTCGTCGTCGGTGATGACGAGCAACCGGTCGCCGTCCGGCACGCCCCAGATAGCGGTCGGCTTGGGCCGACCATCCTTGGTGAAGGTCGTCAGCAGCAGGTACTTGGACTTGATGACATCTTTGAATCCGACCGCCACGATTTCCTCCCGGTGCGATTTTGAGCGTAAAGATACCCGCCCCGGTCGGCACGGAAACGGAGGTGCCGGTTCACGGCATCGACTCGGCTCAGCCGATGTGCCCACGAAACGCACGGCCTTGCCCGGCGCCGCCGACAATAGTGACTTAGGAATGCGCAAGCAGGGCCCAAATGCCCTCGTGGCGATTGTCCGGTGCGCGCAGCATCTCAGCTAAACAGGAGATGCGTCATGACCAAACCGATTCCGCCGCTGGACCTTTCCTGGCTGCTGATCGAGTCGCCGGGCAGCACGACCCACGTCGGCGCGATGCTGCTGTTCAAGAAGCCGACCGGCCACAAGTACCTGGTGCGCGAGGTCGTGGACGCGTACCGGGGTTGTTCGCCGCAGCCGCCGTTCAACTACATCCCGGAACTACTGAGCCGGGGCGGTCCGCATTTCCGCGAGGTCGACGACTGGGATCCGCACTATCACGTCGAGCACCTCGCGCTGCCCGCCGGGGCGTCCTACGACGACCTGCTCCGACTGGTCGCCGACCTGCACGAGGCTCAACTCGACCGGAGCCGGCCGCTGTTTCGCTGTTGGGTGATCGATGGACTGCCGGACGGAATGTTCGCCGTCTACACCAAGACTCATCACTGCATCATCGACGGCGAGTCCGGACTGAAGCGGCTCTACGACGGCCTGAGCACTTCCGCTGAGCCCACCATTCCCACGCCCGCGTTCGCACTCGAAGTGCCGCCTCCGGCACCCCACCCGCCGACGCCCATCCTCGGCCGAATCACGGACTCGATCCGCGGCGCAATCACCACGGTCGAAACGCTCAACCAGGTTTCGGTGAGCGCGTTGCGCAAGGTGTTCGCCGGTCTCGTGGGAGCCCATCTCGAAGGCAGCATGCCGTTCGCGGCGCACCACGCACCCACCAACGAGCCACTCAAAATCGGGCGCAGCTTCGCGACCCTGTCGCTTCCGCTCGAGGAGATGCATGACGTCGGCCGGCACTTCGGGGCCACTCTCAACGACGTCGCGGTCAGCGTCGTCGACGCGGGACTGCATGCCTATCTGCGCGAGACTGGACGCGCCTTCGGCCACCCGCTGATCGCGATGTGCCCGGTTTCGCTGCGCGCCGGCGACGACACGGCGATCGGCACCCGGGTGTCGGCGCTGTTCGTGCGCCTCGGTGAACCCTGCGCCGAGATGTCGGACCGGATCCGCCAGGTGACGACCTCAGTGGCCGCCGCGAAGAAGGAACTGGCCGCCATGTCGAAGGAGGCGGCGATGACCTACGCCGTCGGACTGGTCGCGCTCGCCGGGGTGGGCGCGTCCACGCACCTGGACCGCGTGGCGCACCCGGCATGCAACCTGGTGATCTCCAACGTGGCAGGCGTCAAGGAGCCCCGCTATCTCAACGGTGCCCGGCTGATGGGCATCTACCCGGTCTCCGCGCTGGCGGCGTCAATCGGGCTCAACGCCACCTTGGCGTCTTATCACGACAGCATGAACTTCGGTTTCGTCGGCAACGCCGCGGTGTTCGACGACATCTCGCAACTCGCCCACCACACGCTGCAGGCCTACCAAGAGCTGAAGAAGGCCGCCGCTCACAACGTGCCGACAAACCCGCCATCGATGCGGTAGTCGGCTCCGTTGATGTTGCCGGCACGGTCGCTGGCGAGAAAGACGACGAGGTCGGCCACTTGCTGCGGAGTAGTGAAGCGCCCGGTCGGAGTGTCTTCCAGGATGGCGGTCAGGACGTCGTCGGCGGGTTCCCCGTTGGCCGCGGCCAATCCTTCCGCTAGGCCCCCCACTGTCCATTTCTCGGTCAGCACGAGCCCCGGGCTGATCGAGTTGACCCGGATATTGAAGGGGCCCAACTCTTTCGACAGCGCCTTGGCCAGATTGGTGACGGCGGCCTTGGTGGCGCAGTAGTCGTAGGTCACCGGGCCGGGGTAGTACGCGTTGATGGAACCGATGACGACGACGACTCCGCCGCCGCGCCGCTGCATCTCCGGCAGCGCCGCGCGGGTGGGCCGCACGATGCCCATCATGTTCAGATCCCAGGACGCCTGCCACTGCTCGTCGGTGATGCCCGCGAACCCCTCCGGGCGGGCGGTGGCCCCGCCGACGTTGTTGACCAGGATGTCGACCCCACCCCGGCGGGCGGCGGCGGCGATCAGCTCCTCGGCCTCATTGGGCCGGGACAAGTCCACCGATACGTACGTCACCTGCCCGGCCTCTTCCAAGGCCGGCAGTTCCTTGCCGGGCGTTCGGGACCCGGCCACCACATGAGCCCCGGCACCGACCAGAGCTTTGGTCACCGCCAGTCCGATGCCCTTGCTCGCTCCGGTGACGACGGCGGTCTTCGCCGCCAGATGTAGATCCATCTCACCCGCCTCGCAAGAGTCCGGCTCACAGGATAAGCGTGGACCGGCCGGCGCAACCGGTTATCTCACTTCTTGCGGTCGGTGTCCCGGGAAGGCTGCACCCGCTTGGGCTCGCCCGGCATCTTCGGGTAGTTCGGCGGATAGGGCATGTCGCCCAGTCCGCGCTCCGCGTCGGCCTCGACCATGTCCAGCAACACCGCGATCGACTGGGCGTCCCCGTCCATCCCGGCCCACGGGTCTTCGCGGCGCGCGACCAGGTCGGGAACCGTGGCCATGGTGTAGTCGTCGGGGTCGGCACCGGACAAGTCCGCCCAGCTCAGCGGTGTCGACACGGTCGCGATCGGGGTGCGTCGAACCGAGTACGGCGAGGCCATGGTGCGGTCGCGGGCGTTCTGATTGAAGTCGAGAAAGATTCGTTTGCCCCGCTCTTCCTTCCACCACGAGGTGGTGACCGCCTCGGGTGCCCGCCGTTCGACCTCACGCGCCAGCGCGATACCCGCCCGGCGCACCTGAATGAAGTCCCAATCGGTGGCGATCCGCAGGAACACATGCACGCCGCGTCCCCCCGAGGTCTTGGCATAACCCGTCAATCCGAGTTCGTCGAGCAGCGGCCGCAACACCTCCACAGCGACCGTGCGCGCTTCCTCGAAACCGGTGCCCGGCTGCGGGTCCAGGTCGATGCGCAACTCGTCGGGATGTTCGGTGTCGGGGCACCGCACCTGCCACGGGTGCAACGTGACGGTGCCCATTTGCGCCGCCCACACGATCGCCGCGGGATGGGTGACCTTCAGCGCATCCGCAGTGCGGCCGGACGGGAACGTCACCCGACAGGTCTGCAGGTAGTCGGGATGGTGCTGCGGCACCCGCTTCTGGTAGATCTCCTCGCCGTCGATGCCGTCGGGGAAGCGCTGCAAGTGGGTGGGACGGTCGCGCAGCGCGGCCAGCATCGGGCCCTTGGACACGGCGGCGTAATAGTCGATCAACTGCCCCTTGGTGCCGTTGGCGCCGAGTTTCGGGAAGTAGATCTTGTCGCGATTGGTCACCCGGACGGCGATGCCGTCGACGTCGAGTTCTTCTGCTGCAGCAGCCATATCCACAGTCCAGCATGCCGCACGCCAGAATGAAGCAATGGACTTACCCGTGATGCCGCCGGTCTCGCCGATGTTGGCCAAGTCAGTCAAGGCGATCCCGCCGGACGCGTCGTATGAGCCCAAGTGGGACGGCTTCCGCTCCATCTGCTTCCGCGACGGCGACGAGGTCGAGCTGGGAAGTCGCAACGAGCGGCCGATGACACGCTACTTCCCGGAGCTGGTCGCGGCCATCCGCGCAGAACTGCCGCTGCGCTGCGTGATCGACGGCGAGATCGTCATCGCGACGGACCGGGGCCTGGACTTCGAGGCGCTACAACAACGCATCCACCCCGCCGATTCGCGGGTGCGGATGCTGGCGCAGCAGACCCCGGCCTCCTTCATCGCGTTCGACCTGCTGGCATTGGCCGACGACGACTACACCAGGCGCCCGTTCAGCGAGCGCCGCGCCGCTCTGGTCGAAGCGCTCGACGAGTCGGGGCCCGCCGTCCACGTCACGCCCGCGACCACCGACCGGGCGGTCGCGCAGCGCTGGTTCGAAGAGTTCGAGGGCGCCGGGCTGGACGGCGTAATCGCCAAGCCGCTGACCGTCACCTACCAGCCGGACAAACGCGTGATGTTCAAGATCAAGCACGAGCGCACTGCCGACTGCGTGGTAGCGGGCTACCGGGTCCACAAATCCGGCCCGGACGCGATCGGGTCGTTGCTGCTCGGGCTGTACCAGGACGACGGACAACTCGCTTCGGTCGGAGTGATCGGTGCCTTTCCGATGGCCGAGCGCAGGCGACTGTTCACCGAGTTGCAGTCGTTGGTGAGCGGCTTCGACGACCATCCGTGGAACTGGGCGGCGCACGAGGCCGGCGAACGGACTCCGCGCAAGAACGAGTTCTCGCGGTGGAACGCGGGCAAAGACCTCTCGTTCGTACCGCTGCGACCCGAGCGGGTGGTCGAAGTCCGTTACGACCACATGGAGGGTGCGCGGTTCCGCCACACCGCTCAGTTCAGCCGGTGGCGCCCCGACCGCGACCCACGCTCATGCACCTACGACCAGCTCGACCAACCCCTCACCTGCAGCCTGGGCGACATCGTGCCCGGACTGGGTACCTAGCTTCCCGGCGGATGCCGTCGACGACGAACACTGCCCTTAAGATGTCGAAATGCTGAACGTGTCCGCACTGTTCGTCCCGGGTAGTGCCGCGTTCGACCAGCAGGGCGCCATCAACGCCACGTGCATCCCGATGGCGTGGTTTCAGGTCGATCAAATGCCTTTGTGGGCAACGGTTCCGGTAGTGCTGGTGGTGCATGCTCCGGCGGGTGGAGACTACGACCCCGAAATCCATGTCGTGTGCAAGGACCCGGCCGGAACTCCGCGCGGGTCGCTGCGGGCAGCGTGGCACTGGCCGGATGACGGAAACCGCGCTTCCAAATACCGGTGCTTCACGCAGGAACTCTCCTTCCCGGTGCAGACCGAGGGCGAGTACACCCTGGGCGTCTACTACGACGCCGAGGGCAAGTTCGAGCTGTCCACACCGGTGCCGATGTCGATCCTGTTGGCCGAGCCGGAGCAGCCCGGCGGGGAAACTTTCGCCGAGCCCACCGAATAGGCAGGCACAGCCGCCCGTCGCCCTTAAGATGTCGTGATGCATGTAGCCGCATTGCTCGTGGCGGGCTCCGCCAACATCGACGACTCCGCCATCGACGCGACACGCGTGCCGATCACCAGCTATGAGGTCAACCAGACCCCGGTATGGCTGACGGTCCCGCTTGTCCTGGTGGTCCACGCACCCGCCGGCGGTGATTTCGATCCCGAGTTGTTCGTCGTCTGCAAAGACCCCGGCGGCACGATCCGCGGCACCGTCCGTTCGGCCTGGCAGTGGCCGGACGAGGACAGGCCCTCCAAGTACCGGTGCTTCACACCGCAGCTTTCGTTCGCCATCGAGACCACGGGCGAGTACACCATCGGCGTCTACCAGGACGCCGAAGCCCTCCGGCCGATCGCCACTCCGATACCGCTGATGATCAACATGGCCGGCAGCAGTCCGGGACGCAACGGCACCTAGACCGCGACGGTCAGCGCCGACAACCCGCGCAGGGTGACGTTCGGCTTGTAGGACGGTTCGCCGGCCAGTCGGGCCTGCGGGAAGCGGGCGGTCAGTGCCGACAATGCTGCGGTGGCTTCCAGCCTGGCCAGCGGCGCACCCAGGCAATAATGAACGCCGCGTCCGAACCCCAAGTGCCGCAACGTCCCTCGCCCCGGGTCGAAGGTGTCGGGCCGATCATATTCGGCGGGATCCCGGTGGGCGGCGGCCAACAGCAACATCATGATGTCACCGTCGGACACCTGAGTGTCACCAATCATGATGTCGCCGAGGGCAATTCGCGTGAGTTGTTGCACCGGCGGGTCATAGCGCAGGGTTTCCTCGACAATCGCCGCCGCGCAGCCGGCGTCCGCGCCCAGTGCCGCCCACTGCCGGCCGTCGCGCAGCATCGCCAGGATGGCGTTGCCGATCAGGTTCACCGTGGTCTCATGACCGGCGACCAGCAGCAACACACAAGTCGAAACGATCTCCTCCTCTGTCAGCTGATCGCCGGACTCGTTCACCGCAACCAGCGCCGACAACAGGTCCGTCCCGGGCTTCGACCGGCGCCGCGCGATCAGTCCGTGTAGGTACTCCCGCAGTCGCGCGCCGGCATCCAGCTGCTCGTTCAGCTCGTCGGCCTGATCGCCGGTGAAAAAGGGGTCCAGCGACTTGGCGAGCACCGCCGAGGCGCGGCTGAACTGCGGCTCGTCCTCGAGCGGTACCCCGAGCAACCGGCAGATGACGGCGACCGGGAGCGGGTAGGCGAAGTCGGCGACCACGTCGAAGCTGCCCTGCTCGGCGATGCGATTGAGCAGGGCGCCTACCAGCGCGTCGATCTCCGGTTGCAGCCCGGCCACCACCTTGGGTGCGAACGCCTTGCTGACCAGCCTGCGTAGCCGGGTGTGATCGGGCGGATCGAGGAACAGGAAGCCGGGCGGTGTCTCCCTGCGCATCGACCGATCGGCCTCGGCCATCCGCCGGGCCGCCGTCGATTGCAGGTGGTCGCTGCTCGACGATGGATGGCGCAGCACGTCGTCACAGTCCCGGTAGGTCGAGAAGAGCACGAAGTTCCCGCCCGGCAGTATCAGCGGACCCCGCTCACGCAACTCGGCGCACACCGGGTACGGGTCGGCCCGGCTGGCCGGGTCCAGTAGCTGCAGCAGCAACGTCTGGGATTCGGCGGGTTCGGTGCGCGTCATGGACGCCATTGTGCCTGCGGGTTGACACCGAACGCGGTTGTCCGGGGTTGCGCACCGCGTAGCATCGGCGAGATGGCGGTGCGTCGGGTGTGCCGGTTCGGGATGTTCTTGGGAATCGTCGCCATGGTTCTCGCGGCCATGTTGCCGCTGTCGGCGCCCGGCCAAGCATGCGCCTGCGGCGCGGCAATCGCCCCGTCCGGCGGCAGCGCAACCATGAATCACGAAGTGGCGCTGGTGCATTGGAATGGCGCGACCGAGACGGTGGTGATGCAGCTGGTGCTGGACGCCACCACCGACAATGTCGCGCTGGTGGTGCCCACTCCGACGCCCGCCACCGTGGCCGCCGCCGACAAGGCCACGTTCACGGAGTTGGACCGACTCACCGCGCCGCAGATCCGCCACCAGCGGCACTGGACACTCGGCACCGGGCCCGCCTCGGCGCAAGAGGGCGCACTGGCGGGAGCCCGTGCCCCCGGTGTGGTGAGCCGGGTGCGACTGGGACCGCTGGAGGCCACCACGCTGGCCGGCGGTGACCTGGATGGCCTGCAGAAGTGGTTGGCGGACAACGGTTATGCCGTCCGGCCGGCGGTGCTGCAGGCGATGCATCCGTACGTACGCGACGGCTGGTCGTTCGTGGCGATCCGGCTGACGGGCACCGCCCCCATCGTGGGTGGACTGGATCCGGTCCGCCTGACCTTCGGATCGCCGAATCTGGTGTATCCGATGCGCCTGTCGGTCGCGGCCCCGCAGCCGCAACACGTCACCGTCTTCACGCTTTCCGATCACCGGCAGCAGCGCACCGACGCCGACAAGTCCACGCAGACAACGACGGTCGGATTCGCCGGCAGGATCCCCGGTGAGACGCCCGACCCGCTGCTGCGTGAACTGACCGCGGACCATGGCTCGTATGTGACCAAGACGCAGGTGGATATCGCCCGCCCATCGTCGATTACAACGGATTTCACGTTCGGCGACGCCGCCAACGACGATCCGTACCGGCAGGTGATCGTCCTCAACGACGACGTCGCGGTCCCGCCGGCGCTGGGGTGGCTCGCCGGATTCGCGGTGACGGTTACCGTGGCTGCGGTGGTGCTGCTGGTGGTGGTGCGGCGCAATAGGCGCCGCCGCTCAATGCCCCTCGGATAATCCCGCCAGGTCGGGATGCGCCATCAAGCGATCCAGGAAAACCCGCTGGCCCTTCAGCAGCTTGGCCCGGGCTTGCGCCACCGGAAACCAGCTCACGCGATCGACCTCGGGGAACTCCCGGACCTTGCCCGAGCCGCGCGGCCACTCCATCTCGAAGGTATTGCTGCGTGCATCGGTGGTGTCGAGGTCGGCCCGAACCGCGAAGGCCGTCACCACCTTGCCACTGGGTTGCCTGATTGGCCCGAAATCTGTTCGGGGGCCGTCGGGGACCGGCAAGCCGAGCTCTTCGGCGAATTCCCGCTGCGCCGCGGTCCAGGGGTCCTCGCCGTCGTCGTACTCCCCTTTCGGGATCGACCAGGCCCCGTCGTCCTTGCGTGCCCAGAACGGTCCGCCCGGGTGAGCGATCAGTACCTCGACCACCCCGTCGCCGGCGCGGTACAGCAGCAGACCCGCGCTCAACTTCGGCATGAACTCTCAGACCCCGAGGGCCTGCTCCAGATCCTTCAGCGACGTCTCCAGGTGCGCCAGCAACCGCTGCAGGTGCGGCACGCTGCGGCGGCACCCGACCAGCCCGAAGTCCAGGTTGCCGGCGTTGTTGACCAGGGTGATGTTGAGCGCCTGACCGTCCGGAATGTTGGAGAGCGGGTAACTCCCGTCGAGGCGGGCACCGCCGTAGTACAGCGGGTCCCCCACGCCGGGCACGTTGGAGATGACGATGTTGAACGGCGGCGGCACCGCGGACAGGAACCCGGGCACCCCCGCCAGCGCCAGCGGCGCCATGTTGAGTGCCGACAGCGCGAGCACCTGGTACGACGGCAGTTCCGCGAGCACCTTCTTGTTGCGGCGCATCGACTCGGCGATGATCTCCAGCCGCTTCGCCGGATCCTCGACGTCGGTGGCCAGGTTGCACAGGATGCTGCCCACCTTGTTGCCGCCACTGTCGGCGTCGGCTTCCGAACGCAGGCTCACCGGCACCATGGCAACCAGCGGCGCGTCCGGCAGCGCATCCCGTTCGATCAGGTAGTAGCGCAACGCGCCGGCGCACATCGCCAACACCGCGTCGTTGACCGTGACGCCCGCGGCCGCTTTGACGCCCTTGACGCGGTCCAGCGGCCACGACTGGCCGGCGCAGCGGCGGGCGCCGCCCACCTTGACGTTCAGCATGGTGTGCGGCGCGGCGAGCGGCAGCGTCAACTGCTGCTCGAACAGCGCCGCCCGAGCCAGCTTCAGGGTGGACGGGGCCACGCCGACAAGCCCTTTCACCGATCCCGCCACCTTGAACAAGGCGTTCAGCGGGTTCGACCCGCCGGATTTCGGTTTCGGCGTTCGCGGCGGTCGCGGCAGGTTCCATATCGCCTTCACCTGGGTGTCGTCGGGATCGGTCGACATCGTGCGCTGCATCAGCTTCACCGCCGACACCCCGTCGATCAGGGCGTGGTGCATCTTGGTGTACATGGCGAATCGCCCGTCGTTGAGTCCCTCGACGATGTGCAACTCCCACAACGGTCGGTGCCGGTCCAGCAGGCTGGTGTGCAGTCGCGAGGTCAGCTCGAGCAGATCGCGCACGCGTCCCGGCGACGGCAGGGCCGAGCGCCGGACGTGGTAATCGACGTCGACCTCGTCGTCGTAGGCCCAGGCGACGCGCGCGATGCCACCGCCGATCGTCGCGGGGTGCTTGCGGAACGTGGGCTGGAACTCGTCGTTGGCCACCAACTTGTCGTAGAACTCCCGGACGAATTCGGGGCCGGCGCCGTCCGGGGGCTGGAACAGCGACAGACCGCCCACGTGCAAGGGATGCTCCCGCGATTCGGTGAACAGAAACATCGAGTCGGTGGGCATCATCAGTTCCATGCCAGCTATTACACCCCGAGAATCCCACACAATGGAAAGGTGTTCTGAAATTCGGGGACGTTAGTCCCTCGGCCCGTCCCGCCGCCCGCCACGGGTAGATCGCCGCCGGCCCGGCGCTGCTTCGTTGTTCGACCGGCCGTGACCGAACAGCCGGCTGCGCTTCTGAATTTCATTGTGCGGCTGCTGCTTTGACTGTGCACCTCGTGCGGGAAGGAACGCCGATCTCGACACTGCGCGCGCACCCGATCGCGAAGGGCGACCGGAACCGCGGCAGTTTTCCTGCGACTCTTGACACCAGGGGACAACGTTTTGACAATGCGAGACATGTCCGTGGTGCGTGGGACCGCACTGTCCAACTACCCGAAGCTGGTCGCGCAATTGGGTGGCGACCCGGCCGCCCTGCTGCGATCCATCGGAATCCGGGAGCAGGATGTCGGCAACTATGACGCGTTCATTCCCATCCGGGCCACCATCAGGGCGCTTGAAACGGCCGCCGAAGTCACCGGCACACCGGATTTCGGGCGGCGACTGGCGCAGCGCCAAGGCATCGAGATGCTGGGGCCGGTGGGCGTGGCCGCACGCACCGCGGCCACGGTGGCCGATGCGCTGGCCATCTTCAGTACTTTCATGGCGGCATACAGCCCCGCGATCGTCCTCTCCATAGCGCCACTGGCCGACCCGAAACGGTCCTTCATGAGTCTCGAGTTCCTGCTCGACGAGGCCATCGCGTGTCCGCAGACGATGGAACTGGCACTCGGTGTCTCCCTGGGGGTGTTCCGCCTGCTGATGGGCGCGAACTTCACCGGCCTGTCGGTGCACCTGCCCCATGAGCCGCTCACTCCGAAAGCCCTTTACGCCAACTACTTTGGCTGTAAGACCTACTTCGCCGAACGCACCGCGGGTTTCACCGTCCGCACCGCCGACCTGGCCCGCCCACTGAACCGTGACGACCTGGCCCACCGCGCGGTCGTGGACTATCTGAGCACCATCACTCCGGTGGGTGCCGGGATCGTGGAGTCGGTGCGCACCATCGTCCGGCAGCTGTTGCCCACCGGCGCCGCGACCCTTGACGTGGTCGCTCACCAGTTCCACCTGCATCCGAAAACGTTGCAGCGCAGGCTGGCTGATCGGGGCGCCACGTTCGCGGGCCTGGTCGACGAGGTGCGCAGGGACACCGCAGACCGCTATCTGCGGACCACCGCCATCAGTCTGTCCCACCTCGCCCGCGAATTGGGTTACGCGGAACAGAGTGTGCTGACCCGCTCGTGTAAACGGTGGTTCGGCGCGGGCCCGGCGTCCTACCGCAACGAGACAGGCGGGTCACACCTCATAGCCCGACGGCTCGTTGCAGCTCCTTCAGGGACGTCTCCAGATGGCTGAGCAGCCGCTGCAAGTGCGGAACGCTGCGCCGGCATCCCACCAACCCGAAATCGAGGCGGTCCGCGGTGCTGGTCAGCGTGATGTTGAGCGCCTGCCCATTGAGCGTCAGCGACATCGGGTAGTTGCCGACCAGCCGGGCGCCGTTGAGGTACTGCGGTTCTCGGATCCCCGGCACATTCGAAATGCACACGTTGAACGGCGGCGGAGTGGCCTTGGCCAGGCCCGGCAGCGTGTTCAGCGCGGCGGGGCTCAACAGCAGCAGTGACAGTGCCAGCGCCTGCGCTCGCGGAAGTTGCGACAGCACCTTCTTGTTGTCACACATCGAGGTGTGGATGGCTTGCAGGCGTTGCGCGGGATCATCGAGGTGCGTGGCAAGATTGCACAGCACTGCCCCAACCATGTTGCCGCCGAGCGCATCTCGCTCGTTACGCAGACTCATCGGGACCATGGCCACCAGCGGCGTATCCGGCAACGCGTCGTACTCGTCGAGAAAGCCCCGCAGCGCACCGGCGCACATGGCCAGCACGACGTCGTTGAGGCTCACTCCCGCAACGTTTTTGATCTCTTTGACCCGATCCAACCCCCAGGACTGCGCGGCGCAGCGGCGCGCACCCCCGACGGCGACGTTGAGCATGGTGCGGGGCGCACCGAAGGGCAGCGTGAGTTGCTGTTCCAGCAGCGCCGCCCGCGCCACCCGCAGCGTCGACGGGGCCAGTCCGGCAACCGATCCCGCCAGGCCCCCGATCTGTCGCACCAGTCCGCGGGTCTCGGTCGCCCGCGGTGTGCGCTTGGGCACCGGGGTCCAGGTGGCGCGAAAACCCGCGTCGTCGGGGTCGGTGGACAGCGATCGCCGCATCAGCGCCAGCCCCGATACCCCGTCAACCAGAGCATGGTGCATCTTCGAGTAGACCGCCAAGCGGCCGTCCCGAAGCCCTTCGATCACGTGCGTTTCCCACAACGGACGATGCCGGTCCAGCAGATTGGCATGCAGTCGCGAGGTCAGGTCGAGCAGGTCCCGCACCCGGCCCGGGGCGGGCAGGGCGGAGCGCCGAACGTGGTAGCCGAGATCCACGTCGTCATCTGTCGACCAGCCCACATTGGTCAGCGCACCGTGAAAAGAACTGGGGCGCTTGCGGAACAGCGGGGCGACCGCGCGGCATTCCAGCATCGCCCGGTGCGTTTCCCGAGCGAACCCGCGGCCCGCCCCAGGGGGCGGCTCGAACAGTTGCAGCGCCCCGAGGTGCAGCGGATGTTCGCGTGACTCCGCCGACAAGAACAGCGCGTCGACGGGTGACATCAATTCCATGTGTGCTCCTCCCGGGTCAGCCGGTCTGGACACACTCTGCGGCACCCCCGCCTCAACTGTCTTGACGGTAGAAGACAAGTTTTTGATAGTTCAAGACAAGACGGTCGCGGCTACGGGACGTTGCTCTGGAACAAGCCTGCGATCTCTCTCCCGAAGTTTCCGATACCCGAGATTGCGGCCTCGGTCATCAGACCGAGGATGCTCGCACTGTAGAGCCCGGAGATGGTGTTGCCCACGTTGGCCCAACCCGACTGCAGGTTGCCCCAGTTCTGGAAACCGGAGTTGCCCGCGCCACCTGCGTTCAGCAGACCAGAGGTCTCGGGGAAGAGGTTTCCGAAGCCGGAGACGGCGCCGTTGGCGGCGTTGAAGAACCCGGACGCACCGCCGGCGGAGTTGAAGAAGCCCGAGGACGGGGTGGTGCCCGAGTTGAAGAATCCCGGGGGCTGCTGGTAGCCGAAACCGAACGTGAAGGGCCCCAGGGTGCCGGCACCCGCCATGTCGATGGGGTTGGTGATGTTTTCGGTGATCACCTGTGCGCCGTCGATGATGAAGATGGGTTCGATCTTGAATGCGCCCGCCGATTCGTCGAAGCTGACCGGGAACGAGATGGGTATCACGCAACCGACACCGGGGATGTAGAGGAAGCACAGCACGATCTGCAGCGTGGTGTCTATCGGGAACTCGGAGATCGTCAACCAGTCGGTGACCACCGAGTTGATCTGGGCTTCGATCGGGACGTCGATGTCGGCGTGCAGGGTGTAGTCCCAAGGGAACTCGGGGATGGTGGTCTGATAGTTGAACCCGAACAGACCTTGGTAGTCGCCTCGCCACAGTAGGCCGTTGCTGTAGTTGCCGGCGATGAAGGCGCCGGTGTTGACGTCACCGGAGTTCAGGACGCCGGTGTTGGCGTCGCCGGTGTTGAAGTAGCCCGTGTTGTAGTCGCCCTGGTTGAAGCCGCCGGTGTTGTAGTTGCCCGAGTTGAAGCTGCCGGTGTTGGTGTTGCCCGTGTTGTAGAAGCCGGTGTTGTAGTCCCCGGCGTTGCCGATGCCGGTGTTCACCGCGCCGGAGTTGAACACGCCGGAGTTGACGGCGCCCGCGTTGAACAGGCCGGTGTTGTAACGACCGGAGTTGCCGATGCCCCAGTTGCCTTCGCCGGAGTTGAACAGTCCGAAGTTGTTGGTGCCCGAGTTGAACAGACCGACATTGCCGGTGCCGGAGTTGAAACCGCCGAAGCCGGTCTGGGCGTTTCCGGTCAGGCCGATGCCGATGTTGCCCTCACCGGTGTTGCCGAAACCGATGTTGTTGACGCCGGTGTTGCCGAAGCCGACGTTGCCGTTGCCGGTGTTGCCGAAGCCGAAGTTCTGCAGCGCGGCGGACAGGCCGGGGCCCGAGTTCGCGAAGCCGATGTTGCCGCCGCCGATGTTGGCCCAACCGAAGTTACCGCTGCCGATGTTGGCACCGCCGAGGTTGTAGCTGCCGATATTGGCGTTGCCGAGGTTGAAGTCGCCCAGGTTGGCGCTGCCCAGGTTGTAGGCACCGAGGTTCGCGCCGCCCAGGTTGAGATATCCGAGGTTGGCCAGGCCCAGGTTGAAGTTGGTCGACGCCGATCCGTCGCGGAACCATCCGGACAGATCGGTGCCCACCTGGTTGAAGCCGGACAGATTGGCCGGCACGGCCGTGCCGGTGTTGAAGAAACCTGAGATGGTGTCGCCGAGGTTGGCGAACCCGGACAACGTCGACCCGTAGTTGAGCAGGCCCGAGTTGCCCACCAGTCCGGTGGCGACGTTCAAGATGCCCGAACCGCTTCCGAAGTTCATCAGACCCGAAGCACCGCCGGCACCCCAGTTCAGGAAGCCCGAGGAGAAACCGGTGCTGGCATTGAAGAAGCCCGGCATGGGTTTGACGTCGATGAGCGGGATGTAGACCGGACCGCCACCCGCCTGCAGGTTGGCGCGAATCACCGTCTGGGGGTTGAAGACCGGGTGGTAGATCGGCCCGGGGTTGCCGATCTGGATGGTCATGTTGTCGGTGCCCAGGAAGAAGATCTTCCATGGGTAATCGGGCCCCTCGGCGGTGTTGCCGCCGTGGATGATGATCGGGCCGAGGTCGATGAAAACCGCCCCGACGCTGGCACCCGTGCCCGGGATGGGCAACGGAACGAACGGCAGGTCGAGGAAACCGTCGATGAGGATCGTCGGTATCTCGACCGCAGTGATTTCGATGTTGGTGAAGTTCGCGGTGATCGGGATGTTGATCGGCGCCTCCACCGACGCCCA